>CBFGQI010000130.1:0-15119 GCA_965650885.1 uncultured Oxalobacteraceae bacterium
CGCGACGTCGACACCATCATCCGCGACCTGATCGATATCGGCGTCAAGCAGACCCGCCAGTCGGAAATGGCCAAGGTGCGCGCGCGCGCCGAAGATGCGGCGGAGGACCGTATCCTCGACATCCTGCTGCCGCCGCCGCGCGACTTCGGATTCGCCACCACGCCGGCGGAACCGCGCGCCGACGATGCCACGCGCCAGACTTTCCGCAAGCGCTTGCGCCAGGGGGAGCTGGACGACAAGGAAATCGAGATCGAACTGGCCGAGCAAAGCCCGACCATGGAAATCATGGCGCCGCCGGGCATGGAAGAAATGACGGAGCAGATCAAGTCCATGTTCTCGGGCATGGGCAGCGGCCGCAAGAAGGCGCGCAAGATCAAGATCAAGGAAGCCATGAAGCTGCTGCTGGACGAGGAAGCGGCCAAGCTGGTCAACGAGGACGAGATGAAGAAGAAGGCGCTCGTCAACGTCGAGCAGAACGGCATCGTGTTCCTGGACGAGGTGGACAAGATCGCTTCGCGCTCGGAAGTGGGCGGCGCCGACGTGTCGCGTGCGGGCGTGCAGCGCGACCTGCTGCCGCTGGTGGAAGGCACCACGGTCAACACCAAGTACGGCATGGTGCGCACCGACCATATCCTGTTCATCGCGTCGGGCGCTTTCCACCTGTCCAAGCCGTCGGACCTGATCCCTGAGCTGCAGGGGCGCTTCCCGATCCGCGTGGAACTGGAATCGCTGTCGATCGCCGATTTCGAGCGTATCCTGACCAGTACGGATGCCTGCCTGACCAAGCAGTACGAGGCCTTGCTGGCCACCGAAGGCGTGCACCTGGACTTTGCGCCGGAGGGTATCACCCGCCTGGCGGAGATTGCCTTCCAGGTCAACGAGCGCACCGAGAATATCGGCGCGCGCCGCTTGTACACGGTGATGGAAAAGCTGCTGGAAGAGATTTCCTATTCGGCGACCGAAGCCGGAGACAAGAGCGTCACCATCGATGCGGCGTACGTGAACCAGCGGCTGGATGCGCTGTCCGTCAACGAAGATTTGTCGCGTTATGTACTGTAATGGCTAACAAGCAACTGGCGACCCGGCAGAAGATGCGGATCCGCGTCGAGCCTTCGCAGCACTTTGGCAAACCGCGCAATCCGATTGCGGCGCTGGCCAAGGCGCGTGCGGCGGGGGTGCATGACAAGAACCGCACGACTGCCGAGCGCCAGGCCGGCAAGAAGCTGATCGACAAGAAGCTGCGCGGGGATGACGACGAAAACCGGTAAACCGGGGTCAGACCCGCAGGGTCAGACCCCGTCTGAGCAGCCGGCGCGGGCCCGCAGCGCTTGCGTAGACAGGGGTCTGACCCTGTGGGTCAGACCCCGCCCTACCGGTTTCACCAAACCGGCCCCAGGAACAAATACAAAGTCTGCTCCCCCTCCCGCGTCGCCCCCGCCCCCAGGAACAGCGGCCCAAACCGCGTCTCCACCGACAAGAACGCACTCCCCGCCTGCTGCAAAGCCCGCCCCTTGGCATCGGACGCCCGGTCGAAGCCACCGCCCGCCTCCAGCGAGAACCCGGCCCGCATGGTGCCGCCGAAAGCACTCGGCAGCGAAGCGATGCGCCGCGCCAGCACTACGCGGCCCAGCATCATGGTCGGCTCCTGGATCGAATTGGTCGGCGTTCCCGACAGCCGCAGGAAGCCGCCCAGCGCCACCGGCGATGCGCCGGCCTGCGCCTTGGCCCATTCCAGCGAAAGGTGTCCGGCCCAGTTATCGACGCGGAACGCCTGCAGCACCGTGGCGCCCCAGTTCGATGCCGCGGTGCCGACACCCTGTCCGCTGCCGGGCGTACGTTCGCGCCCGATCGTCAGCAGCGTGCCACGGGTCGGAAAGGCCAGCGAGTCCAGCGTATCGACCCGGAAGCGCGCAAACCTGGTGGTGTCATAGGCACGCTGTATCAGCGCGCCCGGCATTTCGGGGATCAGCGGCCGCACCGAATACGCCTGGCGCGCGACGCCGATCGAGAATTCGCCCCAATTGCCGAATTGCCGCCCGACCGCGAACGATGCCGCACGCGCGCTATAGGAAACGCGCGCCAGGCGGCGCGTGTCCTGGAAAATATCGCCCGCGATCTTGCCGATCTGCGCCGAGGGCATGACGAACCATTGCGCGCCCGCGCCCAGCGGCTGCCACCACTGGACGCCGATGCCGCGCTCATTGCCCAGCCGCCCTTCGGTGCGCAATTCGCCGCCCCAGGCATTGAGCGCGGAGCGTACGTGCATCACCTTGATGGCAAAGTCGTTCGAGTCGCGGAAGTCGCTGGTCAGCTCCAGGCCGACGCGCATGCGGCTGCGCGCCCATTCCGCTTCCGTGGCGCGGATGGTCACGGTGCGCTCGCCGTCGACGTCGTCGATGTCGGTTTCCACGCGCGCCATGTCGCCGCGGCCGTACAGCGCGACGGCGGCTTGCCGCACCTGTTCGCGCGTCGTCGGCTGGCCGGGCTCCAGGCCCGATTGCCTGACCAGCACTTCGGGGTTCACGTCGCGCGTGCCCTGGATCTGTACCTTGGCCAGCTTGACCGGGCGGTCGGCGTCGAGCGGCGTCGCCAGCCGCAGGCTTTCCATGCTGATGTAATCGCGCTCCGGCAGGGCTAGCGCGGCCAGGCGCGGCGCCAGTTCGCGCGCGGCGGCTTCGCCGGCGGCCATGGCTTTGTCCCAGGTGGAGAAATCGAGGAAGCTGATGCCGTCCAGTTTCGGGGCGATCAGCACGTCGTCCTTGCGCAATTCGCTGAGGGAACGCTGCACGTTCTGCTCGGTCAGGATTTGCAGCATCTGGTTGGCCACGCCGAGCGCACTGCCCAGGTCCTTTTCCGGCGCCAGCGTGGTGCCGACGTTGACGGCGATGACCACGTCGGCGCCCATGGCGCGCGCCATGTCGACCGGCAGGTTGCGCACCAGGCCCCCATCGACCACCAGGTGGTCCTTGATGCGCACCGGGGCGAAAACGCCGGGCACGGCGAGCGAGGCACGCATGGTCTGGAACAGGGGAGTGTTGTCGAGCACCACCAGCTCGCCGGTCAGCAGGTCGGAAGCGACGGAGCGGAACGGCAGCGGCAGCTGGCTGACCGGCAGGTCGCGCGTGCCGGGGGGCAGCAGGCGTTGCAGGGCCATTTCGAGCGCGGCATTGCCGGCGGCGGCGGGCGGGCCTTGCACGCCTTTCAGGCTGACGCCGAACTCGATGCGGGAGGGCAGCTGGATGTCTTCGTCGCGGCGGCGGAAGTGCAGCTCGTCGCGTGCGGGACGGTCGGCCACCACGCTGTCCCAGTCGGTGGTGGCGGCCATTTTTTCCAGGTCTTTCAGGGAGGCGCCGGCGGCCCAGGCGCCGCCGATGACGCTGCCCATGCTGGTGCCGACCACGATGTCGATCGGGATGCGCATTTCCTGCAGGGCGCGCAGGACGCCGACGTGGGCGAAGCCCCTGGCGCCGCCGCCGCTCAGGACCAGGGCGACGCGCGGTCTGGCTGAAACCGGTAAACCGGGGTCAGACCCAAGGGTCTGCCCCCCGGCCTGCGGCGACTGCGTGGCTGGGGTCTGACCCTTGGGTCTGACCCCGTCTTGCCGGTTTTCGCCGGCGCAGGCAAGACCCGCGCAGAACGCGAGGATCAGTACAACCAGCCTCATCGCGCTTGCGGCGCCCCACCCGTCGGCTGTGCGGAATGCGTCGGCGGCTGCGCCGGCGCCATCTGCACCGGCGGCGGCGGTGGCGCCGCGGGCGGCTGCGCCGGCATCATCTGTTGCGGCTGCGGCAGCGGCACCGGCGGCGGTTCCTGCGGTCCCACCGCGCCCCCTACCGGCGGCATGATCCCGCCCGAAGAACTGACACCCTGGTCGCTCGGCAAGTCCAGGCGCTTCTGCACCCCGCCCTCCATCAGCACCACATGGCGCGCCTGCACTTCCTTCACGCTGACGCCCGGCACCAGTTCCGAACCGACCGGATACGCCTTGGCCGGCTGCCCGTCGGCGGAAATGATCGCCACGCTGCCGCGCCCGCGGGTATCGGCCACCACGCCGCGCAACTGGTAATTGCTGGCCACCGCCACCGCGGTATTGCCGCCGAACAGCCCGCGCGCCGCGTCCATGTTCGCTTCCGGCAGCTGCACCACCGGCACCGCCGCAATCGGGCGCTGCTTCGGCTTGAACAGCTGCATGCCCCAGTAGGCCAGCGAGGCGGACAGCACCGCCACGGCGGCCACACTGCAGATCAAAGGCAAACGTTTCAATTCAATTCTCCAGGTTCAGCGCACCAGCTGGTTGATTTCGATGATCGGCATCAGCACGGCCAGCACGATCAGCAGCACCACCACGCCCATCGCCAGGATCAGCATCGGTTCCAGCAGGCCGGCAATGGTCAGCGTGCGGCGTTCGAGATCCGCTTCCTGCGCGCTGGCGGCACGGTCCAGCATGGCGGGCAGTTCGCCGGTGATTTCGCCGGCGCGGATCATGTGGATCAGCATCGGCGGGAAGTGTTTTTGCGCGGACAATGAGCGCGCCAGGCTGGCGCCCTCGCGCACGGAATCGCTGGCCTGTTCCACCAGCTGGCGCATGGCCACGTTGGACAGCGTATCGCGGCTGGTTTCCAGCGCGCGCAGGATGGGTACGCCGGAGCCGGTGGTGATCGCCAGCGTGCTGGCAAAGCGCGACGTATTCAGGCTGCGCTCGAACTTGCCGTACAGCGGCGCGGTGAGCAGCCAGGTGTGCCAGCGCAGCTTGACGTCGGGGTTCTGCAGCATCTTGCGGATCATGAAGCCCGCCGCGATGGCGATGCCCAGCACGATGAAGCCGTAATTGCGCACGAAGTCCGAAATGGCCAGCATGATCACGGTCAGCAACGGCAGCTTCTGCTTGGTATTGGCAAACACCGACACGATCTGCGGCACCACGTAGGTGAGCAGGAAGATCACGATCAGGAAGGCCACCACGGTCACGATGGCCGGATAGGTGAAGGCCAGTTTGACCTTCTGCACCAGCGCGTTACGGCGCTCGATGTAATCGGCAAGGCGCGACAGCACGCGCGACAGCTGGCCGATCTGCTCGCCCGACGCCACCAGGGCGCGGTAGATTTCCTGGAAATCGCGCGGATGGCGCGACAGGGCGTCCGACATCGAAGCGCCGCCCATCACTTCCGAGCGGATCGACGCCACCAGGTCGCGCACGTAGGGGCGTTCGGCCTGCTCCAGCAGGGCGGTGAACGCTTGTTCCAGCGGCAGGCCCGCTTCCAGCAGGCTGGCCAGCTGGCGCGTGAACAGCGCCAGTTCGGTGGTGCTCAGTTTTTCGCCGAAGCCGCGGCGCGAGGTGGCGCCGCTGGCGTCGACCTGGGCCGAGATGGCGTCGACCTTGATCGGCACCAGCCCCTGCGAGCGCAGGTCGGCGCGGGCGGAACGGGCGCTGTCGGCATTGACCACGCCCTTCTTGCTGGCGCCCGCCGCATCGACGGCTTCATATCGGAAGGCCGGCATCGCTTAATCCTTCGTCACGCGCAGCAGTTCGGCCGGCGTGGTCACACCCTGCTGCAGCCAGCGTTCGCCGTCTTCGCGCATGGTGGTCATGCCGTGCTGCTGGGCGGTCACGCGGATTTCCGCTTCCGAGGTGCGGTCGTGGATCTGGGCGCGGATGTGTTCATCCGTCTGCAGCAGCTCGTAGATGCCGACGCGGCCCTGGTAGCCGGTATGGCCGCAATGTTCGCAGCCCACGGCTTTCCACTGCGTGCCGTCGAAAGTCTTGCAGCTCGGGCACAGCTTGCGCACCAGGCGCTGGGCCAGTACGCCGAGCAGGGACGAGGACAGCAGGAACGGTTCGATCCCCATGTCCAGCAGGCGGGTGACGGCAGCGGCGGCATCGTTGGTGTGCAGCGTGGCCAGCACCAGGTGGCCGGTCAGCGATGCCTGCACCGCGATCTGCGCGGTTTCCAGGTCGCGGATCTCGCCGATCATGATCACGTCCGGGTCCTGGCGCAGGATGGCGCGCAAGGCCTTGGCGAAGGTCATGTCGATGCGCGCGTTGACCTGGGTCTGGCCGACGCCGTGCAGGTCGTATTCGACCGGGTCCTCCACCGTCATGATGTTGGTGGACGTGTTGTTCAGCATCGACAGCGCGGCGTACAGCGTGGTGGTCTTGCCCGAGCCGGTCGGCCCGGTGACCAGCACGATGCCGTGCGGCTGGTTGATCAGGTTGTTGAACTGCCCCATCATCTGCTCGCTCATGCCGAGGTGGGACAGGTCGAGGCGGCCCGCTTCCTTGTCCAGCAGTCGCAGCACGGCGCGTTCGCCGTGGCCGGTCGGCAGGGTCGAGACGCGCACGTCCACCGGCTTGCCGCCCACGCGCAGCGTGATGCGGCCGTCCTGCGGCAGGCGCTTCTCGGCGATGTCCAGCTGGGCCATGATCTTGATACGCGAGATCAGCGAGCCGTGGATCGCCTTGCGCGGGCGCACGATGTCGCGCAGCGCGCCGTCGACGCGGAAGCGCACCACCGAGGTCTGTTCGAACGGTTCGATATGGATGTCGGAGGCGCCGTCGCGCAGCGCTTGCGTCAGCAGCGCGTTGATCATGCGGATCACCGGCGCGTCGTCGGACGATTCCAGCAAGTCTTCGATGGCCGGCACGTCCTGCAGCAGCTTGGTCAGGTCCAGGTCGGCGTCGAATTCTTCCGCCACCTGGGAAGCATCGCCACTGGCACTGGCGTAGGCCGTGGCAATCGCTGCTTCCAGGTCGGCGCGGGGCAGGTGCTTGAGGTTGATGCGGCCGAAGCGGCGCGACACTTCCGCGATCGCCGAGGCGGGCGTGGCGGACGACATCATCACATCGACCGCGTGCTCGGCTTCGGCGCTGGGCTGGGCCAGCACCAGGAAGTCGCGCGCGAAGGCGTAGGGCAGGAGGTTGCTCATTGCTGTTGCTGTTTCTGTTCAGGCACGGAAGGCGCGGCTGGCGCGATCGGACGCGCCAGCTGGCCGCTGCCGGTCGGCTGGCCGTTCTGCAGTTGCGGCAACAGCGGTGCGCCCAGGTTCTGGACGGCGATGCTCGGTTCCGGCGCCGCCGCTTCCTGGGTGGCGCGCATGTAGTCGTAGCGGTCCGCCGTCAGGCTCATGCCCTGCTCGCGGTTGCGTACCACCACCGGGCGCAGGAACACCATCAGGTTGGTCTTCTTGCGGTTGCGCTTCTGGTACTTGAACAGGTTGCCGATCAAGGGCAGGTCGCCCAGGCCCGGCACTTTCTCGACGCCGTCGCTCGAGTCGTCCTGGATCAGGCCACCCAGCACCAGGATCTGGCCGTCGTCGGCGATGATGTTGGTTTCAATGGTGCGGTTCTTCAGCACCAGGCCGCTGCTGGTGGTGACGCTGCTGTCGATGCTCGAGCTTTCGTTGTAGATCGCCAGCTTGATGGTGCCGCCTTCGGAAATCTGCGGGCGCACTTTCAAGGTAATGCCGATATCCTTGCGGTCGACGGTCTGGAACGGATTGTTGTTGGTGCCGGAAGTGGTGGTGAAGGAACCGGTCACGATCGGCACGTTCTGGCCAACCTTGATGGTCGCCACTTCATTATCCAGCGTCAGCATGTTCGGGGTCGACAGGATATTGCTGTCGTCATCCGCGCCCAGCGCGTGCGCCACCGCACCCAGCCCCAGCTTGCCGTTGGCCAGCTGCTTGAAGATACCCAGCGTCAGGCCCGAGCCTGGCGCCGCGGCACCCTCCACGCCGTTGGCAAAGGCATTCAGGTTGATCAGGCTGTTGGCGCCGCCCACGTTGTTGAAGGTGGTACCGCCGCCGACACGGTAGGTATGGTCGCTGCCCTGCAAGCCCGCCCACTGCACGCCGAACTCGGACAGCTTGGCGGCGTTGACTTCCACGATCATCGACTCGATATAGACCTGCGCGCGGCGCACGTCCAACTGGTCGATCACGGCGCGCAGGTTGCGGTAGACGGCTTCCGGCGCGGTGATGATCAGGGTATTGGTGGTGGCATCAGCCTGGATGAAGCCGGCCTGGCCGCCGCCCAGTGCTTGCTGGGCGCCGGTGCGGGCGCTGCTGCTCAAGGCCGGGTTGGTCGGGCCGGTCTGGCTGCTGCCGGCCTGCGAGGACGAGCCGATGCCGGACTGGCCCATCTGGGTATTGCCGGTATTGCTGCCCAGCGAGGACAGGCTGCCGCTGCCGGACTGGCCTGCGTTGCCGCCGCCCTCGCCCGACACCACGGCGCGCAGGGTTTCCGCCAGCTTGGTGGCTTCCGCATTCTTCAGGTACACCACGTGCACATTGCCCGCCTGCGCGGTCGGCTGGTCCAGCTTGGCGATCAGCGACTTGGCCAGGTTGGCGCGCGCTGCCGACGGTGCACGCACCACCAGCGAATTGGTGCGCGGGTCGGGCACCAGGTTCACGCGGCCGGAATCGCCGCCGGCGCCCGGCTCCATCAGCTTGTTGATCATGGCCGCCAGGTCGCTGGCGATGGCGTAGCGCACCGGGATCACGTCCAGGTCTGCGGCCGACGGCGCGTCCAGCGAGGCGATGATCTTGGCCAGGCGCTTCAGGTTGTCGGCGTAATCGGTGATCACCAGGGTGTTGTTGCCCGGGTTGGCGTTGATGGTGTTGTTCGGCGTGATCAGCGGGCGCAGCACCGTGACCAGGTTGGCCGAGTTTTCATGGTTCAGGTGGAAGATCTGGGTCACCACCTGGTCGCCCTGGGGGCTCTTGGCGCCGCCGATCACGGTCGGCGAAGCCTGCAGCTTGGCTTCCGCTTCCGGCACCACTTTCGCATAGCCGTCGCCGCTGACGATGGCATAGCCTTGCAGGCGCAGGGCGGAGGCCAGCAGCGAGAACGCTTGCGACTTGGTGATCGACTTTTCCGACACCAGGGTCAGCGTGCCCTTGACGCGCGGGTCGATCAGGAAGGTGATGTTGGTGTAATGGCCGACGGCCTTGATCACCGATTCGATATCGGCGCCGACGAAATTGAGCGCGGCTTCGTCATTGGGCTGGGCCCAGGCCGTGACGGGAGCGGCGGCGGGCGCCAGCGCACAGCACAGCAGCGCGGCGGCGCTCAGTCGGCGCAGCGCCGGGAAGGGGGTTGGGCTTGCAGTGTGTGTTTTCATTATCGGAACTCTAGTGCAATGACGTTTTTAACGCTGTTCGGCTTGCGCTGGCCCAGCATGTTCAAGAGGCCTGCCAGCTGGTCTTCGAATCCTGTTGCCGCTTCCGCCTGGCCGGAAAATTGCAGCCGGCCCTGCGCCAATCTCCCCGTACCGCTCAACAGCAGCGGCCCGCGCTGGGAACTCAAGGCCAGCGCGGCTTGCTGGCCCTGCCAGTCGAACGCCAGCTGGTAGCTGCCCAGGGGCTTGACCGGCGTCAGGCGCGACGACATGTCCTGCATTTCCAGCGTGGTGCGGCCCTGCAGCGATACCGCCTGGCCTTCGCGCGCCAGTTGCAGCGAAGTCCAGGACAGCTTCATGCGGCCGCTCGGCGCCAGCGTGTTGAGCGGCGCGCCCAGCCCGGCCAGGCCGTCGGCCGGCAGCATCAATGCCGCCGGGCTGACTTCCCAGTTGCTCCAGCCGCCGCGCAGCGACACCGGCTGCGTCAGCGCGTCCGGGTTTTCCAGTTCCACGTCGACGCTGCCGAACACCACCAGCGGCGACAGGCGCCAGCTGAAGCGGCCCGGCAGCAGCGGCGTCACCGCGCCATCGCGGCTGGCGGCGCCGCCGATGAAGGCGGAACCGCGCCACAGCGTACCTTGCGGGTCGCCGAGGGTCAAACGGCCGCCGCTCTGGCGCTCCACCACCTGCCCCATCCAGCTGGCCGGCAGGAAAGCCAGCACGGTCAAGCCCGCACTGAGCGCAATCGCCAGCAGCCACAAGCCCGCGCGCTTCATTGGACAACCATCTCCTGGCGCAGCGTCAGGTTGGCGTCGACCTGGCCGGCCGGACCTTGCTGCGTCACGCTGCCTTCCTGCACCGCCACGCGCTGCTCGCGGCGCATGGCGTCGAGCCAGGTCACCAGGCCGGCAAACGGCACGCCCTTGAATTCCACCTTGATGTAGTCGCCCGTCACCGCCAGGTTTTGCGGCGTCAGGCCGCTCGCCTGCAGGCGCGCCGTCACGCCGTCCTTGCTCAGCGGCTGCGGCTGCACCGGCGGCTGGGCCGCCAGTTGGGCCGCCTCGCCGGCCAGGGCTTGCAATTCCGCCACTTGCTGGTTCAGCTGCGGCAGCTCTTTCTGCAGCTTGTCGCGGCCCGTCAGGGCCGGATCGATCAGCAGGCCGTAGACCAGGCCGAACGCCAGCACGGCGCCGCCGATGGTGAGCATGCGCTGTTCCTGTTCGGTGCGCGCACCCCACCAGGCGGCGGCATTGGCGCGGTAAGCGTTGAGGGTGTCGTTGAAGCCGGCCATCATTTGCCTCCCGCTTTCACGACCCACACCCCGGGACCGCTCTCGCTGGCAGCCAGCTTGCGCTGCGCCAGTGCCGCCTGCACTTGCGCCAGGGCGTTGGCGTCGATGGCGTTGGGCTTGAACTTGACCGTCATGCTGCGTTCCTTGTACTCGATGCCGGCCACCGCTTCGCGGTTCGGCAGCACGGCCAGCGCTTCGCCCAGCGCCGCGCTCATATTGGTGAATTCGTCGGCCGTGCCGCCGCCATTGCTGGCGCGCGCCACAGCGATATTGCGGCGCATCTGCGCGGCAGGGTCGCCGGTCACCGGCTGGTTCGGGTAGGCGGAACGGAATACCTGCACCATGTTCTGCTTGACGGTGTCGGCTTCGCGCTTGAGGCGCAGCCATTCCCAGTTCAGGCCGACGATGTTGACCACGATGGCCGCAATGGCGATGCGCAGCGGCCATTTCCAGCGCGCCCAGGCGCGGGCGGTGGCGCCGCTGACGGCACCGAGACCGGCGGCCAGGTCGATCGGCACGGCTTTGGCGGCGGCGATGCGGTGCGCCCAGTTGTCTTCTTCCAGCGTGATGCCCGGCACGCCCGCCGCGGCGAGCGCGGCGGCATAATCGGCCTGCTGACCGGGCGCCACGTACAGCGACACGGGCGCGTCGCCGGCCAGGGCGCGCAGCGTATGCAGCGCGGCTGGGGCATCGTTCGGCAGGGTCAGGCCCAAGCCTTCGTAGGGGGCGCTGCGCAGCGTCAGCTCGAGCCCGGCGTCGTCCAGGCCCAGGGCGGCGGATGCGCTGCCCGGCGCCAGCGGCAGGCTCAGTTGCACCGGCAGTGCGGACACGCCGTGCGCGCCTTGCGCCACCAGCGCCTTGACCAGCACTTCCAGCCAGGCGCGGTTGGCCACGGCCACCACGCGCTCGCCGGAGTCGCCAGTGGCGGGTGCCAGCGCCAGCACGCAATCGGCCGGGTCGCCCAGGATCTGTTCTTCCACCAGGTTGGGCAGGGCGGCCTTCAGCTTTGCACCCGACAGGGGTGGCAGCTTGACCTTCAGCAGCGAGACATCGGCAGCGGCCAGCAGCAGCACCACGCGGCGCGCGGTCGATACCAGCTCGCCGAGGTTGCCCAGCGCGCCGGCGCCCTGCTGCATCACGTTGCCGCCATCGCCCACCAGGGCGAACTGGCAGCTGGACGGCACGCCATTATCGGCGGCTGCGGCGCGGGCTGGATACCGAATGTAGAGTGTTGTCAAAGCTTGCCTTCCCTATTCCTTTAAATTTCCCGTATCCATACCACGCGCGTGCCGGTCTGCTGGCGGTGGATCAGCGACCAGGACATCAGTTCCGCGCGGTCCAGGCGCACCCGGCTCAGCACCAGGAAGTAATAGCTGATGCCTTCGTAATCGCCATCCTTCAGGATCGGCGTTTTGCCCATCGCTTGCAGGTAGGCCTTGAACTGGGCGCCTTCCCATGGCGTGCGCTTGCGCGCCACCACCAGGTTCTGCCCTTCCGTCAGCGACATGCCGCCCACCAGGGCCGACAGCAATTCCGCCGAGGCGGTGTTGACGTTGACCGCGGTGCGCTCGGGCAGCACCACCACGAAGTCGCGCAGCTTTTCGATGGCTTTCTGGTCGAAGCCGGCCACCGACAGCAAATCTTCCGCACGCAGCATCTTCATCGGCTGGCCGCTGCCGGCTTGCACTGGCTCCACGTCCGGCTGCGGCGGCGCGCCCGGCATCAGGCCGGCGCCCTGGCTGCGCGCCACCTGGGTTGCCACCGTCTTTGCCAGCGCGGGGTTCAGCTGCAGGTTTTGCAGCAGGCGCTGGAAGACCAGCAACTGCTTGCTGTCGATGCCGCCGTTGCCCGTGGTGCTGGCAAGATTCGCCAGATTGTAGCGCGACTGTGCGTCGTAAGTCTGTCCGGAAATGGAGGCGTCGAAGCTTTCGCCTTCCACCCGCTCGCGTTCGACGAACTGGTCGAGCCGCGTTTCGGCCAGCGGCGTGGCCCAGATGCCGTCGGCGCGCGTGATGCTGCGCTGGTCCTGCAAGTCCTGGCGCAGGATAAGCCGCACCAGATCAAGGCCGCCGCGCAGGATCCAGCGCGTCTGGAAGTGCAGGCGCTGGTTTTCCATCGAGCGCACCTGCACCTGCTGCTGCCAGAACAGGCTGGCCACGATGGAGACGGCCAGGGTGGTCAACAGTAGCGCCGTAACAACAGCTACGCCGCGCTGGCGGGCCAAAAGTCGCCTTTTCATACGGCCCCCAGCAGGAAAACCTTGGTCAGCGGCGCCGGCTGGCCCTGGATTTGCAGCGTGATTTCGAGGCCTGTCGGGCCTTCCGCCCCTTGGCGCATGATGGGGCCGCCGCCGGTCGGTCCGCCGGAGCCGGAGCCGGAGCCGCTGCCGCTGCCGCTGCCGCCGCGGGCGGCGCCGCCGCCCTGCCCCTGGCAGGAGCCCGGCTCGGTCTCGACGCAAGGCGCGCCGGCGCCGCCCGGCACCGCGCTGGAGAACGCGGTCGAGGAATTCTGCGCCATTTTCCAGCCGCCGCCCTCCCAGACGCGCACCTCCATGGCGCCGACGCCGGCCTGCAGGCCGACGGTGGCTTGGGCGCCCGACTGGCCGATGGCGGCCTGCCACAGGGCGTCGAGCTGCACCAGGTCGCGCGTGACTGGCGACTCGCTGCGCGACAGCACGCCGTCGCGGATGGTGTAGCTGACCACCTGCAGCTGCGATGGCGCGTTCTCGGACAGCACGGTGCGGACGAACACCAGGCGGCTGTTATCGGCCAGCAGGTTCTGGCGCTCGCGCAGCAGCGGCTTGTCGGCGATCTGTTCCAGGTCGCTTTGCAGCTGGGCGAAGGTGAGCTGGATGCCGCGCGTCTGCTCCATGTTCTGCGTCAGCTGCTCGCGCGAACGCACGATGCCATCGAGCCCGCGCCAGCCCATCACGGCGACGATGGCCAGCACGGTGATCGCCACCAGCAATTCGACCAGGGTAAAGCCGCGCGCGTTCTTCATTCCTGCAGCACCAGTTGCACCAGCTTGATGATGCGCCGCTCCGGCGCGCTGGCTTCGAACACGCTGACCTCGACCCGGCGCATGCGCGGGTTGGGCGAGGTGATCACTTCTTCTTCGCAAATGAACTTGAGGTCGGCCTGCGGGCATTCGAAGGTGTTCTTGCCCGGCATCGGCCAGTTCCTGGCCAGGCGCACCTGCACCAGCCGGTTCTCGGCCGACCAGGTAGCCATCATGGTGGTGCGCAAGCCCTCGCTGTTCTGCGTCAGGCTGCCCATGGCGCGCAACGCTGCGCCCAGCGCCGTGCCGACGATCAGCAGCGCCACCAGCACCTCCAGCAAGGTAAAGCCTCGTTGCCGCATACTCAGTCCACGGTGAAATGGCCGACGCCGTCGGCGCGGATGGTGGCGCGCAGCTCGCCGCTGGCCAAGGTCAGCGCGAAGGGCCGGTCGACCGGCTCGCGGCCGAACACGATGCGCATGGTGCCCGGCATATTGATGGGCGGGTCCAGCAACAGGGTCACGGGGCCCAGCTGGAAAGGACGCTCGCGCAGCAAGTCGTCCTGCGGCAGGGGTTCCCAGCTGCGGTCATTGCGCACCAGGAAGCGGTAACTGTCCGGCCCCGCTTCGAAGGCGATCGGCCGGTTGCGCACGATGGCTTCGTCGCGCGCCAGCTGCAGCAGCAGCGCGATGCGCTGCGCTTCCTTCTGCATGGCTTGCGCCTGGGTTGGCGCGGCATTCATCACGGTCAGGCCGAGCGTGAGGCCGATGATGACGAGCACCACCAGCAGCTCGATCAGCGTGAAGCCGCCCGCGGCGCGTTCAGATTTCCCAGGAACCGATATCAGCATCGTCGCCGCTGCCGCCTGGCTGGCCGTCGGCGCCATACGAGAACACATCGACTTCACCCTTCACGCCCGGGGACAGGAACTGGTACTGGTTGCCCCATGGGTCCTTCGGCATTTTTTCCAGGTACGGCGCCTTCCAGCCATTGGCGGCCGGGCCGGCGGTCGGCTTGGACATCAGGGCTTGCAGGCCCTGTTCCGTGGTCGGGTAGCGCTGGTTGTCCAGCTTGTACATCTTCAGCGCCTGCATGATGGTGGAGATTTCGACCTTGGCGGCGGCGGTCTTGGATTGGCCGACGCGGTCCAGCACCTTAGGCAGCACCAGGGCCGCGAGCACGCCCATGATCACCACGACCACCATGATCTCGATCAGCGTAAAGCCGCCGGAGCGGCGTTTGCTTGGTTTTTGCATAAGATTCACTAAAAATTAAACTGGCAGTATAAGTGATTCAATCGTGCCTGCGGCCAATTGTGCCGATTTGGCGCAACACCCCGTCGTTGGAGCCGGCAATATTGGCCGGCACGGCTTGCAACGCCTTCACGGTCGGCACTTCCGTCACGAAGGGCTTGATGCCCAGCGCTTCGTCCACTTCCTTAGGATAGATGATATGGCCGCGGGTGATCACGGCGGCCACCTTGCGCACGTCGCGGATATCCCTGGTCGGGTCGCCGTCGACCAGCACCAGGTCGGCCAGCTTGCCGGTTTCGATGCTGCCGCGGTCGGCGCTGGTGCGGGTGTAGCGCGCGCCGTTGCGGGTCGCCACCTGCAGCGCCTCGGCCGGGGTCAGGCCGGCCTTGACCAGCATCGCCAGTTCCGAATGCAGGGTGAAGCCGGCCAGGTCGTCGGTGCCGGCCACGATCGGCACGCCGG
>CBFGQI010000131.1:0-15001 GCA_965650885.1 uncultured Oxalobacteraceae bacterium
CGCCGGTGTCGGTGACCAGCAGCATGGCGACAGGGGTGTGCTGCACCATGGTGTCGAGCAACAGTTCGCGCTGCACCAGGGCCAGGCGCTGCTCGCGCAGCACCTGGCCCAGCTCGTTGTGGGCGGCGACCAGGTCGGACAATTCGTCGTTCTGCGGCCAGTGCAGGCTGAAGGAAAAGTCGCCGTCGCGGTAGCTGGTCACGGTGCCGGTCAGGGCGCGGTACAGCGACAGCTGGCGTTGCAACTGGGCGCGGATGGTGATGACGGCCAGCGGCACCAGGCACAGCAGGGAAATGCCGACCACCAGGGTGGGGTGGTTGGGCAGCAACTGGTCGAGGCCGAGGGCGATCAGGATGCCAGTGGCCGTCAGCGTGCCCACCAGCGCGGACCAGCGTGTCAGGAGCGACAGCCGCATCTCAGCGCACCGCCGGCTGGGCCGCGGCGGCCGGGGCGCAGCCGCGTAGCGGCCGGACGCAGGGGCGGACGCGGCGGCGGTGCGGCATCATGGGCGGGCGATGCCGAGGCGTTCCATGCGGCGGTACAGGGCTTGGCGCGACAAGCCGAGCTCGGCGGCCGCTTGCGCCACCACGCCGCCGGCGCGCGCCAGGGCGGCGGCGATGGCGTCGCGGTCGGGCTCCTGCTCGGGGCCGGCGCTGGCCTGGCTGGCTGGACTGGCGGCGGGCAGGCCAAGGTCGGGTACCGTGATCGCTTCGCCCCGGGCCAGCAGGCTGGCGCGGGCCATGACGTTCTTCAGTTCGCGCACATTGCCGGGCCAGCCGTGCGCCAGCAGGGCGGCTTCGGCATCGGGCCGCAACTGCCGGCCGGCGCCGAGGAAGTGGCGCGCCAGCGGCAGGATATCGCCCGGACGTTCGGCCAGCGGCGGCAGCCGCAGTTCGATCACGTTCAGGCGGTAGTACAAGTCTTCGCGGAAGGTGCCGGCGCGGATCATGGCGGGCAGGTCGGCATTGGTGGCGCTGATCACGCGCACTTGCACCTGGCGCTCGCGGTTGGAGCCGAGCCGTTCGAAGCGGCCGGTTTCGAGCACGCGCAACAGCTTCATCTGGCCGGCCAGCGGCAGGTTGCCGATTTCGTCGAGGAACAGGGTGCCGCCATCGGCCGCTTCGAATTTGCCTTCGCGGGCTTTGGAGGCGCCGGTGTAGGCGCCGGCGTCGGCGCCGAAAAGCTCGGCTTCGATCAGTTCGGCGGGCAGGGCGCCGCAATTGAGCACCACGAAGGGGCCTGCGCTGACCGAGGAATTGGCCTGGATGATTTCCGCGATGCGTTCCTTGCCGGTGCCGTTGGGGCCGGTGATCAGCACCGGCACGTCGGCGCGCGCGACCTGGCAGGCCAGGGCAATCACGCGTTCGGTGGCGGGGTCGTTCCACACCATATTGCGCAAGTTGTAGCGCTCCAGTTCGCGGCGCTGGCGCAGTTCGTCGCTGCGGTGCTGGTTCAGCGCGCGGTTGGCCTGGCCCAGTTCCAGCAGGTTGCGCACGGTGGCGATCAGGCGCTTGTCGTCCCAGGGCTTGGCCAGGTAGTCGGCGGCGCCGGCTTTGATCAGGTCGACGGCGGCGTCGAGGTGGGTCCAGGCGGTGAGCAGGATGACCGGCAGGTCGGGGTGGCGCTTGCGGATGGCGCGGAACAGTTCCACGCCTTCCGCGCCGGAGGTGGTGTCGGCGGTGAAGTTCATGTCTTGCACCACGAGGTCGATGCTGGCGCCGCGCCGGTCGAGCAGGGCGAGGCCTTCTGCGGGCGAGGCGGCGTGCACCGATTCGATGTCGTGCAGCGAGAACAGGACTTCGAGGGCGACTGCGACGGCGGCGTTGTCGTCGATGATGAGTACGGTTGGCATGGGGGGAGGATACATGAAAACCGGTAAACCGGGGTCTGGCCCGAAGGGCCAGACCCCCCGACGGTTTGGCGGCTGGCGGCGTTGGGTTGGCGGCTTTGACGTTCGGCGTAGTTCAAAGGCGCACAACCGAAACCCGCGGCAGTGGCACAGACGGAGTCAAGCCGAGCGCGTCGCCAGCGCCGGCGAAATGGATGCCGCCCGCCACGCCGGCCCGTACACGGCGACAATGCCCAGCCCCCAGAAAGCGGCCGCACCGATCATCATGTATTCCGCCGGCAGCCTGGCCAGTTCCAGCTTGGACACCAGCAGCTGGTTCAACGCCAGTGCCCCCATCAAGCCGCCGGCAATGCCGGTGGTGGTGATCAGCAGGTTCTCGGTGATGAAGTAGCGCAGGATATCGAACTTGCGCGCACCCAGGGCGCGGCGCACGCCGATCTGCTTGCGGCGCTGCGTGACCCACAGGCTGGCCATGCCGACGATGCCGCTGGCGGTCACCACCATCAGCAAGCCGCAGACGGCGATCAGCATCCAGGCCAGCGCATGGTCCGCCTGGTAGCGGTTCTTGCGGTCTTCCAGCATGGTGCGGGTGCGCACCACCACCTGCCCGTTGTGGATCTTGCGGACCGCCTCTTGCGCGTCCTGCATCACACGGTCCAGCTGCCCGGCTTCGGTGCGGATCGAATACTGGGTGCGGCCATTGAAGGTCTGGCGCGCCGGCTGCATGGTCGAGTATTCGCCTTCGTCCAGTGCCGCGCCCGGCGTCTGCAGCCGTTCCAGCACGCCGATCACGGTCGCCGGCCGCCCTTCGCCGCCGAAGCCGTAGAAGATGGTCTTGCCGACGTAGCTGGTGGCATCGGGCCAGACCTTTTCGCCCAGTGCCTTGGTGATGATCACCACGCGCGGCACCAGCTGGCTGGTGCGCTGGTCCACCACTTGCAGGTCATCCGGCTTGAAGTCGCGTCCCTCCACCAGCTTCAGCCCCCAGGTCTTGACCAGCGAGTCGGCGGTCACGTAGGCGGAGGCGTTGGCGCTTTGCCGGGTCTGCTCCTGGCGTGCCGCCATGCTGTTGTAGTTGCCGGACGAAGACAGCGGCAGTTGGTTGGTGGTGGCGACCGACACCACGCCGGGCACCGCGCGCAGGGCGGCCACTTCCGCCTGCTGCACCGCCAGCTGTTCCTCGTGGCCGCCCGGCCGCAGCGACTGGGCGCGCAGGCTGAACATTTCCTGTTCCGCGTTCACCCCCGAGGGGCGGGCGGCGACGGACTGGCGCAGGTTGACGATGTGCAGCGCATTGGTCAGGATCGCCAGGCTGAGCGCCACTTGCACGGCCACCAGGATGGGGCCAGTCTTGTTGCGCATCAGCGCGGCAAAAATCGGTTTGATTTCCATGGTTTCCTCACTGGGATTTCAGTTGCAGGGCCGGCGTGACCTGGCAGGCGCGCCAGGTCGGCAGCAGGCCGGCCAGGATGGCGGAGGCCACCGAGATCGCGAACGTCACGCCGAGCATGACCCAGTCCATTTGTGCGATGGCGGCCAGCTGCTTGGAAATGCTGCCGATCAGGGCCAGGGCGCCCAGCGCGAGCAGCAGCCCGAGCACGCCGCCGACCAGGCCGACCACCGCGCTCTCGGTCAGGAACTGGGCGAAGATGTCCTTGCGCGAGGCGCCCAGGGCGCGCCGCACGCCCACTTCCGGTGCCCGCACCGAGAACTTGGCCAGCAGCAGGCCGATGGTGTTCACCAGGCACAGCACCAGGAAGCCGAACGCCAGCATGGCGGCGATGCGGCTGTCGTTGCCCACCACCTTCATGTGCTCCAGCCATTCCGGCAAGCTGTACAGCATGTTGGGCGCGGCCCGCTTCAGGCGGCCCAGCTTGCGCTGCTCCGCGGCATAAGCGTCCAGCCAGGCTTGCAGCTGCGGGCGGTCGCTGGCCGAATGCAGCTCGAACCATGCCTGCACCCAGGTGCACTCGGACTTGAGCAGGTTCTCGAAGCCGGGATCGCGGCGCGAGGTGCAATTCATATTGCCGTTCAACTGCATCTCGTGGCGGATCGCGTTGCGGAATGGGATGAAGAATTCGTCTTCGTCGCCGAACGGGCCGGGGCCGCCGCGCATGCGGTGCACGCGCGGCAGGGTCTTCCAGGTATCGATCACGCCCACCACCTGGTAAGAGTAGCCGGCCAGGCGCACGCGCTGGCCCACCGCGTTGGCCGCACCGAACAGTTTGTCGGACAGCTTGCGGCTCAGGACGATGACGTCGGCGCCGCCCTTGTCGTCCACGGCGCTCCATGCGCTGCCTTGCACGAAGCGCGGCTCGAACATGTCGAAGAAGTCGCGCGACGCCGCCAGCCCTTCGGTGGTGAAGGCCGCCAGGTCGGCGCGCGCCGGTTCGATATTGCCGGCCACGCCGAACAAGGCGGTGCGGCGGTCGCCCTGGCCGCTTTCCAGGAAGGCCACGGCATCCTGGTAGCTGATCTGGTCATCGTTGCGCTCGTCGCCCGGCGTATAGCCTTCGATCGGGCCATTGTCGACCACCGGCACGATCATGCGCTCGCTCTTGTGCGGCAAGGGGTCGCCCGACATCACGTGCAGGATGGTCAGGGTCGACACGCTGGCGGCCACGCCGACCGCCAGGATCAGCACCATCAGCGCGGTCAGCGCGCGGTTGCGGCGCAGGCTGCGCACGCCCAGCATGAAGTAGTATTGCAGCATCTCAGGCCTCCTTGGCGACCATCAGCGACGGCGACTTGCGCACCAGGTCGGACACCTGGCCGTCGATGATGTGGACATTGCGCTGCGAGCGCTGCGCCAGCTCCGGGTCGTGGGTCACCATCAGGATGGTGGTGCCATCGGCATTGATCTCTTCCAGCAGTTCCATCACGCCGCGCGCCATCTGGGTGTCCAGGTTGCCGGTCGGTTCGTCGGCCAGCAGCAGCTTGGGCGAGCCGGCCAGGGCGCGGGCGATGGCCACGCGCTGCTGCTGGCCGCCGGACAGTTCGGCCGGGTAGTGGCGCATGCGCGACGCCAGGCCGACCTTGGCCAGCGCGTCTTCGATGCGTGCCTTGCGCTCGCTGGCGTTGAAGCCGCGGTAGCGCAGCGGGACGTCGACGTTGTCGTACAGGTTCAGGTCGGGGATCAGGTTGAAGCCCTGGAAGATGAAGCCCAGCTTTTCGTTGCGCAGGCGCGAGCGCGCATTGTCGTCCATGCCCTTGACGTTGATGCCGTCCAGCACGTACTCGCCGCTGGTGAAATCTTCCAGCAAGCCGGCGATGTTCAGGAAGCTGGTCTTGCCCGAGCCGGATGGCCCGGTGACGGTGACGAATTCACCCTGCTTCACTTCAATCTCGAAGCCGCGCAGCGCGTGGGTTTCGATCATATGGGTGCGATAGACTTTGCTCAGGTTTTGCATGCGCAGCATGGCGTGCCCTTTCCGTTGGAGGTTATTTGTTGATCGAAACGCGCTTGGCGTTCTCGAAGTTTTCGGTACCGGCGATCACGATCCTGTCGCCCTGTTTCAAGCCATTGACGATTTCCACGGCGGCCACGCTGGTGGCGCCCAGCTGCACCGGCGTGCGCACGGCGATGCCGTCCTGCACCAGGTAGGCATACCGGCCGCCTTCCGATTCGACGAAGGGGCCGCGCGGCACCATCAGCACGTTCGGCTTTTCGTCGATCAGCAGGCGCGCCGACACGCGCTGGCTCTGGCGCAGGCCTTCCGGCTGCTGGTCGAAGCGCACGCGTGCCAGCACCTGGTTTCTCACCACCTCCGGCGACAGGGCCGACAGCTTGCCCTTGGTCTTCACGCCGGCCACTTCGATTTCGGCGGTCATGCCCAGGCCCAGGTCGTTGACATAGGTTTCCGGCACTTCCAGTTCGACTTCGAGCTGCGACAGGTCGACCAGCGTCATGAGCGGCGTATTGGCCTGCACCACGCTGCGGTTGGCCACCGACAGCGTGCCGATGAAGCCGTCGACCGGCGCGCGCACGGTCAGTTCGTCGACGCGGCGCTGGGCATTGGCCAGCGACAGCTTCTGGCGCTCCATCTGGGCGGTCTTGGTTTTCAGTTCCAGCGACACGTTGTCGCCCTCCAGTTCCGCAGCCTGTTTGGTGTGTTTGGCGCGGATGTCGGCGGCAGCCACGGCATCCTTGGCTTTTTGCAGGTCGATCTTGGCGATGATGCCTTCGTTCGACACGCCTTCGTAGCGCTGCAGCGTGCGCATGGCGGAGACGCGCTCGATTTCGGCGGTGTCGGCTTCGCGCTGGGCGGCCAGTTTCTGCTTGCGCGCCAGGATCTGCTGGCGCGCGACTTCGGCTTGCAGCTCGTTGAACAGGGTCTGTTCCTTTTTCAGTTCGTCCGTCAGGTCGGGCGATTCCAGTACGGCCAGCACCTGGCCCTTCTTGACGGTGTCGCCGGCATGGACTTTCAGCTCCACGGTGGAGGTGGAGGTCGAATACAGGGTCGGGCTGACGGCGGCCACGATGCGGCCATTGACGGCGGCGTCGCGGATCAGGGTGCCGCGCGTGACTTCGGCCACGCGCAGGCGGGCGGCGCTGACCGATTGCTCGCTGCCGCTCCAGCCTTGCAGCAGTCCGTAGGCCGCGGCAGCCAGCGCCACGCCGCCCGCCAGCAGCAGCACGTTGCGGCGCGGGATACGGCTGGCGGGGGCGGCAATCACTTGGTCCTGGTGTGAGGTGTCGCGAATCATGTTCTTGTGTCCTGGGTTGGTGATTTGGTCAATCTTGCTAATGCATGAAGTGTGCCAATTGCTAAGTGATTGATTTTTATGGCGTCCATTCGGCTGCGCCGGCTGTCCGCGACCGTCCACCGTGTCCGCTCCGTCCGCCCGGCCGTGTGCGGCGCTACTTGTTTTTTTGGTAAGCGGTTATACTTATGGGCTTATCTTTGTGGCAAGGAGTGGTTCTGTGGAGTATCCGTTCCCGGAAAGCGCTGTGACGCAGTACGACGAGCTGGCTGGCGCCGCCGGCAATGGGGTCGTCGACGAGCAGACCTGGCAGGACTTGCTGCTGCCCGCCTACCTGGCGCAAGCCGGCGACGGCGCCAGCATTTTTGGCCGCCAGATGCTGTACCGGCGGCTGCGGCGCGGGATGGCGGCAGCGGGCGGCGCGGCCGGGGCGTCAGCGGAACCGTTCGCGCGCGTGCGCTCGCTGCTGGCGGACAGCGCGACGCGCGAGCGCCTCGCCACCCAGCTCGCGCCTTTGCGCAAGGCCAGGGCGGAAGTCACGGCGTCGCTGTTCCTGCCCGCGGCGGACGCCGGCACGGACGGCGCCCGCGCCGGCTCGGGCGCACTGCCTGCCGCCTCGCCGCTGGCGCCCGTGCCGCGCTGGTCGGCCTGCCTCTGGGCCTTGCCGCTGGCTTTCCTTGCCAGCGCCGCCGCGAGCTTCTTCTGGCCGGCCGCCCTGGTGCCGACCGTCGTGCTGTCCCTGTTGCTGATGGCGATCCAGGTCGCCTGCCACTGGCGCATGCAGCAATGGGAGTCCGTCGCCGAGGCACTGCAACTGCAGCTGTACGTCCACAGCCAGCAAGAAGGAGCCCCCGGCGCCGCGCAGGCCGCCCAACTGCGCGCCAGGCTGGCCCGCAGCGCCTGGACCACCGCCCCGGGCGCGACCGAGTACGCCGACTGGGTCATGCAGGCCAACCTGAAGCATTACTTCGCCACGCGCACGCTGGTCCGCGAGCACGCCGCCTTCCTGCGCGAGAGCTACCTGCTGGTCGCCAACCTGGATGCCGACCTGGCGCTGGCACGCCACCTGGCCACGCAACGGCAATGGTGCTGGGCGCAGGAGGGCTGGGAGCAGGAAATCCATTTCCAGGCCGTGCAGCACCCGCTGCTGGCCGACGCGCAGGCGCTGGATTTGTCGCTGGAAGGCAAGAGCGCCTTCATCAGCGGCCAGAATGGCATCGGCAAGAGCACCCTGTTGCGCACCGTCGGCCTGAACCTGCTGGCCGCGCGCGCCTTCGGCTTTTGCTACGCCCAGGTAGCGCGCGTACCCAACCTGCCGGTGTACGCCAGCATGCAGAACGAGGATGCGCTCGAGAGCGGGGAAAGCCTGTATCAGTCCGAGCTGCGCCGCGCGCAGGAATTGCTTGCACTGGCCAGGGAACCGCAACGCGCCATCTTCATCATCGACGAGATTTTCCGCGGCACCAACCATCTTGAATCGGTTTCCGCCGCCGCGGCGGTGCTGGAACAGCTGGCCGCGCGCGGAACCGTGCTGGTGTCCTCGCACAATGTGGTGCTGGCGCAGTTGCTGGAACCATGCAGCGTGCCACTGCTGGTGCAGAAGCGCGCCGACCGGCTGGTGCTGACGCCCGGTGTGCTGTCGGACACCAATGGCCTGACCCTGCTCACGCAGTCCGGCCTCGACGCCTCGATCGAGCAGCGCGCCCGCGATGTCTACAAGCGCCTGTCCGGGCGCCTGCTGCCGGCGTAGGGTGGATGTCGCGTTTTGGCGGTTTTTCTCCGCCCCTACCATTTGCGACATACGTCGCGCTGAGGCAATTTTTGCCCAAGCATGGCATAACGCAGGAATTGCACGAAGTCGTCGATCAGGCAATCAAAGATTGGTGGAGTGAAGAAGCGCAACGCCTTCTGGCCTCATTTGGCGCATCGGCCGGAAGCAGGGATGATGCTGGCCGCTTGCCTGGCGAACAGCCGGACCCTTCAGGCTGATGCGGCTGGTGCTGGCGCGGCTGTTGCACCGCGCTTGCGCCAGCGCAGCCACAGCCTGGTCAGGCCGAACATGATCGCCACCATCACGATCCACGCGCCATACACGGCGGCCAGCGAAGGCTCGTAACCCTTCGGCAGCACCAGGCCTTGCGGGCCGCCTTCCGGCAAGGCGCCGTAGCGCAGCAGGAAATAAGGGCCGGCCAGGAAGTGGATCATCGCGATATGGACCACGTAGAAGAACATCGGCGTGCCGCCGAATAGCATCAGCAAAGGCACGGGCCGCAGCCGCTCGAACCAGGCCAGCAAGGGCAGGGCAATGCCGATCGTCGCGCACAGGTAGAGCACCGATGGCGGATACTTGTGCACGCGGATGAAGGAAATGAAGTCCCACAGCAGGCCGCGCCCTTGCGGCGACCAGGGATCGGGATCGCCGTAGAAATTGCCGCTGCGCAGCACGACGAACACCAGCAGCAGCACGGCGCCGGCGGCGACCAGGAAGCGCTGGCGGCGCGCGGCCTGCCACTGGAACACGGGGCCGAGCGCATAGCCGGCCGCGATCAATCCGAGCCATGGCATCAGCGGATAGGCGATATACACGCCATAAGTGCCCGCCACCGGCCAGAAGCCGCGCTGGTGCCAGGCCAGCCATAACGGGTGGCTGGATTGGATCGCATCGAGCAGGTTGTGCGGCAGGATCAGCAGCGCGGCAATGGCCGCGATGGCCGGCAGCGGCAGCCATACCAATCCCGCCAGCATGATCATCCCCATGCCCAAGGCCCACAGCACTTGCAGGATGGTGACGTTGTAACCGAACTGCCAGCTGAAACTGATCCAGGTGGCCTCCAGCACGATCAGCAGCAGGCCGCGCGTGAAGAGGTAGCGCGACAGTGCCGGGATACCGCCCTTGGCCCCGCGCAGGAAGGCCGACGTCCCCGCCAGCAGCACGAAAGTGGAGGCGCACAGGTGGGTGATCCAGCGCGTGGCGAACCACAGCGGCGTGGTCTTCGCCAGGTCTTCCGGGTCGAACAAGGCGGGGCCGAAGAAATCCCGCGTATGGTCCAGCGCCATGAGCACGATCACCAGGCCGCGCAGCATGTCGATGCTGGACAACCGTCCCTTGTTTTCCATGCGCTTCCCCTGCCGATTTACCTTTGGTAATTCTACAAGATATACTGGCCCGGTTATCAATTGGTTAACAGGAGAGCTTATGCGTTGGATCATGCTGTTGGTGTTGGCGCTGAATGGCGCGCCGTTGTGGGCCAAATGCGCGCCCGGCCCGGTGAGCGAGCAGCGCTTCTTCGAGGCCGGCGGCATCAGGCAATGGGTGACCATCGAGGGCAGCGATTGCGCCAATCCGGTGGTGCTGTACGTGCATGGCGGCCCGGGCAACCCGCTCAGTCCTTATGGCGACGCGCTGTTCGCCGCCTGGCGCAAGCAATATACCGTGGTGCTGTGGGACCAGCGCGGCTCCGGCATGACGTATGGCGCCAACCCGCCGCCGGGCGAAGACGAACGGCTGACGATCGAACGGCTGCGCGACGACGGCCTGGATATTGCGCAGCAGGTGGCGCGCCACCTGGGCCAGCGCAAGCTGATCCTGATGGGCAGTTCCTGGGGTTCGGTGCTGGCGGTGCACATGGCGCAGGCAAAGCCGGAGCTGTTCCATGCCTACGTGGGCGTCAGCCAGGTGGTCAATGGCGCCGAAAACAATGCCGACGCCTATGCCGGCGTGCTGGCGCTGGCGCGCAAAGCCGGCGATGGCGAGCACCAGCCGCGCCTGGAGGCACTGGGCACGCCGCCCTGGACCAACCCGCGCAACTTCGGCGTGATGCGACGCGCCATCCGCAAATACGAGGGACTGGCGACCGAGGCCGCGCCGAAACAGTGGTGGCAGCCTGCCGCCATCTACACCACGGCCAAGGCGCAGGCCGATTATGAAGCGGGCGAGGATTATTCCTTCCTGCAGTTCGTCGGCCTGCGCGGCGACGGCATGCAATCGAAGATCGATTTGCGCGGCCTCGGCACGGGCTTCCAGTTGCCGGTCTACCTGGTGCAGGGCGAGCAGGATCTGTTGACCTCTCCCGCCGTCACGCGCCGTTATTTCGACCAGATCAAGGCCCCGCGCAAGGCGCTGGTGCTGGTGCCGCGCGCCGGTCACGACCCGAACCGGCCATTGATGGACGCCCAGTTCAAGGTGCTGGAGGAAAGCGTGCGCCCGGCGCTTTAAAGCCGGCCGCTCATTTGTCCTGCTTTTGCGGCTTGCCCTTGTCCATCACTTCGCGGCAATCGCCCTTGAAGGTGGCGTTGTCGTAATTGGTCCAGCCGTAGCTGTCCACCACGCGCTTGTGCACCTTGAAATCCCGGTTGAGGAAGCTCCATGCCGGCTTGTCGTCCGGGTAGCGGATGTCCGCAACGTCCAGCATGGTGTGGAAGAAGTTTTCCGTGGCCAGCTTCGCCTTGCGGTTGCGGTGCAGGGCGCTCACCTTGTCGGGGTAGCGTTCGCGGTACTGGTCCGAGTACCACATGAAGGCTGGCACATGGAATTCGTACTGGGTGTTGTGGCCGTGGAAGGCCAGCTTGCATGAACCGTCGTACAGGGTCTGCCCGTGGTCGGACACGTACAGCATGGACGCCAGCTGCCCGGTCGCCTTCAGGTCGCCGATCAGCTGCGCCAGGAACCAGTCGGTGTACAGGATCGAATTGTCGTAGCTGTTGTTCAGCTGCGGCTTGATTTTCAGTTCGGTGTACACCGGCTTGTCGATGCCGAACAGCGAAGGCTGCCATTTGTCGAAAGCTTGCGGGTGGCGCTGGCTGTAATTCCAATGGCTGCCCAGCGAGTGCAGCACGATCAGCTTTTTCGGCGCCGGATCGGCCAGCGCGCGCTGGAACGGCTCGAACAGCACCTCGTCGTAATTGGAGTGGTTGGTAAAGCCGCCCAGGTTGAGGAACTGGATCACGTCCGCTTCCTTGGCGAACACCGACACCGGCGTGTCGTAGCGGCCGAACGAGATCTGGTTCGACAGCCACCAGGTCTTGAAGCCCGCTTCCTTGTAGGCGGTGAGGAAGGATTTTTCGCTGAAGCCATCCTTCAGGCTTTGCGTGGCCGGCTTGCGCGAAATGATCACCGGCACCGACAGGCGCGTGGCCGATACCGACGTCACCACGTCCGACAGCGCCACCAGGTTGGCCTCCTTGCCCAGCAGCGGGTTGGTGTCGCGGCTGTAGCCGTTCAGGCTCCAGCGGTCGTAGCGCGCGGATTCGCCCAATACCATCACCACGATTTCCGGCTGGGTGCCGGCGTCCAGCTGGCGGGCGCCAAAGGCGAAGCTGGCGCTGCGCTGATTGAGTTCGGACAGGTAGCGCCGCTCCTTGTAGAAATCGTAACCGCGCGCGGCCAGCCCGAAGGGCCAGGAGCCGATGAAGGCTTGCGGCTCGAACGGCACGCGCGCCCAATAGGGCAAGGGTGGGCCGGGCAGGCGCAGCAGGCGCGCGCCGGCCACCGCGGCGCGGACCGGGGCGCTGGCTGCCGGCTCTTCGGCTTCGAACAGGCTGTCGCTTGCGGCAATGCTGGCGGCCGGGGGCGGCGCCGGCTCGGCATCGATGCCGAACTCGTAACCCCATGCCGCCACCGCCGCCAGCAGCACCAGCATCGCCAGCGCCGCCCAGCGCGAACCGTCGTGCCAATCCAGCGCGCGGGTCTGTCGCGCGGCGCGGAAGCTGAGCACCCACCAGAGCGCGACCATCACCATCACCGCCAGCATGGTCCACACCTTCTGGCCGAGGAATTCCAGCGCTTCCTGCGGGCTGGTCTCGGCCAGGATGCCGAGGTGGTGGGTGGAAATGCCCTGGCCGTAGAACACCAGCAGGTAGATCTCGGTCGGCAGCGCCAGGAAGGCCGGCAGCAGCAGCCAGTGGAAGCGGGCCGGGCGCTTGAACAGCGCCCACACCGCGATCCAGGCCACCAGCTCGATGCCCGCCAATTGCCACGGCTGCTCCACCGGCTTGCCCAGCAACAGCGGCAGGAAAGGCACCGCCGACAAGGCCAGGTAGCTGAGAAGGATCAACAGGTGGGCGGGGCGCAGCAGCAGTCGCATTACAAGCAGGAAAGGACGAAAATGAACGCTATTATGATGGCAAGGCCTCTTCCCGGGGGCGTCGGCATGCTGCCACTTTATTCAGCATTCCGGTTGACTGAGCGGTTAACCAGGTATATACTCGCGAGTTCTCAATTTAGTCTGCGCATCGTATACGCGTTAGTTTGAGCGACTTCAGCGCACACTGAGAGATACCGTTTTAGTCCCCGGGCAGCACTGCCCGGGTTGTCAATGCTGTAATTTTGTTGGATTTAAAACGATGCCAACCATCAACCAATTGATTCGCCAACCACGTACCAAGCTGGTCGTGAAGAGCAAATCGCCGGCACTTGAAAACTGCCCGCAAAAGCGTGGCGTGTGCACCCGCGTGTACACCACCACCCCTAAGAAGCCTAACTCGGCACTGCGTAAAGTGGCCAAAGTGCGCCTGACCAACGGTTTCGAAGTGATTTCGTACATCGGCGGTGAAGGCCACAACCTGCAGGAACACTCGGTGGTCCTGCTGCGCGGCGGTCGTGTCAAAGACTTGCCAGGTGTGCGTTACCACATGGTCCGCGGCTCGCTGGATACCCAGGGCGTTAAAGACCGTAAGCAGGCTCGCTCCAAGTACGGTGCGAAGCGTGCCAAGGCCGCTAAGAAGTAATTCTTGCAATTTAAATGAGTTGAGGCGGTCGCGAGACCGAGTAAGTGGAAGGCTATGATGGCCTCCGCGAGTGCCCGAGGCACTCAACTGAAGACAAAGGAAATAACATGCCACGTCGTCGTGAAGTACCCAAGCGCGAGATTCTGCCGGATCCAAAATTCGGTAGCACCGAAGTCGCTAAATTCGTTAACGTTCTGATGCTGTCCGGCAAGAAGTCGGTTGCAGAAAACATCATCTACGGTGCCTTCGACCATATCCAGTCCAAGTCCGGCAAGGACCCGCTGGAAGTGTTCACCGCAGCGATCAACAACGCCAAGCCACTGGTTGAAGTGAAGTCCCGCCGTGTTGGCGGCGCCAACTACCAGGTGCCGGTCGAAGTGCGCCCAGTGCGCCGCCTGGCCCTGTCCATGCGTTGGCTGCGCGAAGCCGCGAACAAGCGCTCCGAAAAGTCCATGCCACAGCGCCTGGGCGGTGAGCTGATGGAAGCCGCGGAAGGCCGTGGCGGTGCGATGAAGCGCCGTGACGAAGTCCACCGTATGGCAGAAGCGAACAAAGCGTTCTCGCACTTCCGCTTCTAATACGTTTGGCCGGCCGCTCGTGGCCGGCCTAGTTCAAGCCGGGCGCATTTTTCTCAAGAAAATGTTGCTCGGTTTTGTCCATTCAAAGATTTAGGATCAATTATGGCCCGCAAGACCCCCATTGAGCGCTACCGCAACATCGGTATCTCCG
Organism: uncultured Oxalobacteraceae bacterium; assembly: GCA_965650885.1. Lineage (GTDB taxonomy): Bacteria > Pseudomonadota > Gammaproteobacteria > Burkholderiales > Burkholderiaceae_D > Rugamonas. The sequence goes on from CBFGQI010000131.1 coordinate 14,009, forward strand.
CTCACATCGACGCCGGTAAGACCACCACTACCGAGCGCGTGCTGTTCTACACCGGCGTGAACCACAAGATTGGTGAAGTGCACGACGGCGCCGCCACCATGGACTGGATGGAGCAGGAACAAGAGCGCGGTATCACCATTACCTCCGCAGCGACCACCTGCTTCTGGAAGGGCATGGGCAACAACTTCCAGCCGCACCACATCAACATCATCGACACCCCCGGCCACGTGGACTTCACCATCGAGGTGGAGCGTTCCATGCGCGTGCTGGACGGCGCCTGCATGGTGTACTGCGCCGTGGGTGGCGTGCAGCCCCAGTCGGAAACCGTCTGGCGCCAGGCCAACAAGTACAAGGTGCCACGTCTGGCCTTTGTGAACAAGATGGACCGCACCGGTGCCAACTTCTTCAAGGTCGTGGACCAGATGAAGCTGCGCCTGAAGGCCAACCCCGTGCCGATCGTGATCCCGATCGGTGCCGAAGACAACTTCAAGGGCGTGGTTGACCTGCGCAAGATGAAGGCCATCATCTGGGACGAAGCTTCCCAGGGCATGAAGTTCACCTTCGAAGACATCCCGGCTGACCTGGTCGAAGTGGCCAAGGAATGGCGCGAGAAGATGGTCGAAGCGGCTGCTGAAGCCTCCGAAGACCTGATGAACAAGTACCTGGAAGAGGGCGATCTGTCGGAAGAAGAGATCACCCAAGGCCTGCGTACGCGCACCATCAACGGCGAAATCCAGCCCATGCTGTGCGGCACGGCGTTCAAGAACAAGGGTGTGCAGCGCATGCTGGACGCCGTGATCGAACTCATGCCTTCGCCCCTGGACGTGCCTCCCGTGCCCGGCTTCGACGAAGACGACAAGGAAGTCACCCGCAAGGCGGACGACAACGAGAAGTTCTCGGCCCTGGCGTTCAAGCTGATGACCGACCCGTTCGTGGGTCAGCTGACCTTCGTGCGCGTGTACTCCGGCGTGCTCTCCAAGGGCGACACCGTGT
>CBFGQI010000132.1:0-14960 GCA_965650885.1 uncultured Oxalobacteraceae bacterium
GTCTTCAGCTGCGACAGGTCGAGCGAGCCTTTCTCCAGGTGGTCGATGACGCGGCCGGGGGTGCCCACCACCACGTGCACACCGCGCCGCAGCGCTTGCAGCTGCGGGCCGTACGATTGGCCGCCGTAGATCGGCAGCACGTGGAATTTGGGGATGTGGGCGGCGTAGCGCTGGAAGGCTTCGGCCACCTGGATCGCCAGTTCGCGCGTCGGCGCCAGCACCAGCGCCTGGGGCGCGGCCTGCTTGATGTCGATGCGGGAAAGGATGGGCAGGGCGAAGGCGGCGGTCTTGCCGGTGCCGGTCTGCGCGGTGCCCAGCACGTCGCGGTTTTCCAGCAGGTGCGGGATGGTCGCGGCCTGGATCGGGGATGGGGTTTCGTAGCCTACTTCCTTCAGCGCCTTGAGGATGGGGGCGCTGAGGTTCAAATCGGTAAACAAGGTGTCTGGCATGGCGGCACTCGTGGGGTTGTTGTTGTATCGCCTGATGCGACGGAAGCCGCTATTTTACCTTTTTTGAACCGGTAGACCGGTTGGCGGCGGCCGCGTGCCCAGTGTCAGACCCTACGGGTCTGACACTGGTTTACCGGTTTTAGGTTTCACATCATCCTTCAAGGCATTCAACGCCATTTTCTCGATCAGCCCCGGCGCCAGCAGCTTGAGCCAGCGCCCCAGCTTGCCCTTGGCCGTCATCACCACCTCGCGCTTGCGCCGCGCCATGCCATCGATGATCAGCGCCGCGCACTCGCCCACCGGCATCGCCGCCTCCTCGCGCAGGCTGCTCTTGCCCAGCTCCCCGCCCGCCGCGTTGTAGCCGCGGTAGCGGATCCGGGTGTCGACCACGCCCGGGTAGGCGGTGGTCACGCTCACCCCATGCGGCTTCAGCTCCGCCCGCAGCGCTTCGAAAAAGCCCGCCATGGCGAACTTGGTGGCGCCGTAGGCGGTGCGCCCCGGCACGCCCACCAGGCCGGCCAGCGAGGATACCGCCACGATGCGGCCTTGCGCGGCTTTCAGGTAGGGCAAGGCGGCGTGGGTGCACCAGATGGCGCCCCACAGGTTCACCTTCATCAAGTCCTCGTACCAGCCCAGGTCGGCGACCTCCTCGAACAGGGCGTGCGCCGAGCGGCCCGCATTGTTGACCAGGGCGTCGATGCGGCCGAAGCGCTGCACGGCGGCGTCGACCAGGTGGCGGCATTGGGCTTGCTGGGCGACGTCGGTGGGGACCACCAGCACGCTGGCGCCGGCCGCGCTGCAGTCGGCGGCGACCTGCTGCAGGGCGGATTCGTTGCGGGCGGCCAGCACCAGGGCGAGCGCCTGGCCGCGCTGGCGGGCGAGCTGGCGGGCTAACTCGGCGCCGATGCCGTCGGAGGCGCCGGTGATCACGATGACTTCCAAGGAGCCTCCTTTGTTAAAACCGGTAAACCGGTGTCAGGCGGGACGGCCATCCGGCAAGTGCCTGACACCCTTCCTGTCATGCATTATGGGGTAAGATTTGCGCCATGAAAACCAAATACCTCTTTTCCGCCGGCTTGGTGCTGGCGGCCGCTTCTGCGGCGGCGCAGCAAGCGCCAAGCGTCAAGGAGGCGCCGCTGCGCGCCCATTTGTCTTTCCTCGCCGATGACCTGCTGGAGGGCCGCGGCACCGGCCAGCGCGGCGGCGACCTGGCGGTGCGCTACCTGGAAACCCAGGCGGCGGCCATCGGGCTGCAGCCGATGCCCAATGGGCTGTACCGCCAGCCGGTGAAGTTCCAGGGCACGCGCCTGCTGCCGGGCAGCGCGATCCGTTTCGCGGCCGGCGCCAGCACGCTCACCCCGCGCGTGGGCGAGGATGTGCTGATCGGGACCGGCAGCGGCCGCGCCGAGGTGGTGTTCGATGCGCCGCTGGTGTTCGTCGGCTATGGCGCCATCGCGCCGGAAGAGGATTGGAACGACTACAAGGACGTCGACGTCAAGGGCAAGATCCTGGTCATGATGGTCAACGATCCGCAGCCGACTGCCGAACAGCCCAACCGTTTCGCCGGCAAGGGCTACACCTATTACGGCCGCTGGATGTACAAGTACGAGGAAGCGGTGCGCCGCGGCGCCGCCGGCGCCCTGCTGATCCACACCACGCCGTCGGCCGCCTACGGCTGGAACGTGCCCGCCACCAGCTTTGCGCTCGAGCGCTTCCACACGCCGGGCGGCGGCAACCTGGTCGAGGGCTGGCTGAGCGAAGACTATACGCGCACCCTGTTCAAGGCGGCCGGCTTCGACCTCGACACCCTGCGCGCGGCCGCCGAGCGCAAGGATTTCCGCCCGGTCGACCTGAAGATCGGTGCCCACGCCGAAATCCGCTCCAGCGTGCGCCAGGTCGAACAATTCAACGTGGTCGGCATCGTGCCGGGCAGCGATCCCAAACTGAAGGATGAAGCCGTGGTCTACTCGGCGCACTGGGACCACCTCGGCAAGGCCGACGGCCCGGCCGACGGCAGCGACCGCATCTACAATGGCGCCATCGACAACGGCTCCGGCGCCGCCGCCCTGCTGGCAATGGCGGCCGCCGCGGTGCAGAAACCGGCCAAGCGTTCGCAAGTGTTCCTGTGGCCGGCCGCCGAGGAAGTCGGCATGCACGGCGCCTCCGCCTATGTCGCCAACCCGGTGTTCCCGCTCAAGCGCACGCTGGCCGACCTGAACCTCGATTCGATGAATTTCGCCGGCCGCACCAAGGATATCGGCGTGGCCGGCGCCGAGCGCAGCACGCTGGTCGACAGCGCCGCCAAGGTGGCCAGGCAGATGGGCTTGAAGCTGGCGCCGCCGATCCCGGACCTGTCGGGCGCCTACTTCCGCGCCGACCACTTCCAGTTCGCCAAGGCCGGCGTGCCGGCCTTTAACGTCGGTTCCGCCGTGTTCTCCGGCGACGGCCATTTCGAGTTCGAGCACGCGCACGACACCTCGGCCGCCAGGATCGTCGCCTTCAAGGGCGATTACCACCGCGTCAGCGACGAATACCATGCCAGCTGGGACTTGTCGGGCATGGTGCAGCAAGCCCAGTTCACCCTGAACCTGGGCTACGAGATCGCCAACGGCAAGACCATGCCGGCCTGGAAGAAGGGCGACCCGTTCAGCTTCGTCAAGCGCTAGCGCCGGCGGCCAGCGCCGCCTCGTGCTGTTCCAGCAGCGCGAGGAAGCCCTCGGCCGGCAGCGGGCGGCCGAAGAAATAGCCCTGCATGTGGCGGCAACCGTGGCGGCGCAGGAAGTCGATCTGCTCCTGCGTCTCCACCCCTTCCGAAATCACGTCCAGCCCCAGGTTGCCGGCCAGCGCGATGATGGTGGTGACGATCGCCGCATCGTCGGGATCGACCGTCAGGTCGCGCACGAACGTCTGGTCGATCTTCAGCACGTCGACCTCGAAGCGCTTCAAATGCGCCAGCGAGGAATAGCCGGTGCCGAAATCGTCGATCGCCAGCTGCACGCCCAGCTTCTTCAATTCGTGCATGACCGCCGTGGCGTGCGCCACGTCGTTCATCACCGCGCTTTCCGTCAATTCCAGCTCCAGGCAATGCGGTGCCAGCCCGGTGTCGGCCAGCACCTCGGCCACGCCTTGCACGAAGTCCGGCTCGGCCAGCTGGCGCGCCGACACGTTCACCGCCATGCGCAACTGCTGGCGCCCGGCGCGCTGCCAGTCGCGCAGCTGGCGGCAGGCGGTGCGCAGCACCCAGTGCCCGACCGCCAGGATCTGGCCGGTCTCCTCGGCCAGCGGGATGAAGCGGTTGGGCGCCACCATGCCCATGTCCGGATGGCGCCAGCGGATCAGCGCTTCCATGCCCATGATGCGCCCGCTGTGGCAATCGACCTGCGGCTGGTAATGCAGCTCGAATTCGCGCCGCTCCAGCGCCGTGCGCAACGCGCTTTCGATGCGCAGCCGTTCGCCCAGCCGCTCATTCATGCTGGCCGTATAGAACTGGTACTGGTTGCCGCCCATTTCCTTGGCGCGGAACATGGCGATGTCGGCGCGCTCGGCCAGCCCGCCCGGTTCGCGGCTGTCGCTGGGGAAGGCGGCGATGCCGGCGCTGACGGTGAGGAACAGTTCCGTGCCGTCCAGTACCAGCGGGGCCGCCAGCGCGTCGAGCACGCGCTGCAGTTGCTCGGCACGCGGCGCGCTGCGGCCATGCTCGGGCAACAGCATCAGCGCGAATTCGTCGCCGCCCAGGCGCGCCACCGTATCGACCGGGCGCACCGCCGCCTGCAGCCGCGCCGCCACGATTTGCAGCAAGCGGTCGCCGCCCTTGTGGCCCAGGCGGCTGTTGGTGAATTTGAAGCGGTCCAGGTCGATCGACACCAGCCACAGTTCATGGCCCTTGCGCGCCGAGTGCTGGATGGTTTGCGCCAGCCGGTCCTGCAGCAGCACGCGGTTGGGCAGGCCGGTCAGGGCGTCGTGGGTGGACTGGTGCTCCAGCTCCGATTCGTACGCCTTGAGCGCCGTGATGTCGTGCTGGATCGAGACGTAATGCGTGACCGCGCCCTGTTCGTCGCGCACCGGCGACATATAGATATCGTTCCAGAATTGCGTGCCATCCTTGCGGTAGCAGCGCAGCACCGCATGGCCGTCGCGCTGCTCGCGCGCGGCGGCGCGCAATTCGTCGATGCCGGGCTGGTCGAGGTCGTCGCCGAACAGCACGCGCGGGCTGTGGCCCAGCGCCTCGCCGCTGCGGTAGCCGGTGATGCGCTCATAGGCCGGGTTGACGTAGACGATCGGATGCTCGGGGCCGGCCGCCGTGATCACCACCGCATTGGTGCTGGCGTCGATGGCGCGCTGGCGCAGCAGCAAGGCCTGGTTGGCGGCCTTCAATTCCTCGGTGCGCTGCGCCACGCGCTGCTGGATCAGCAGCTTGCGGCGCTTGAGCGAATCGACGAAGGCGGCGCCGATCAGCGTGGTCAGCACGCCCAGCGCCAGCGTAAACAGCGAAGCGAGGTGTTCGCTGGCCGGCACCCGCGCGCCCGGCGTGGCCAGCAGCAGCCAGCGCGCCCCGGCCACCTCCAGCGGCAGCGCCACCGGCGCCGGGCGCGCCGGGTACAGCCAGGCCGGCAATGCCAGGCCGCCCTGGGCCGGCGCCGGCGGCGCCGTGTACACCAGGGTGGCCGGGTCGGCGCTGGCGCCCGCATACACTTGCATGGCCAGGCTGGCCGCTTGCGGCCCCGCGTTGGCGAAAATCTTCTCGATCATTTCCCCCGGCAGCAGCGCCAGCGCCGTTTCGCCGGCCACCGGCGCGCCGGCGCCGCCGCCATACAGCGGCATCGACACCACCACGCCCAATGGCGCGCGCCGGCCAGCGCCCTGCACCAGCGGCACCAGCGCTCCGGCGGCCGGGGCGCCGCTGGCATAGGCGCGCTGGCGCGCCGCATCGTCGCGCGGCGGGTACAGGGTATCGAGGCCGAGCGCCGCCTCGTTGCCGGCCAGGGGTTCGATGTAATCGATCACGCGGTAGCGCGGCCGCTGCGCCGCCGGCACCACCATCCCGTCGCGCCGCTCGCGCACGGCGGCGCCAGGCTGCACGGCTTGCAGCGACGCTTCGAAGGCGGGACGTTCGGCCTGCTCGATGAAGCGCAGGTAGCTGATGCCCAGCACGTAGGGGTGGCGCGCCAGCAGGGGCGTGGCAAAGCGGCGGAATTCTTCGCGGCTGGTGTGGGGCCGGCTGACGAACAGCTGGTTGACCGCATGCAGGCTGCCCAGGGCGCCGCCAATGCCTTCGCGCAGCAGGAAGGCGCGCGCTTGCACGCGCTGCTCGAACGCGAGCTGGGCGCGCTGCGCCTCGAGCCGGCTGACGCCCGCGAACAGGGCGCCGGTCAAGCCGAAACCGCACAGCAGCGCCAGCGCCGCGGTGCGCGTGCGGAATCGTTGCTGCGGTGCTGCGCTGATCGCTTCGTCCATCATGCCCCCTGCCCGTGCCAGCTTACCATTTTCGCACGACCGGACAGTTAATGCCATAGGGCAATATTTTCCGCCGGGCTGGCGCGCGCCAAACGGCTGGCGGGCGGCGCTATACTGGGCCGCCTACACACGCGAGGAGGCCACCATGGAGAAAACCTGGATCGTCGTGGCGGACAGCAGCCACGCCCGCATCTTCCAGCTGCGCGACGGCCAGTTGCCGGCCGAGGAAATCGAAGACCTGGCCAACCCGCTGGGGCGGGCCGACAACCGCCAACTGGCGTCCGACGGCCACGGCCAGTATTTCGGCCCCGAAGGGCGCGGCCATACCGCGCCGCGGGTGGAAGAACCGGTGCAGCACGAAGTGCGCCAGTTCGCGCGCCAGCTCGGCCACCGGCTCGATACCGCGGCCGCCCAGAACCGCTACCAGCACCTGGCCCTGGTGGCCGCGCCGCGCTTCCTGGGCTTGTTGCGCGACAGCCTCGACAAGCACACCCGCAAGCTGGTCACGGCCGAGGTGGCCAAGAACGTGGCCGCCTTCGCACGCCAGGACTTGGATGCCTGCCTGCAATCGCTGGCCCGGCCGCCGCGCCCCTCCTGAGGCGGGGCCGCCATGGACCTGAGCACGCAATGGACCACGGTGCACGGTGGGGACGGCGGCTTCGACGCCTTCCTGGCCTTGCCGCGCGGCGGCCACGGCCCCGCCCTGCTGCTGTTGCAGGAAATCTTTGGCGTCAATGCCCACATCCGCGCGGTAGCTGAGCAGTATGCCGCCGACGGCTACGTGGTGCTGGCGCCGGACCTGTTCTGGCGCCAGGGCAAGCGGCTGGAATTCGGCTACGACGAAGCGGACTGGGGCCGCGCCGCCCAGTGCATGCAGCGCGCCGACGTGGCGCAAGCCCAGGCCGACATCGGCGCCGCCGCCGCCGCGCTGCGCGCCACGCCGGGCGCCGAAGGCAAGCTGGCGGCGCTGGGCTATTGCTGGGGCGGCCGCATGGCCTACCTGGCGCTGGCCAACGGCCATGCCGAGCACGCGGTGGCGTATTACGGCGGCGGCATCGAGCAATGCCTGGACCGCGCCGACGACGTGCGCGGCCCCTTGCTGATGCATTTCGGCGCGCGCGACAGCCACATCCCGCGCGCAGCGGTGCGCCAGATCGCCGAGCGTTTCGGCGAGCGCGAAGAAGTCGAAATCCATGTCTATCCGGACGCCGAGCACGGCTTCAATTGCAACCACCGCAGCAGCTACCACCAGCGCAGCGCCGCCGAAGCGCACGGCCACACCTTGCTGTTCCTGAGCGAGCACCAGTAAGTGTGCGCTGGCGTACAGATGACCCTGCCGTGCGGCCGCACACTCGGGCGCTGGACCCTTTCCGGAGGCAATGATGGCTGATGACCCGAATTCGCGGCCCGCGCCGGCGGCCGCCGCGCGCTTCCCTGCCGCCACCGCGGCTGCCACCGCCCTGGCCGCCCTGCTGGCCGCGTGCGGCGGTGGCGGCGGGGGCGCTGCCGCGCCCGTGACGCAACCGCAAACCCCGCCGCCCCAACCCGAGCCCCCGGCCCCGTTCGCGCTGGCCTTGCGCGAAGTGGCCAGCGGCCTCGAGACACCGTTGCTGCTGACGGCGCCGGCCAACGATACGCGCCGCTTCATCGTCGAGCGACCCGGCCGCATCCGCATCCTGGCCGCCGATGGCAGCCTGCGCGCCACGCCCTTCCTCGACTTGAGCGGGCTGATCAGCGTGACCGGCGAAGGGGGCCTGCTGTCGATGGCCTTCCACCCCGGCTATGCGCAAAACGGGCGCTTCTACATCTATTACACGGACAAGTTCAGCAATATCGCCATCGATGAAGTGAAAGTGTCCTCCAGCAACCCCGATGTGGCCGACAAGGATTCCCTGAAGCGCATCATCACCATCCCGCACCCGCAATACACCAACCACTTCGGCGGTTACCTGGCCTTCGGCCCGGATGGCTACCTGTATGCCGGCACCGGCGATGGCGGCGGCGCGGGCGACCCCAACGGCAATGCGCAAAACCTCGACTCGCTGCTGGGCAAGCTGCTGCGCCTGAACGTGGACAACCCGTTGCCGCCGCTGTACCTGGTACCGGCCGACAACCCCTACGCCGGCCAGGATGGCAAGCGCGGCGAAATCTGGGCCTATGGCTTGCGCAACCCCTGGCGCTTCACCTTCGACCCGGCCACGTCCGCGCTCTACATTGCCGACGTCGGCCAGGCCCAGCGCGAGGAAGTCAATATCGTGTCCTCCGCCCTGAAGGGCGCCAATTACGGCTGGAACATCATGGAAGGCACGCGCTGCTACAACGCCGCCAGCTGTGCCCAGCAAGGCCTGGTCTTGCCGGCCTTCGAGTACGAGCATGGCAGCAACGATGCCAATGGCTGCTCGATCACCGGCGGCTTCGTCTACCGCGGCACGGCCCTGCCGCAGCTGGCCGGGCGCTACCTGTATTCGGACTATTGCAAGGGCTTCCTGAAGAGCTTCCTGTACGCCAACGGCACGGTGAGCGAAGCGCAGGAGTGGGCGGTGGGCGAGGTCGGCATGGTGCCCGCCTTCGGCCAGGATGCGGCCGGCGAGCTGTACATGCTGAGCGGGGCCGGCAAGGTCTACCAGATCGTCAAGAAGTAGCCGGCGGGAAGCGCGCTACAATGTGCGCTTTCCTTCCTTGCCCCCGACCGACATGGCCAGACTGACGCTCGCATTCCCGGACGACCAATTCTGCTTCTCGACCCAGCTGACGGTGCGCGTGACCGACATCAACGCCGCCAACCATCTGGGCAACGATTCGATGATCTCGATGATTTCGGAAGCGCGCGCGCGTTTCCTGTTCGAATTCGGGGTGCAGGAAACCGAGCCCGACGGCACCGGCATCATCGTCACCGACCTGGCCACCACCTACCGCGCCGAAGCCCATGCGCGCGACCAGTTGCTGTTCGACGTAGGGGTCATGGATTTCAACAAGTATGGCGGCGACATCATCTTCCGCATCACCCGCCCGGCCGACGGCACCCTGGTGGCCATGGCCAAGCAAGGCTTCGTGTTCTACAACTACACGCACAGCCAGGTGGTGCCGATGCCGGACGACTTCCGGGCCAAGTTCAGCCGCGTCAACTGGATCGATTGACGCGCCGCCTCACTTGCGGCTCAGCTGCGTCCCGGCGCCGAAGTGTTTCTTGAACCATTCATCGATCATCGGTTTTTCGTAGCGCAGCGTATCGCCGCTCGCGTACCGGTTCAGGCGGTCGAGGTACATCATATTGTTCAAGTGGTCGCTGCCGCTGGCAATGACCTGGCCATCCTGTTCCAGCCTGTATTGCAGCTGCATGGTGGGCCAGTCGGCCCCGCCGCGCAATACCCGGATATCGCGCATGGTACGGCGGCGCGGTTCGACCCGGCCCGCCAAGTCGATATCGGTGACGGTGATGTGCAGTTGCTGATTGGCCGGCAATTGCTTGGCCAGGTGTTCAAAGTGGGCGGTCAATTCCTTCAAGACCGCATCGCGGTCCTGCTCCCAGAAGGGCAGGTCCATGAACTTGTCCGGCTCCTGGTACTTGACCGTCACCCCGCCTGCCGAGGCAGCACCGGCCGCCGCCAGCAGCAGCGCGGCGGCAATCCACAAGCGAGTTTGGCGTTTCATGATGGCTTTCCTTTCCTAGACAAGCTTCAATATACTCCTCCCCCGCCGCCCTGCCGGCCTTGAAACAATTTCTGACAAAAAAAATGTCCACCCCGGGGTCAGGAACCGGGGTGGACATTTTTGCTCAAACGGAATCAGCTACCGATGCGGCCGCCGTCATTCTTGGTGATGACGATGGTGGCCGAGCGCGGGCGCTTGCCGCTGCCGTAGCCGGCATTGCCCGGCCATTGGCTGGTGTATTTGGTCGGGTCGGCCAGGTTGGCCTGCGCCGTGCCTTCGCCCGGGTGCTGGATGTTGACGAACAGGGTCTTGCCATCCGGCGTTTCGGCGATGCCGGTCAGCTCGCAATCGACCGGGCCGACCAGGAAGCGCTTCAGCGTGTCGGCAGTCGGGGTCTTGCCGACGAACGTGTCGACATTGGTGGCGCCGTAAGCCAGTGTGACTTTCTTGCCGTCGCCCACCTGGCCCGGCAGGCCGGCCAGCATCATGCAGTTGGTGACGTCGGTGTAGGCGCCATCGTCGGTCTGGATCCAGCAAATGCCGGTGGCCTTGGAGAAGGCCAGGCCGTCCGGGCTGGAGAAGTCCTGGTCGGCCGTCAGGCTCGACAGGTTGACCATGCCCGGGGCGGCATCGGACTGGGCACCGAACAGGTAGACGTCCCAGCTGAAGGTGGCGGACGCATTGCCATCCTTTTCCTTGACGCGCAGGATGTGGCCGTTCACGTTGCCGGTCTGTTTGGAAGTGCCCTTCATGTCTTCATACATGCGCGGATTCGGGCCGTCCGGCACCGTGCGCGCGCTGTTGTTGGTCAGCGTGAAATACACCTCGCCGTTGGCCGGGTTGACCGAGCACCATTCCGGGCGGTCCATCTTGGTCGCGCCCACGGCATCGGCCGCCAGGCGGGCGTTGACCAGCACGTCGGCCTGGTCGGCGAACTTGTAGTTCGCGTAGCCGGCGATGGCCGCGTTGGAAATACTCAGTTCGATCCAGCTGCCGGTGCCGTCGGCGGCGAACTTGGCCACGAACAGCTTGCCCGCATCGAGGTACTTGTCGCCGGTCGCCAGCATGTCGGCCGGGTTGGCATCGGCATCGCTCCAGGTGGCGGTGGATACGAATTTGTAGATGTATTCGTTGCGCGAGTCGTCGCCCATGTACACCGCGAGCGGCTGGCCGGCCACGGTCTTGCCGAAGGCGGCGCTTTCGTGGGCGTAGCGGCCCAGGGCGGTGCGCTTGCGCAGCGGCTTGGTCTTGTTGTACGGGTCGGCTTCCACGATGTAACCCATGCCGTTCATCTCGTTGCGGTAGTCGTCGCTGCCATCGGTCGAGGTGCCGAGCTTGGAGATATTCCAGCGCTGGTATTTATCGTCGGCACCGCCGGTTTCCCAGCCGTGGCGCGTGGCAGCGCCCTGGCTGCGGCCATAGCGCTTGAGCGCGGCGACGCTCTTGTCATTGCCGCGCGCGGCATCGTCGGTCGCGCTGCGGGTGAAGTAGCCGTTCCAGTTTTCTTCGCCCGAAACGAAGGAACCCCATGGGGTCTTGCCGGTGCCGCAGTTGTTCAGGGTGCCGCGGGTCTTGCTGCCGTCCGGCGAGTACTTGGTCTTGAGCAGGGCATTGCCCTTGGCCGGGCCATTGATCTCGCATTCGCTCAGGCAGGTGACGCGGCGGTTGTAGGCCGAGTCCTTGACGTATTCCCACTTGCCGCTAGCCTTGCGCACTTCCACCACGGAAATGCCGTGCAGGGCGGTTTCGCGGTCCACTTCGGCGGCCGGGCGCGGCAGGGTGTTGGTGCCGCCATTGGCGTGGATAAAGAACGACGACAGCTTTTCGTTGGTGGTCGCTTCGTGGTTGACGGCCAGCAGGCCGCGTTCGTTGCCGCTGGCCGAAGGCTTGCCGGCGCTGTCCAGGCCGAAGAATTCCATACCGTCGTGGTGATCGCCGGCGCGGTTCTCGAAATCGGCATCGCTGCCATCATTCTTGAAGGCGGTGGTGGACGCGGTCAGCGGATCGCCCAGCGCGTAAATCACGCTGGCGGTATAGCCGGCCGGCACGCTCACGGCATCGGCCAGGCTCTTGCCCACGGCCGCGAAGCCCAGCAGCTTTTCGCTCGGGGTCGGGGTGACCGGCGTGGTGACAGCCGGCGCATCGTCGCCGCCGCCGCAAGCGGTCAGCGTGGCCGAACCCATCATCACGGAAATGGCCGACGCGACCGAGCCGCGCAGCAGGTTGCGGCGACTGATGCGCTTGTCGAGGATGTCGCTGAAGTGTTCGTTCGGGGTATCGTTGTAGCCGATATCGTCGTGATCGTGTTTGTTTTCCATGACGCTTTCCAAATGTGGGGGAGTAGAAACTGCCCGCCATTCTAGGAAGCGAAAATGACAACATCGTGACCGGCGCTTATGCTGCGCTCCACGCCATCTTTTGCAGCTGGATCTCGGGATGGCTTTCCAGCGCTTCCCAATGCGGCAGGAAAGCGAAGCCGCGCTTCTGGTAGAAGGCAGCGGCGCGGCGGTTCTCGGGCGCGACATCGAGCACCACGCGCGTGTGCCCTTGCGCTTGCGCATGCGCCTTCATCGCGTCGACCAGCGCGGCGGCCGCGCCGCTGCCGCGGTGTGCCGGCTTGACCCACATCGCGATCAGGTTGAATTCCTGCGCGGCGCTGACGACGCCGCCGACCATGCCGAGCGGCGTGCCGCCGTCGAAAGCCAGCAGGTAGGTCGCCGGGCCACGCGCCGCGGCGCGGTCGCGCCATTGCGCTTCGCTATTGGCGGCTGCGCTGGCGTGCGTCACGCCGAAGGCAGTGGGGGAATCAAGCAGCGCGGCCAGGCGCAATTCTTTGAGGACAATCCAGTCCTGTTCGGTGGTGTATCGGATCAGCATGCGCCCGAGTATAGCAATTGTGCGTGCGCGCACCGCGCGGCGCGGCGGCGGCGCGGAAACTGGGCGGGAAGGAGGTGCGCCATGCCCGAAGGTCCGTCGATCGTCATCCTCACCGAACAAACCAAGGCGTTCGAAGGCCGCACCATCGCGGCGGCCAGCGGCAACAGCAAGCTGGTACCGTTGGACGAACTGCCCGGCCAGCCCATCCTCTCGCTGCGCAGCTGGGGCAAGCACTTCCTGATCGAGCTGCCGCTGTACACCCTGCGCATCCACTTCCTCTTGTTCGGCAGTTACCGCATCGACGAACGCAAGGACAATGCCGCGCCGCGCTTGACACTGCAGTTTGAGGAGGGCGGCGAGCTGAACTTCTATGCCTGCGCCATCAAACTGGTGGAAGGCGAGCTGGACCAGGCTTACGACTGGCGTGCCGATGTCATGTCCGACCACTGGAGCGCGCGCCTGGCGCTGAAAAAACTGCGCGAAAAACCGGACCAGTTAGTGTGCGATGCCCTGCTCGACCAGAATATTTTTTCAGGTGTTGGCAATATTATTAAAAACGAAGTATTGTTTCGCTTGCACATTCACCCTCTCTCTACGGTAAGTAAATTGCCGCAAGGAAAATTACGGGAACTGGTGAAACAGGCGCGCCAATACAGTTTTGAATTCAAGGCGTGGAAGGAAGCGTTTGTGCTGAAACAGCATTGGCAGGCGCATAACCGCGCCGTCTGTCCGCGTTGCAATATCAAGTTACACAGAGCGCATCTCGGCCTCACCCGGCGCCGCAGTTTCTGGTGCGGACGCTGCCAGAAGCTTTATGGCGAAGCAGTTGTGTTGTAAAGAATTAGCACATCCAGTATTGCCTGTTGTTAATAGCAATGGGTCAGACTACAATCGGCCAGATGCGCCCAATGATTGCGCATCACCCAGGACTTTGTGTCACATTTGGAATCTGCCAATATGTCTTTCTTGTCTTCTGCTACGCCAAAACTTGCGCCGTGGAGAATCCTGCTGGTTGATGATGAACCCGATATACATGACATCACCAAGCTTACCCTCAGCCGTTTTCGGCTGGAAGGCCGCGGCCTGACCTTCCTGCACGCGTACAGCGGTGCCGAAGCCAAGGAAGTGCTGGCAAAAGAGAAAGACATCGCCCTGGTATTCCTCGATGTGGTGATGGAAAAGGAAGATTCCGGCCTGGAGGTGGCGCGCTGGATGCGCCAGGACCTGGACAACCAGTTCACCCGCATCGTGCTGCGCACCGGCCAGCCGGGCCAGGCGCCGGAAGAACGCGTGATCGTCAATTACGACATCAACGATTACAAGGAAAAGACCGAGCTCGACCGCACCAAGCTGTTCACCACCACCTTCGCCGCCCTGCGCGCTTACCGCGACATCATGAAGGTGGAAGAAGCGCGCCAGCAGCAGTTGCATTACCGCGAAGGCCTGGAGCGCGTGATTGCCGCCTCGGCCCATATTTTCCAGCAGCGCAACCTGAAGGACTTCGCCAACGGCTTGCTGCAGCAAGTGGTGGCCCTGCTGCGCCTGGAGCAAAGCATGCTGGTGCGCGTGCGCGGCGCCACCGCCGTCACCGGCGAAAACAATTACGAAGTCCTGGCCCAGATCGGCCAGGATGAAGGTTCGCTGCTCACGCCCGAATTGATCTCCCAGCTGAAAGACGCCGAAAGCAACCGCATTTCGCGCATGCTGGGCGACACCTATGTCGGCTACTTCCCCAACAGCAGCGGCAAGGCCTCGCTGCTGGTGCTGAAAGGGGTGGACGAGATTTCCGAGATCGACCAGAAGCTGCTGCAGATTTTCTGCAGCGGCGTGGCGATCGCCTTCGACAATATCCTGCTGACGCAGGAAATCACCGACACCCAGGCCGAGCTGATCATGCGCCTGGGCGACGTGGTGGAATCGCGCTCCAACGAAGCGGGCAACCACGTGCGCCGCATGGCGGAATTCTGCCACCTGCTGGCGACGGCCGCCGGCTTGCCGGACGAGGAGACGGCGGTGCTCAAGCACGCCGCGCCGATGCACGACATCGGCAAGATTGCCACCCCCGATTCCGTGCTGCTGAAACCGGGCAAGCTCGACCCGGCCGAATGGGAAATCATGAAGCAGCACCCGGCGGTCGGCCTGTCGATCCTGGACGGCTCGCAGCGCCCGATCCTGAAGGCGGCCGCCGTGATCGCCCACCAGCACCACGAGAAGTTCGACGGCAGCGGCTACCCGCAAGGCTTGAAAGGCCACGACATCCACCAGTATGCCCGCATCGTGGCGGTGGCCGACGTGTTCGACGCCCTGATGCACAAGCGCTGCTACAAGGACGCCTGGCCGGTCGAGCAAGTGGTGGAGCACATGCGCGAAGTGGCCGGCAAGCACCTCGACCCCAAATTCGTCGAACTGCTGATCGACAACATGGACAAGGCGCTCGCCATCAACGACCGCTTCCCGGATTAAAGTCGGGGTCAGCTCTAGCAACATGAAAGTCGGGGTCAGCTCTGGCAACAGGACATTTCGCTAGCG
>CBFGQI010000133.1:0-14714 GCA_965650885.1 uncultured Oxalobacteraceae bacterium
TTGAAAGTCGGGGTCAGGTCTGGCAATCGGACATTTTGCTGCGCAAAATGTACGATTGCCAGACCTGACCCCAACTTTTATTTACTCAGGGTACGCATGGCGCGCTCGAGGCCTTCGATCGTGATGGGGAACATGCGGTTCTGCATGATCTGGCGGATCACGGTGATTGATTGGCGGTATTGCCACAGGCCTTCCGGCTCGGGGTTGAGCCAGATGAATTTGGGGAAGTGGGCGGTGAAGCGGCCGAGCCATTCGGCGCCGGCTTCTTCGTTGTTGTATTCGACCGAGCCGCCGGGCTGCAGCACTTCATAGGGGCTCATGGTGGCGTCGCCGACGAAAATCAGCTTGGTGTCGGGCGGGTATTTGCGCAGCACGTCCCAGGTGGCGAAGCGCTCGGCGTGGCGACGGCGGTTGCTGCGCCACAGGTAGTCGTACACGCAATTGTGGAAGTAATAGAACTCCATGTTCTTGAACTCGGTCTTGGCGGCCGAGAACAGTTCTTCCGCGCGTTCGATGTGGTCGTCCATCGTGCCACCCACGTCCATCAGCATCAGCACCTTGACGTTGTTCTTGCGCTCGGGCTGCATCTTGATGTCGAGGTAGCCGGCATTGTTGGCGGTGGCGCGGATGGTCTGGTCGAGCGCCAGTTCTTCCGCCACGCCTTCGCGTGCGAACTTGCGCAGGCGCCGCAGGGCGACCTTGATATTGCGCGTGCCCAGTTCGCGGTCGCCGTCGTAGTCCTTGTAAGTGCGCTGCTCCCATACCTTGACCGCCGTGCGGTTGCCGCCCTTGCCGCCGATGCGGATGCCTTCGGGGTTGGTGCCGCCATGGCCGAAGGGCGAGGTGCCGCCGGTGCCGATCCATTTGTTGCCGCCTTCGTGTCGCTCTTTCTGCTCCTTCAGCAGTTCGTTCAGACGATCCATCAGCTTGTCGTAGCCGAACTTCTCCAGCGCGGCAATCTGCTCTGGCGTCAGTTCACGCTTCATGCGCTGCACCAGCCAGTCGAGCGGGATCTCTTTGCTGTTATCGAATACGGCGTTGATGCCCTTGAAGTACTGGCCGAAGGCGCGGTCGAACTTGTCGTAGTTCGCTTCATCCTTTACCAGGCACAGGCGGCTCATGTAATAGAAGTCGTCCAGCGACGGTTCCAACACCTGCTTTTGCATGGCTTCCAGCAGGGTGAGGAATTCCTTGATCGTGACCGGGATCTTGGCGTCCTTCAGCGTGAAGAAGAAATCGATCAGCATTTCAAGCCCTCCGCGCCAGCAGGTAGCGTAGCTGCGCCTTGATCTCAGGCCATTCGCCGCGCAGGATGCTGTACATGACCGTGTCGCGCACGGTGCCGTCGCGCCGTGCGGCGTGGTGGCGCAGCACGCCATCCTTCTTGGCGCCCAGGCGTTCGATGGCCGCTTGCGAGGCATGGTTGAAGTTATCGGTACGGAAGCCGACCACGGCGCAGCGCATCGTTTCGAAGGCGTGCGTCAGCAACAGCAGCTTGCAGGTGGTGTTGACGTGGGTGCGCTGGGCGCTGCGGCGGTACCAGGTATAGCCGATCTCGGCGCGGTCGATGGCGGGCACGATGTCGTGGTAGCTGGTGGTGCCGAGCACGTGGCCGGTTGCGCTGTCGACCACGGCGAAGGCCAGGCGGCCGGGGCGCATATCGAGCGCGGTGGCGATGTAGGCGTCCACATTGTGCGGTTCGGGCACGGAGGTGATGCGCAGCTTCCACAGTTCGCCGTCGCTGGCCGCATCGCGCAGGCCTGTGGCGTGTTGCGGCCCGAGCGGCTCCAGGCGCAAGCCGTTGGCTTCCAGCGTAACCGGAACTGGCGTATCCATCAGCGGTTGGTCCTCGACATGAAGACCAGGCGTTCGAACAGGTGGACGTCTTGTTCGTTTTTCAGAAGCGCGCCGTGCAGCGGCGGCACGATGGCCTTCTGATCCCTGCTGCGCAGCGCTTCGGGCGGGATGTCTTCCGCCAGCAGAAGCTTGAGCCAGTCGAGGAATTCGCTGGTCGACGGTTTTTTCTTCAAGCCCGGCACGTCGCGCACTTCGTAGAAGGTTTGCAGCGCCATGGCCAGTAACTCCTGCTTGAGGTGCGGGTAGTGGACCCTGACGATGGCTTCCATCGTGTCCTTGTCCGGGAATTTGATGTAGTGGAAGAAGCAGCGGCGCAGGAAGGCGTCCGGCAATTCCTTCTCGTTATTGGAGGTGATGATCACCAGCGGGCGATGCTTGGCGGTCACCATTTCGCGCGTTTCGTAGACATAGAATTCCATGCGGTCCAGCTCGCGCAACAGGTCGTTGGGGAATTCGATGTCGGCCTTGTCGATTTCGTCGATCAGCAGCACTACCGGTTCCGGCGCGGTGAAGGCTTGCCACAGCACGCCCTTGACGATGTAGTTGTGGATATCGCGCACGCGTTCATCGCCCAGCTGCGAATCGCGCAGGCGGGACACGGCGTCATATTCATACAGGCCTTGCTGGGCTTTGGTGGTGGACTTGATGTGCCACTGCATCAGTGGCATGTCGAGGGCGGCCGCGACTTCCTCGGCCAGCATGGTCTTGCCGGTGCCCGGCTCGCCCTTGATCAGCAAGGGACGCTGCAAGGTGAGCGCGGCATTGACTGCCAGTTTCAGGTCGTTGGTGGCGACATAATTGTCCGAACCCTCGAAACGCTGGGGTGCTTGCATGGATGGTTTTCCTGGTAAATATGGCTATGGGTGGACATATTCTACAGGTCTCCCAGCAAGCGATGGGCTAGCGATTTGGCCTCCAGCAGGGCGCCGTCGAACGTATCGGCCAGGTCGGGCACGCGGTGCTCGATCTGCTGCCCCTGCACTTGGCCATCCTCATGGAACAGCAGAACCACGCCTTGGAACTTGCCGCCCGCCAGTTCATCGGCATCCACTTCCGCCTTCCATTTCCCCTTGTGATAACTCTGGTTTGCCATGACTGCCTCCCGGACTTCAGGGATCACCATGTTAGCTTAAACTGCGAAGACGCGATTTTCGCCAAGGAGCACATCATGAAGACTGAAACGTCATATAACACATGGGCTACTTTGCTGGGCGCCGCGGCACTGGGGGCGACAGCGATGTACCTCTTCGATCCCGTCCAGGGCCGCCGGCGGCGGGCGCTGGTGGGCGATAAACTGCACAGCCTTGCGGTCCAGGCCGGCGATGCCGCCGACGTCATCGGACGCGATATGGGCAACCGCTGGGCGGGCGTGCAAGCCCGCGTCGGCCACGCAGCCGGCCGCGTGACGGGCGGCCGGGGCGAGGACCGCCGCGACGACAAACTGGCAGCACGCGTGCGCAGCGCCCTGGGCCGCGCCGTGGCCCACCCGCATGCCATTTCGGTGTGCGCACGTGGCGGCCGCGTCGAGTTGTATGGCCCGGTGTTATCGGACGAGCGGCAGGACTTGATCGATTGCGTACGGGACGTGGCCGGCGTGCGGGAGGTCTACGACAAGCTCGATGTGCACGAGCAGCCGGGCGACATCTCCGCTTTGCAGGGCGAGGGGCGGCGTGCGCGGTCGCGCTGGAGCCCGCTGCAGGATAACTGGTCGCCGACGCTGCGCATCCTGTCGGTGGCGGGCGGTGTGGCGCTGGGCGGCTATGGCGCGGCACGGCGCACGCCGCTGGCTGCGGCGCTGGCGGCGGTCGGGCTGGCGCTGCTGGCGCGCGGTGCCGGCAACCGTCCGTTTACGCAGTTGGTGGGACGGCGCGGCATCAAGCTGGAAAAGAGCATCGAGATCGAGGCGCCGATCGACACCGTGTTCGATGTCTGGACCGAATACAAGAACTTCCCTTACTTCATGTCGCATGTGGTCGACGTGCGCCAGCTGGACGACAAGCGCTCGCACTGGGTGGTGAAAGGCCCGGCCGGCACGCGCGTGGAATGGGACGCGATCCAGACCGGCTACCGGCGTCCCAGCCTGCTGTCCTGGCAGACCGCGCCGGGCTCGGTGGTGGCGCATTCCGGTTCCGTGCTGTTCGAGCCGACCGACAGCGGCACCCGCGTCACGGTGCGCATGTCATACCAGCCGCCGGCCGGTGCGCTGGGCCATGGCGTGGCGGTGTTGCTTGGCCGCGATCCCAAGCAGGAGCTGGACGACGATCTGGTGCGGATGAAGGATTTCATCGAAAGTGGGACGCCGCCGAGCGATGCCGCCAAGCCAACGCCGGCCAAGGGGCCACAGCCGGGCCAGCCGCTGCACTGAGAAGATGTCAGCTTGATATGCCTTATGGACGAGGTGCCATTTTGTGGGGTAAAATCGCAGGTTGAGGGCGCAAAAGCCAGGTTTTTGCGCATGGCAGTATCGATTACAACTGATTAAAGCCCACATTATGAAAAAAATCTTCGCACTCCTCGCGCTGGCCGCCGTAGCGCAGGCTGCCGCAGCCGCGGACATCGTCGGCGACGCCAAGAACGCTAAAGGCAAGATCGAGATGTGCATCGGTTGCCACGCAATCCCAGGCTACAAAGCGACCTTCCCGGAAGTGTTCCAGGTGCCGAAGATTGGCGGCCAGTCTGCCAAATACATTGAAAACGCGCTGAAGGGCTACCAGAAGGGCGAGCGTAAGCACCCGTCCATGAAGGGTATCGCTGTGAGCCTGTCCGACCAGGACATCGCTGACATCGCCGCTTACTACTCCCAGCAGAAATGAGGCCTGGAACCATGAAAAAACTGATTATTGCTTTGTTCTGCTCCGCCGTATCGTTCAGCGCCCTGGCTGGCGGCAACATCGAAAACGGCAAGGCCCTGGCCGAGAAGTACAGCTGCGCGGCTTGCCACGGCAAGGACTACAACAGCCCGATCGACCCGAGCTATCCCAAGCTGGCCGGCCAGCACAAGGATTACCTGGCACACGCACTGATCGCCTACAAGCGCGGCGACGCACCGAATGGCCGCTCGAATGCGATCATGACCGGCCAGGTCAAGCCGCTGACCAACAAGGACATCGCCGACATCGCCGCTTACCTGCACTCGCTGCCAGGTACCCTGGTCCTGAAGCGCTGATCCAGCCCTTCTCAAGAAAACCTGTAGATGCGGTAATGCCGTTCAGTTTGGACTGAACGGCATTTTTTTTACGTGTTCGTCCTTACAGCTTCTCTGATCCCGGGCGCAGGTAGCAATTCCTTGGTTGAATTCAACCAAGGAGTCCACGCATAGGAGGTTAACAGATGATGTCATGGATTAGCGTACTCGCAACAACTCTGGTGTCCGCCTGGATGGCCAGAAAAACAATTGCCACAAAGGCGACCATTACGCTGCTATTAGCGGCGACCGCCGTGTTCTTCATTGCCGTTTTCGTCGGCATGCAGGCGTGCCACTGCAGCTATGTGATGGCCGCAGTTCGGGAACCCGACGCCCGAACCGGCATGTTGATGGCAGTTGGCTTCGCGCTGGCGAGCGGCATTCACGCTTTGCGAGCCATCGCCAAGCCCAAACTCAAGTAAAAGCTCTGAGGTATCCTGAGGCGGACATCGTCGGCGACGCCAAGAACGCTAAAGGCAAGATCGAGATGTGCATCGGTTGCCACGCAATCCCAGGCAACAAAGCGACATTCCCGGAAGTGTTCCAGGTGCCGAAAATTGGCGGCCAGTCTGCCAAATACATTGAGAAGGCGCTGAAGGGCTATCAGAAGGGCGAGCGTAAGCACCCGTCCATGAAGGGTATCGCTGTGAGGGCATTGCTGACATCGTCGCTTACATGCACTCGCTGCCAAGTACCTTGGTCCTGAAGCGATGATCCGGGACCACTCCGAAGAAGCCCGCCCCTGTGCGGGCCTTTTCATTTTTGAATTGTTGTTTTTTATGTAGTGTGACAAAAGGAGAGTTTCCTTGAGGAAAAATTCCGCTAGGATACTTCCCACTACACAATCGGTCCAATTGATGGGCCGGGACCTGTGCCGGCCGCGCACCTTCGGTAATTGAAAAGGCAACAACATGTTTCGAAATCAAGTGTTTCAACGTGCCGTCTCGTCTATCGTTCTGCTCGCGTTTTCGACGATGATCACCAGCCCGGTCATTGCAGCGACGCGTACGCCAGCGGCGCACGCTGCTGCACCGGTCCTGCAGAACATAGAAGAGCAGTTCGCGAAGCTGCTTTCGGAGATGTATGAGGAATTGCAATCCAGCGCCCCTGGTGCAGCTTCCCGCCACTTTACCGCCCCAGCTGCGCCGCGCAATTTTGGCCAACTGCTGGCAAGCATGCGGGCCAAGGGGGCACTGGCCCGTGGCATCATGGTAGCGGCGGAAGAAAGTTTTGCGGAAACCGAAGCCCACCTCAGGAGGAGGGGCCTTGGTGCGGAGGTTCTGCAACGGCACGCCGCAGTGGTTGGGCAGTTCAAAGCACGCAAAAGCGAATTCGAGCGCTTGCTTACGGATATCGACAACAATGCGTTTGGCGTTGCGGAGCAGCGAGTTGCACTCAATGCATTGACCCGCTTCTTTGAGCGACAAATCAGTCCCCGATCACATACCTTGGGCAACCCAGCGCGTCTGCCATTTGGTGTAAAGGCTGACAAAGCGCGCGAACCATTTGTGCAAGCTGAAGATTTCCAAGCCTCGTTATTCCAGCCACGGTATCGTTCAATCATGCTGGCTGGAGCAATTCCGGCCGGACTGACGCTGTCCGTCGCAGGTTTGCCGAACCTTCCTGGCGGCGCGGATCTGACTGCTGCCGAGGAAGTCCAGCTAACGTCAGCCATTCGCGACAAAGCGGCGGAACTCGGCAAAGACCCCATCAGGATCTACGAGTGGGTGCGCAACAACGTCGGGTACACGCCCACCTACGGCAGTGTTCAGGGAAGCGAAGCCACCTTGCGCAGCATGCGCGGTAACGCTTTTGACACGGCGTCGCTACTCATCGCCCTATATCGTGCCAGCGGCATCCCGGCGCGCTACGCATATGGCACGATCGAAGTGCCAGCCGACCGGCTCAAGAATTGGCTGGGCGGTGTCGCGACGACGGAGGCCGCTCCAGATGCTTGGACAAGGTGGCATTCCAAATGTGGGGATCGTGTCGGGTGGCAGCGTCAAGACTGTGCGTATGGAGCACGTCTGGGTGCAAGCCTATGTCGATTTCCACCCATCGCGCGGAGCGCTGGAGCGTCAGTCATCCACCTGGATATCGTTGGACGCCAGTTTTAAGCAATACCGCACGCTGCCACCTGCAATGGATGTCCTCGCAAACGTGCCGGTCTCCAGGGATGAGCAGCAAGCGGCCCTTGCTGTAGGGGCGCAGATTGCGTCTGACCAAGGCTACGTCCAGTACCCAAACCTCGCAGCGGTACAAAATTACACAAACGCGTATGGCGCACGTGTCAAGGAATATATCAAGTCACAAGCTGATGATCCGCAGCCCACGGCGGTCTTCGGCGCACGTGTCATCAAGTCTGAGCAGTATCCCATATTGCTGGGCACACTGCCTTACAAAACTATTGTGGTCGGGCAGGTAATGCAGGCGTTGCCGGACCGTTTGAAGTGGCGTTTCCGGACCAATATTTATGCTGCCGATGGCCTGAATGATCCATCGAGTCCAATCATTGAAATTAACCAGAGCACGGCGCAGCTGGTAGGCAAGAAGATCACGCTAGGGTTCTCTCCAGCATCGGCGTCCGACGTGGATTTATTGAACAGCTACCTGCCGAAGCCGCACGTCGATGGCAGCCCTATCTTGCCAAGCGAGCTGCCGCGGACCTTGCCGGGTTACTTGCTGAATATGAGGGCAGAGCTACGTCTCGATGGCAAGGTGGTGGCGCAGTCGCCGGGCAGCTTCACCGCCGGCAGCAGTGTGCGTCAATCCAACAGCTACTTTGACCCTTCGAGCGGAAGTTGGAGCGGTGGCGAGGATAACGATATTACCGTTGGAGATTACAACGCCATCGGCCTTGATCTGCAAGGAATCGGCCGCTGGCAATTGGCCGAAGTGCAGGAGCGTGTCGAGAAGACCAAGGCGAAATTGCTCGCTTTTCAGCTCAATCCAAGGGATCCGACGGCGATTGCCGATATCTCAAAAGAAGATATCACAGGCGACATGCTGCACAGCGCCGTCATTGGGTACTTCGCACAAGTAGATAAGGGCGACGCAATGCTGGCGCGCCAGACTGGCGCCGTCTTCACGCAACGCATGCCGAGCTACGGTCGCGTTGCCAGTGCAGTTGAAACCCAATATTGGTTCGGAATTCCACGCAGCATCCGCCTCGGCGCAATTGAGGTTGATATCGACCACATCGCGATGAATGTCACTGCCAGTGATGGCGACCAGGAGCTGCGCCGCGCCTTTGTTCGCATGTCGGGCAATCTCGCTTCGGCGGAAGAACATGCGGTTCCGGAAACGATTCTGCGCGATCCAGCGCTGGCGGAAAATGATGCACGCCAGGCGCAAGGTGTGTCGGCGGTGAAGGCCTTGGTGCTCGCCGCGAAGGCTGGGCAGAAAATCTATGTGTTAAGCGGCACCAACACAGCCCTGCACCAAACGGTGCTCGCCGAATTGCGTATCAGCCAGGACGTGAAGAACGAAATTGCCGTTGCACTTGACGCAGGAAAAGAAGTGGTCGTCCATGAAGCCAACGTCACAATTGATGGCTGGAGCGGTAGCGGGTATCAGATTATCGACCCAGAAAGCGGCTCAGGCGCATATAAGATTGCAGGCGGCGCGAATGGCGGCAAGGCGGTACCAACGGCAGTTGGCATGGCGATGGGACTTGCAGTGGGCTTGGCAATGACAGCACTGCTGGCCAGTGCACCATTTCTCGGGGCCGCAGGGGTGGCGCTGATCGCGGTGCACATTATGGCCATCACAATGATTTCCATTCTGATCACGGCGTTCTTGATCGAGAAGGAAACTTATTCCTGCTTCTCCGGCGCCTTCATGGCAGGCTTCAGCTTTGGGACAATGAACCTCGCCTTACCGAAGATTATGCAGGTCATTTATAACGCGTTCGGTTGGTACTGGGTCGCCGGAGACCAAGGCGCGAAATGCTGGGGGGGAGCATGATTGAACTCAGGGAGTTTCTGGTGCCGGCCGGATTGGGCGCACTGTTTTTGCACATGCTGATCTGCGATCGCTTTGGCGTAAAACCTTCCTATGGCGGAATTTACCCAAGCATCGGCTGGTTGATCGCCTCGCAGATCGATCCATACAAACTAAATATCCCGCAGGCCGCGGTCATGGCGGTTTTGCTTGCCGCCCTAGTGATTGTAGTTTGTTATGCGTTCGGCCGCGGCAACCGTGGATCCGGGAAAGACAATCAATGAAAGCGCTGATGCTAAACATACGTAGCTCGGCCAGGCTTCTCGGCAGCAGCAAAGCCTCAGGGACAAGACCTCGCCGCAGGCATAGTCCATGCTGCACTCAGCGTCAACAAATTACGTAGGAAGAATGGTTTGACGGAATAACCATGGAATATTTCGAGTTTTTGCGAGATGCCGGCCTTGCGGCAGCGTTGTTGCATGCCCTTGCATCGCGCTGGTTCAGGGTTAAAGCGTCGACGGGTTTTTTGTACCCCTCCGCAGCATGGCTCTTAAGCTTTGTTCCATTGCAGAGACGATTGTCCCACTGGGAGATCGCCCTCTATGGCGTGGCGTTGGCAGCCATTGTTCTTGCCGCTTGCTACCTGGTTGACCGGCGCAGTCGCAGCAATAGCGTAAATCACAGTAAGGATGAACAGTGAAGAACCTGATAAATCTTCTACTCGGGATGCTTGGGCGCCAAGCCCAGCGCCTGGCGATGGTTATG
Organism: uncultured Oxalobacteraceae bacterium; assembly: GCA_965650885.1. Classification (GTDB taxonomy): domain Bacteria; phylum Pseudomonadota; class Gammaproteobacteria; order Burkholderiales; family Burkholderiaceae_D; genus Rugamonas. The sequence goes on from CBFGQI010000133.1 coordinate 9,749, forward strand.
CTCCTGGTCGGCAATTGCGTCGGTCTGCCATCGCTGCATGCACAGGATACAGCAATTAGCAGGGGATTGTCATGGCTCCAGGTCGGTTCCGATGGCAGCTTGCCGGGCCAGGGCGGCGGCGTTGCTACTGCACTGCAATGCCGTAGCGAGGCGGCTGCCACGCTCAGGCGCATCGCTAACGTGCCTGCCGCGCTGACAGCTGCTATCGATGCCGATCCAGAAGACAACACTGAATACCTGGCGCGCAAGGCACTGAGCCGGTTGCAAGCCGGCCAGGGGGCCAGCGCCATGCTCGATCAATTGGCGGCACGACAGAATGGTGATGGTGGCTGGGGCGGCGCGCCCTACTACGCCAGCAATCCTTTGGATACGGCATGGGCATTGCAGGCGATGGTGTCGGGAGGGGCTTCCGATCCGAGCTACATCACGCGTGCTAAGCAATACTTGATTTCAAAACAAAATGTGTCCGGTGGTTTCAGCTTCGATGACAACCCGGCAAGCGTCAATTTAACTGCGCTGGCTTCGTACGCGCTGCAGCAAGGTGTACAGGTGTCAGGGCAGCTCGAGGCAGTAGTGCGCGCAAACAGCTGGCTGATGTCGGTACAGCAGGAAAACGGCGGCTGGGGCACCGTGCATGAAACTGCGCTGGCCTATTTGGCTGTCGTTGGTACCGTCAGCGATTTGAAGCTGCTTGGTGCAGCGTCTAACTTCCTTCAAATTTCCCAGGCCGGCGATGGCAGCTGGAATGGTGACCCATACCAAACGGCACTGGCACTGCGCGCACTGGCGCAGCGTCCGGTCGTCTCGCCGACGGCCGGCAACGTTATCGGCCGAGTCATTGACCCGAATAGCGGCCAGCCGATTGCATCGGCGACGATTTCGCTGCTGCAGCTGCCTGGCGTTGCGACACGTAGTCCAGCCGATGGCAGCTTTGAGCTGGCCAACGTTCCGGCGGCCAGCTACACCTTGCTGGTTAGCGCGTCGGGATACGCGAATTTCTCCGCTCCGCTGGACGTGCGCTCCGGTGTCTCCAGTAACGTTGGCGTTGTTGCCCTGACTCCGAATTCCCTGCCGGACGCGGGCCCTGCCAAGGTGATAATCAAGGGCGCCGCGCGCGATGGTGCCACCGGTGCGCCGCTGGCCGGTGTACAGGTTTCCGTACCCGGAACCACGGCGGTCGCGATGACGCAGGCCGATGGCAGCTACCAGTTGCCTGAACTGGCCGCTGGCATATTCAAGATCGTGGCGGCTAAGTCAGGATATGCGAACGTGGTTGCAGACGTGTCGGCAAGTAGTGGTGGCGCGATCACCTTCAGCCCGACGCTGATGCAGTCGACCACAACGGGAAGCATCACCGGCCGCGTCATTGACGCTGCCAGCGGTCAACCACTGGTGGGTGCAATGGCGCAGATTGCTGCGTTGGGCAAGGCGGCTACTACCGGTGCGGACGGCAGCTTTGCCTTCCCCGGCTTGCCCACCGGCGCGCTGAAACTGGATGTGACGGCACCGGGCTATGTCGCTGCGTCGGCCACTGCGGTCATTACCGCGGATGGAACCATCAATTTCCAGTCTATCGCCCTCGGCAAGACCGCGACACCGGCAACAAACGGTACGATCGAAGGCCAGGTTCGCGATGAATCCACTGGCCAGGTGCTGGCGGGTGTGCAGGTGACTGCAACTGGCGCCTCCGCGCTGGTAGCCAGCACCGCAGCGGACGGCAGCTTCCGCCTGGCTAATGTGGTGCCGGGTAATTACCTCATCACCGCAAGCAAGGCCGGCTACGACAACGTCACTGGCGGCGGCATGGTTGAAGCGGGCGTCCTGGTGAATTTCAGCCCGAGCATGCGCGCGACCGCGCCGAAGCAGCCTGGCGTCATCGAAGGCAAGGTGACCGATGCAGCCAGTGGTACCTCGATTGCGGGTGCGACCATCGCCGTCAGTGGCCCGGTCCAGTTGACGGCCACCAGCGCCGCCGATGGTACGTTCCGGTTCGCCAGTGTTCCTGCGGGCCAGGTCGTCGTCACCATCAGCAAGAGCGGCTACCTGACAGCCACCGGCAACGCACAGGTGCAGGAGAACACCATCGTGCGCGCGGATTCGCGCCTTGAGAAAGCGCCGGCGGCCGGATTGTCGGGCCGGGTAGTTGATATGGCGACCCTGGCGCCGCTGGGCGGCGTTGCGGTGGAAGCCGCGAGCGCCGTGAACGGCAATTCGCATACGGTGCTGACCGATGCGGCGGGTCGTTTCAGCATGCCTGAATTGCCACCTGATTTGTACCTGACCCAGTTCCGCCGCGATGGCTACACCCTGCGCAACGGCACCGCTTCGGTCGGGGGCGCCTTGGTGGACGTTGGCGATGTCAAGCTCGCCCGCAGCGACAGTACGGTGGCTATCTTTGGTGTCGTGAAAGACGTGGAGACCCAGAAGCCGATCGGCCAGGCAACGGTGTCGGTTGTGGGAACGCAGTTGACAGCCACGACCGACGCCACCGGCAAGTACCGCCTGGAAGGCGTGGCACAAGGCGACAGGACAGTGCGCTTCGGCGCCCAAGGCTATACCAGCGAAACAGTCGCTTTGCTGGTGTCGCCATACAACGATCTGCCGGTGGACGGCAGCTTACATGCCGGTACTGGTAGCGACATCCGCCTGGCCATCGTTACCGATACGGCGAACTACGTCGCATACGCACCAGTGGCAATCACGGTGAAGGTAAATAATAGCGGCAGTGAATCGATCAACGGCGGCATCGCTGCAACCGTCAAGAACGAGCAAGGCGAGTACATTGAAAGCATCGTTGCAAGCCAGGCCGATGCCAATGGCGGCGTTAGCAACGTGTTGACTTTTGCGCCAGGGGAGTCGCTTGTGCAGCTGTCCTGGAATACACGCGATACGGCCCCTGGCCGCTACAGTATTGATGTGCGCATGGCCCAATTGGCTCCCGGTACCGAGCGGGGCGCGATCGAACTCGCACAGCAGCAGGGCGGGATTGTGATCGATCCGACGCAGGCGATAGAAAGCGTGACTCTGACACCGTTGCCCGCCTTCAGCCGTCTGGGAGCAGTGGAACAGCTAGGATTCAAAGTTGATGTTGTCAACCGCTCGAATGTGAAGGTATCGACCAAGCTTGCCTATGTGCTCAACTCGCCGTCCGGTACTCAGGCGATGCAAGGGGAGTTCGAGCTGGACCTGGCACCGGCAGAGTCGAGCAAGTCGGTGCTGCTGCCGGGCCCCGAGTACAAATTCCTTGCAAGCGGCGACTATCTTTCGCAATTGACTGTGGTGGATGGCGAAGTGCCGTCGCAATTGGCGGGCAATCTAGTGGCGGTAGCCCCTGGAACGCGAATTGACCCGTCATTGAAAGTTGCGCCGGAGAGCGTTACGCCAGATGGCGATAAGCGTGTGCGTGTCGAGATTCGCCTGCAAGGGGTCGAACAGAAATGAAAGCGAACTATATGAAGAAGCTTTTGGCATACCTGGTACCTTTGATGGTGTGTCTTTCCCTCTTTTCGGCATCGGCTAGGATGGTGTCCCCAGTAGTGGTGTATGAGATGTGATTCTCAAGGGGCTGGGTCCCCGGTCAGTTGATCACGGCGGAGAGCCGTGCGGACTGATTGTCGCTCAAGCTCTGCAATCCTTCAAGCTGCATGTAACGCCGCTGCAGCGACCACTCATCGTTTTGCTCTAGCATCATGGCTCCCACCAGGCGCACGATGGCTCGGTCATTGGGGAAAATGCCGACCACGTTGGTACGCCGCTTGATTTCGGCATTAAGGCGTTCAAGGGGATTGGTGCTATGAATCTGCGTTCGATGGGCGCGCGGGAAGCTCATGAAGGTCAAGACCTCGCTTTCAGCATCGTCCATCATGGAGGCAAGTTTCGGGAATTTGGTGCGCAGCTGATCGGCAACGGTGCGCCACTGGCTTGCGGCCGCCTCCGCCGTCTCCTGCACGAAGATCGTGTTGATCATCGCCAGAACTGCCTGGCGTTGCCCTTTGCCGGTATGGGCCAGGGCATTGCGAATGAAGTGAACGCGGCACCGCTGCCAACTCGTCTTCAAAACCTTGCTGGCGGCCGCCTTAAGCCCTTCATGGGCATCCGAAATAACTAGCTTTACGCCGCGCAGCCCGCGACGGGTCAAACTGCGCAGGAAATTGGTCCAGAAGGTTTCGGCCTCGGAGGCGCCGGTGGCAACGCCAAGGATTTCGCGCACACCGTCGGTGTTGACCGCGACGGCGATTATCACCGCCACTGATACGACGCGCCCACCCTCGCGGGATTTGACGTAGGTGGCATCGATCCAAAGGTAAGGCCAGTCGCCCTCGATGGGGCGATTCAAGAAGGCGTGAACGCGCTCGTCGATTTCCTCGCACAACCGTGAAACCTGGCTCTTGGACACGCCACTCATGCCCATGGCTTTGACCAGTTCATCGACAGAACGGGTGGAAATGCCCTGGATGTAGGCCTCCTGGATGACAGCCGTCAGGGCCTTTTCGGCGGTACGGCGAGGCTCGAGGAATCCAGGATAGTAGGTGCCGCTGCGCAGCTTGGGAATCTTCAGATCTACCTTACCGGCGCGGGTCTCGTACACCCGGTCGCGGTAGCCATTGCGGCTGTTGACGCGTTCATCGGTACGCTCACCGTAAGCGGCTCGGCAAAGTGCCTCGGCATCCATCTCCATGAGGCGTTGCAGGGCATGCTGCAGGGTCTGGCGGATGAAATCTGCGTCCGCTCCCTTTTCGGCCAGCTCAGAAAGTGCGATAGTAGCGGTGGTCATTGTGGCTTCCTATTGGTTGAGTTGAGTCTTCGCAAACCCAAATTTACCTTAAGAATCACAATGGCCGCCCCTTCAAGCAGCCTTCCTAAACGCCGATTCCGGCGCAGTCTTCATACACCACTTCGTGGGGCACCATCTCGGCTAGGGCTGGCACCGGCAGTGCAGGTAAAGAGTTTTACTTGGCGTTTACGC
>CBFGQI010000134.1:0-14638 GCA_965650885.1 uncultured Oxalobacteraceae bacterium
CCAGGCCGCCGGAATTGATCCAGCGGCGCGGCTTGTCGAACTTGTAGTACTGCGCTGCCCACATCTGGTGCTGGCCCACGTCCGAAGTGATGAAGGCGTCGCCCTTGGTCACGTCGTACAGGGATTCCACCACTTGCTGCGGCTTGATCACCAGGTCGGAAGTGGCGTACTTCAGGCAATCGCGGCCGCGCCACTCATTGATCTGCTTCCACCAGTCCTTCAGCGCGGCGGCGTTCGGGCGCTGCTCGGTCGCTTCCAGCTGCGACAGCAGTTCGACCAGCACGTCCTTCACGTTGCCGACGATCGGGATGTCCACTTTCACGCGCTTCGAAATCGACGACGGGTCGATGTCGATGTGGATGATCTTGCGCGGGTTCTGGGCGAAGTGCTTCGGGTTGCCGATCACGCGGTCGTCGAAGCGCGCGCCGATGGCGATCAGCACGTCGCAGTTCTGCATCGCGAGGTTGGCTTCGTAAGTGCCGTGCATGCCCGGCATGCCGACGAAGTTCGGATCGGTGGCGCGCGAGCCGCCCAGGCCCATCAGGGTATTGGTGACCGGGAAGCCGAGCTTGTCGACCAGCTTGTTCAGTTCATTCGATGCATGCGCCAGGATCACGCCGCCGCCGGTGTAGATCATCGGGCGCTCGGCGGTCAGCAACAGCTGCAGCGCCTTGCGGATCTGGCCCGCGTGGCCCTTGTCGACCGGGCGGTAGGAACGCATCTCGATCTCTTTCGGATACGAGTACACGTGCTTGTGCATCGAAATATCTTTGGGAATATCGACCAGCACCGGGCCTGGACGGCCGGTCTTGGCGATATAGAAAGCCTTCTTGATGGTTTCCGCCAGGTCTTTCACATCCTTCACCAGGAAGTTGTGCTTGACCACCGGACGGGTGATGCCGACGGTGTCGCATTCCTGGAAGGCGTCCTGGCCAATGGCGTGGCTCGGCACCTGGCCGGAAATCACCACCATCGGAACGGAATCCATGTATGCGGTGGACAGGCCGGTCACCGCATTGGTGACGCCGGGTCCGGAAGTGACCAGCGCAACGCCCACCTTGTTCGAGCTGCGCGAATACGCGTCGGCAGCATGGATGGCGGCCTGCTCATGGCGAACGAGGATGTGCTGGAATTTGTCCTGCTTGAAGATGGCGTCGTAGATATAGAGGACGGCGCCGCCGGGGTATCCGAAAACGTGTTCTACGCCTTCCTCAGCGAGGCAGCGGACAACGATTTCGGCGCCCGTGATGGGAGCTTCGGTATTCATGAAACATTCCTTTCAAGGTCCATAGGAGATTGATCGGATGCTCTTGCCTAGCGAAGTGGGCGTCACCGTGCACGACTCTCAGCTTCCCTTCTTTCTGCGGTCACACTGACCCTTCCCCCATGCGTAGCTGGAGTACAAGCCGGTGCTAAACGCAACTCGTTTGGCCGGAGTTTTGCAGCGGTTCTAGCCTACCTCTCGCGCTTGTGGCACGGGTTAGAGCAAACTGCTGACAATAGAAAGCTGGTTTTCCGAAACGGCTTTGTGTGCCTGTCCCGAAGAACCGGGGAGCTTTGTGGTGTGCAAAGCGACCTTAACGTTACCGCGCTGCACCATTTTGGTCAAGCTTATTCTGCATTTTTTGTTAAAATGCCGGATTGTTCAGACAAACGATATAGCGCAGCCCTCTTTTTCGACGCATGGCCACAGACAAAGAATTATCGGATTTCCTCGAAAGCGTCGAGCGCCGCGCCTTCAAACAAGCTGTCTATGCAGTCCGCAAGGACGAGTCGGCATTGGATATTGTCCAGGATGCAATGATCAAGCTGGCCGAAAAATACGGCGACAAGCCGGCGGCCGAGCTGCCCATGTTGTTCCAGCGCATCCTGCAAACCACGATACTCGATTATTTCCGCCGCGAAAAAGTGCGCAATACCTGGGTGAGCCTGTTTTCGGGCCTGGGGCCCGGCCAGGAAGAGCACGAGGACTTTGATATACTGGAGTCCTACGAGGCTGAACAGGGTTCCCAGGCGGCCGAGTCGAGTGCGGACCAGGTGGAACGGGCACAAATCTTGCAGATTATTGAGGAAGAAGTGCAAAAACTGCCTGCGCGTCAACGAGAAGCCTTCCTCATGCGTTACTGGCAGGACATGGATGTAGCAGAAACCGCCGAAGCGATGGGATGTTCCGAAGGGAGCGTAAAGACGCATTGCTCACGAGCAACTCACACTCTCGCTGAATCGCTCAAAGCCAAGGGAATTAAGTTATGAACACCGAAGATACCAACTTTGCCTACAGCGTGCGGCGCGCGCTCAATGAAAAGCTAGACGATCTGCCAGCCTCGACGACAGATCGCCTGGCCGCGGCGCGCCAGGCCGCCTTGGCGCGCAAGAAGGCCGATGCACCGGCCCGCGTGCGCGCAACCCAGACCGCCCCGGCCATCGCAGGCGGCGGCTCCGGCTTCTTCGCCAACCCGTTCGCGTGGTTCAACCGCGTCAGCGTGGCCCTGCCCCTGCTGCTGGTGATGGGCGGCATGGTCGGCGTGTACCAGTACGAACAACAGCAATCGATCGTGGAGCTGGCAGAGGTGGACGCCGCCGTGCTGTCCGATGAACTGCCGCTGTCGGCTTACCTTGACCAGGGCTTTGGCGCCTACCTCGAAACTCGCGAGCAATAAAGTATGGCGCGTGTCCGCGGTAGGAAAAAATGGATTGCTGGAACAATCGCGCTCTTGGGCGCGGGCATCGCTGCCATCGTCTGGCTGGTGAGCCGTCCTGCTTCGCATCCAGTACCTGCCGCACAAACGGCCGCCACTTCTGACGCCTCCGTCAAGCCGCAAGGCGAAAAACCGCATTGGGCCGACCTCAAGCCAGCCCAGCAGCAAGCCCTGGCCCCGCTGAAGGATACCTGGGAAGAGCTGGGCCCCGTCCGCAAACAGAAATGGATGTCGATCGCTAACCGTCTGGCCAAGATGAAGCCGGACGAGAAAGCGCGCGTGCAAGACCGCATGCGCGAATGGGTGGCGCTGTCGCCGGCTGAACGCAAGGCCGTGCGCGAAAACTTTGCCCGCGCCCAGAAGAAAGCCACCCCGCCAGGCCAACGCGCAGCCGAATGGGAGCAATACCAGCAATTGCCGGAAGAAGCCAAGCGCAAGCTGGCGGAAGCCGCTGCCGCCAAGAAGAACCAGGTCGCCAAGACCCCAACCCCGGCACAGGCCGCCGTCAAGACCCCGGCGCCCGTCAAGGCCCAGGGCCACGGCCTGGTGCCGGCTCCGGGCAGCGTGCCGCCCGGCACCGTGCCGCCCGCCCCGATCGGCTTGCCGCCTGGCTCGCCTGCCGTGGTCCCCCCAGGCAGCGTGCAAGGCGTCGGCAACCTGATCCCGGCTGCGGCCACTGCGGCGCCGGCCACCGGCAACGCGGCCAGCCCACTGGCGCCCGGCAGCGCGGCGCCGTCCCCTGCCCCGGCACCAGCGGCGGAAGCGGCGACCGCCCCGGCCACCGTCCCACCTGCCGCGCAAAGCGCACAATCGACCACCCCGAATGCAAGCAAATAACGCTGTTCCCACCATCAAGCGCCGCCTGACGTCGATGGTCTATGAAATCCTGCTGGCTTTTGCCGCCCTGTTCCTGCCCTTCCTGGTGTTCGAGATCGTGACCAAGGCCAGCCATACCGACCTGGTCGAGCACATGCGCCAGGCGCTGGCCTTCCTGATCCTGGGCATCTACTTCGTCCATCAGTGGACCCGCAAGGGCCAGACCCTGGCCATGCAGACTTGGCGCATCAAGCTGGTGCAGCCGGGCCATGAGCGCTTGCCCATGCGCACCGCGCTGCTCCGCTACCTGCTGGCCTGGCTGTGGGTGTTGCCCGGCATCTTGGTGGCCTATGCGGCTGACCTCAGCAATAAGAACAAGCTGTATGCGATCTTCGCCAGCGTACTGCTGTGGTCGCTGACCGCCTTCCTCGACAAGGAGCGCCAGTTCCTGCACGACCGCCTGGCCGGCACCCGCCTGGTGCAGCTGCCCAAACCCGAGAAAAAAGCCGCCAAAGCCGCCTAAGCACTCGCTATACTGACCTTGGACAAGGGAGGCAACCATGGACAAGGACAGCAGCTTCACAGGTTCCATTCCGGAAATCTACGAGCGCACCATGGTGCCGCTCCTTTTCACCCCTTATGCGGTCGACATGGCGCGCCGCGCCGCGCAACGGCGGCCCCAACGCATCCTGGAAATTGCGGCCGGCACCGGCGCCGTCACGCGCCACCTGTTGCAGGATATCCCCGGCGCCCACATTGTCGCCACCGACCTCAATCCCGCCATGCTGGAACAGGCGCGCCAGGCGGTCGATTCGCCGCGTGTCGAATGGCGCCAGGCCGATGCCCAGGAACTGCCCTTCCCCGACGCCAGCTTCGACGCGGTGTTGTGCCAGTTCGGCGTCATGTTCTTCCCCGATAAGGTGCGCGCCTTCAGCGAAGCGCGCCGCGTGCTGAAACCCGGCGGCCTGTATTGCTTCAACGTGTGGGACGGCATCAGCCACAACGATTTTTCCGCGGCCGTCAATCATGCGCTGGCCCGCGTATTCCATGACGACCCGCCGCGCTTCCTGGCGCGCGTGCCTTTTGGCTACCACGATGTCGACGTGATCCGCGATGAACTGGCGCGCGCCGGCTTCACCGGCGCCGTCACGCACGAAGTGGTGGCGGCCACCAGCCGCGCCGACTCGCCACGCATCGTGGCCACGGCCTTGTGCCAGGGCTCGCCCTTGAAGGCCGATATCGAAGCGCGCGATCCATTGCGCCTGCAGGAAGCCACGGACGTCGCAACCGGTGCCCTGCTCGGGAAATTCGGCAGCGGCGCCATTGAAGGCAAAATGCAGGCGATCGTGTTTACTTGCGAGGTATGAATTCGTAGACGCGGGCACCGCCGACGTCGTCGTCTTCATCCAGGGCCAGTTCGCCGCGCTCGAATGCCGCCATCACTTCCAGCGCCTGCGCCAATTCACTGCTCGGCACCATCACGCGTGCGCCGCCAATGGCCGGCGCCAGCAGCAGCGCGGCCTGTACGTGCTGGTCATCCATCACGGTCGCATTCAAGCCTGCCGCCCGCAGGCAGCCGCACAGGATGAAGGCGTCGGCCGGGATCAGGCAGCGGCGGACCAGGGAGAAGTCGTTGTCCATGGCCTCATCATAGCAAGCCTTCCTCGTCGGCGGCAGCCCCGCCGGGTTCCGGCGTCCATTCAATGATGTCGCCCGGCTGGCATTGCAGCTTTTCGCAGATCTTCTCCAGCGTGCCAAAGCGGATGCCCTTCACCTTGCCGGACTTGAGCAGGCTGAGATTCTGCTCCGTAATGCCGACATAGGCAGCCAGTTCGCGCGACTTGACCTTGCGCTTGGCCAGCATGACGTCGAGGTGGATCACGATCGCCATCAGACGAAGCCTTCATTCTCTTCCGCCAGGCGGCGGCCTTCGTGCATCAAGCCGGCAATCAGGAAGAACAGCAGGCAGACGAACATCGCCAGCAATTCTTCCGACGAGACGCCGATCCTGACGTGCCCTTCGATGCCGAAGAAGTGGCGCCAGGCCAGCCCGCGCACCAACGTATCAAGCACCGAGCTCGCCATTGCGCCCAGTGCCGCGCCGGCAAACGCGCGCAAATGGCCGATGGTCGCCACCGCGAACAGCGCGCCTTGCTGCAAGGCGCGCAGCAAGGCATCAAGGCGCCACGCCGCGTAGACGGTCAATAGCGGTACCGATGCATTGGCCAGCATCGCCACCGCCAGCGGCCCGGCCGTCAGCCCGGCCACGGTGTCCGGCGCAAGCCACTTCGGCGTCATCACCACATGGACGCCGCCCAACACCAGGCCCTGCGGCACCAGCCACGCCATGACGAAATAGGCCGCCTCGACGAGGACGAAGGCCAGCAGCGCCAGCCGAAGCACAGGAATCCATTTCATTATTGTTTTACGATAAGTTTTTAATGTAATATAGTTATCATAACACCACCCAAGGAGATTCCAATGCGTTTCGCTACCCTGCTGTTGCTGGCCATGCTGGCCGGCTGCAAGACAATTGCGGTGAAAGAAGCCATGTTCATCCGCCCCGATTCGCTCAGCAAGGCCAAGCCGCTGGCGGCGCAAGCCTTCGACAATGGCACTGCGCTCGAAATCGCCCGCCCCGATGGCGCGACACTGCGCGGCGTGCTGGTCTCGCGCGCCGGTGCCGAACGCACCCTGCTCTACTTCGGCGGGAATATGTTCCACCTGGACGACAACGGCAAGCGCGTGGTGGCGGCCCTGGAGCGATGCAAAGTCAACGTGGCCATCTTCGACTATCGCGGTTATGGCCGCAGCAGCGGCATGCCCACCGTGGCCAATATTGGCGGCGATGCGCTGGCGATCTACGACATGCTGGAGGCGCGCTTCCCCGGCAAGGTCGCGGTGCACGGGCAATCGCTTGGCAGCTTTGTCGCCGCCAGTGTGGCGCAGGAACGGCCGGTGCGCGCGGTGGTCCTTGAAACGACGGCCACCACGGCGCTCGAAACGGTCGAGCATTCGCTGCCGTGGTACTACAAGCCCTTCGTCAGCATCACGGTGGACGATGCGCTTGGCGCCATCGACAACGTCAAGGTGGCGCGCGGCATCCGCTCGCCTCTGCTGGTGCTGGCTGGCGCGCAAGACAAGACGACCCCGGTGATCATGTCGCAACGCGTATTCGATGCGGCAGCTGCCGAGCATAAGAGAATGCTGGTCCTGCCGGACTCGCATCACAACAACGTGTTGTCCAATCCCTCGACGGCACCGGCGCTTTGCCCCTTCATCGAGGCGTAGGGATCATCCCAATTGACCAAGCAGGACCGTTTTGCTGCCGAAAACCTTCATGGCCTTGCCGATGCCGTCACTGCCGACCTTCACCGGAACGGCCAGCTCTGGCTGTCCTTCGACCAGGTCAGTACCATCGTCATTGGCAAGCGTCAAGTTGACGACTTCTCCGCTCGCATAGTTTTCGGTCTCCACGTGGACGTTCAGGTCGACGTAATGACGCGAGAACGATTCCACTGGTGTTTCGTCCTCGCCGAAGCTCCACCAAATACGCTTGAGGGACTTCACGGCATCGCCGGCAGGTCCGGCGTCCGTGGCAGTTGCTCCCGCCGCAAAAGGCATGGCGGCGGCAGCGGATGGCATAGGGTTCCCCGCATCGGCGGTATTCCCGGCGGCCGGCTCCGGATTCGCCGCAGCCGCAGGCTTCTTGGCCTGCGCCGCTGCCGGCTTGGCGCCGCCGCCACCACCGGGTGTCACCACGTCCGTGAACTGGCTTGGGATCAGCGACGCGCCGCAGGCAGTCTTCATGCCGGCCAGTGCCACGCCCTTACCGAAGATGGTCGTGGTTTGCACGCCCTCGACGATAGGGAAAACGCCCTTGCACTTCGGGCACGACACCTTATGCCCGATATACGCTATCGGCTTGCCGTGGCAGATATCCGTCTGCGAGCCTTCAATGACCTTGCCGCCATGACTCGTCGAATCGCCTAGGCGAATAATTTCTCCAGCCATCTGTTACCTCACATCTTGAAGGGGGATTTGGGGTCTTCTTTGCACTTCAAGCGAGGAAGTCTGCCATTCCCTTCCCGTACCTCCGCGACACCTGCGCGCCCGCAGGCGGCCTCCAGATTGGGTAACGCGAACTGGCGCAGCAGCTTGCCTTTGGCATCGAATGCAAAGCCTCGTCCGCCAACCAATTTGTAGTCCTGGCATTCAGCTTCCGTGCAATAGCGTTTGCAATCTTTGCAGGCGATGGCTTCACCGTCGCGAAATGCGCGGCACTGGTCGAATTCAGGCGCCACCAGCACATTGAAGGTATCGCTGTTGAAGAAGCCGCACTTGCCGGTCGCCTGGAAACGCCCTACGCCCTGTTCCGCCGTCGGATAATCGAAGTCACCGGTATGGAATATCCCCGGCACGATAACCGCGCCGCTCCGGTTGACCGCGACCAACTCTCGCGGCTCGGCAATGACGATCAACGCCACCCCCGATTTCTCCAGCGCGAGCCTGGAGCGATACTCCGGCTTGAGCTGGCGTTTGCCGGCCGCAGTCTCGAAACATGATGCAGCCCATTCATCGACGTTAGGGCATACCTCGTTGGCCGCCGTCGCGCAACCAGCGGTCATGGCAAACCAATACGCCAAGAGGAAAGCCCGTATCATTTCAACTCCCAGAATTTGACCCGCGCCGTTTGAATCAACTTGGGCTTGGCAGGAGCGCCGGCAAGTTGGGTGAGCCAGAAATAATAGTTTTGATCGTTCGGCGAATCGTGTCCATCGGCATAGGCCAGCCGCTTGCTGCCGTTATCCCATAGGGTAAAGTGTCCAGATGCATCGCCCCATCCCTGCACTTCAAACACGACGATGCCACTTTTTGCGGCAAGCTTTGTATCAAGGAAGTCCTGGGCCTGCTTGACGCGTTCCTTGAACACTTTGCTCAAGCCGTCATGATCGCCAATCATACTGTTGGGGATGAGCTTGAGCTCCAACTCTTCATCCGCCCCTTTGAAGCGTGTTTCCAGCTCGCGTTTCAGATCGGTCACACGAATCCAGTACGTGTGCCCGTCCCCGCCCTCCACGCTGCCGTCACGGCTAGGCGCTTTCCCGAGTTTCAGGCCACTGCGATTCAGGCCGTACGACATGCGTACCGCGCAAGTGTTCCCATAGGCGGCCACATTGTAAAGTCCCTTGAATTTGCCGCCGATCATGCGATCGTAGAGTTCGGCAGTGGCGACGCTACTGTCCGGATAGTGCCTCTTCATATCCGCCCAGGACGGGCGGCGCGCGGTGACGGTTGCCGAAGTGGCACCGGAACTGGCGGTGATGGGCATGTTGGTGCTCCTCAAGATTAATCAGGAGCAATGCTAGCATTTTTAACAACTAGGGCGCGTCACGATTGAAGCAAAGGGTGCTGGGCGGTGAATGCGGCCAGGTGTTCGAGCAAGGCCCGCACGCGGGCCGGCAGGTAGCGCTGCTGCGACCAGACGGCGTAGACGCCGCGCTCGTGCGGCAGCCAGCCGGGCAGCAGCCGCACCAGCGTGCCGCCCTGCAGGCTGGCATGGCATTGCAGCTCGGGCGCCAGCGCAATGCCCAGCCCTGCCTCGGCCATCATCACCGCCAGCCGGACTTCGTTGACGCGGATGCGCGGCTCGGGATGGAGTACCGTCAAGGCGCCGGTATGCGGATCGTGCAGGCGCCATTCCCGCAAAGGCAGCGTGGCGATGGTGGCGTGCCCCTCGAGTTCCGCTGCGCTGGACGGCGTGCCATGGCGCGCCAGGTAGCCCGGTGCCGCCGCCAGGACCATCCTGACGTCGCCCAGCTTGCGCTGCGTGAGCGTGGAATCGGCCTGGGTGCCGATGCGGACCGCGAGGTCGGCGCCGCTGCCGACCAGGTCCTGCACCTCATTGGAGAGTTCGAGTTCCAGCTTCACCTTCGGATATTGTTCGAGGAAGCTGGCCCACGCCGGCGCCAGGATTTCGCTGGCGAAGTTCACCGGCGCCAGCACGCGGATGGTGCCTTCGATGGCGCCCAGCGTGGCGTCCAGCCGCAAGGTGGCCTGGCGCAGGGCTTGTACCAGCGGGCGGCACTGTTCGTAATACTGCAAGCCTTCCGCCGTCGGCTGGGTGCGACGCGCACTGCGGTGCAGCAGGCGGTAGCCAAGCCCAGCTTCCAGCTTCTGCAGGCGGCGGGTGACGGTGGCGGTAGGCAAGCCTTCGCGCTCGGCGGCAGCGTTCAAGCTGCCCGCCTCGACAATGGCAATAAACAGGGCAAGGTCGTCGAGCATGATTCCGTTTTTGGAATTAGAGATTGAATTTTCATCTCTAGTGTACTCCTGCGGAATTGACTACGCTGGAACCCATTGAATAAGCTTGCTGGAGAACTGACATGCCCGACCTGCGCACCCGGATCATTTTCGCCGCCCTGATGTCGCTGCTCATGAGCATTATCATGAGCGGCTGGGTCACCTGGCTGAATATCGGCTTCCACCCGCAATACGCGCTGCGCTGGGCGCGCGCCTTCCTCGCAGCCTGGCCGGCCGCCTTCATCAGCGTGGTGATGATCGCCCCGGTCGTGCAGCGCATGACGCAGCGCCTGTCCGCCGCTCTGCGCTAGCGCGCGGCATCATGCCCAGGCCTGGAATTCGATGCCGTTCTGCATCACGCCGACCAGGGCGCTGTAGTTTTCCTCGCTTTCGCTGAAGCCGACCAGCACTTCGCTGACCGTGGCCTTGCGGGTGTCGAGGATGTTGACCCAATAGTCCAGGCCGGCCTGGTCGGGGGCACGGTGCAGCACGTTCTGGTAGAAGCGGTAGACGATGTCGTAGTTGTCGGGTTGGCTGCCGTAAATGCTGCGGAATTCGCTGGAATTGACGAAGCCGCTGGCGATCGCGCCGAGCGACGTGCCGCCATCGAGCTTGCTGATCCAGTAGCCCAGGCCCGACAGGTCCGGCGCGCGGTTGAAGGCAGCCTGGTACAGGCGGTATGCTTCGCCGGCGGCGCCGTTGATGTCAAAGGCGACATCGATATCCTTGAAATCGAGGCGCTCGACGTTCGACAGCAAATCCTTGCCATCCGTGCCATACAGGTCGGTCACCAGGACGCGGTCGCCATCCACGCGCACCGAGTACTCGTCGCGGTTGCCGTTGTAGTAGGCTTCATCGAGACCGGTGCCGCCATCCAGGTAATCGCTGCCGCGCCCGCCAAACAGGGAGTCGCTGCCGCCATAGCCGAAGATGTTGTCATCGTTGATGGTGCCGTTGATTTCCTCGCTGCGGTAGCTGCCATCGATATTGGTGCCGCTCAGCGTGGCCAGGTCTTCGTAAATGCTCAGCGTGACGGCTTGCTGGCCGCTGCCGCTGCCCTGCCACCACGAAGCGTCCACGTAATAGGTGCCGGTATAAGGCGCCACGAAAGTGACGTGGTCGTAGCCCCAGCCGCCGGTCAGGTCGTCTTCGGCGATGGCGTAGCCACGGTCGTCGAACACCAGCAGCGCGTCCGGGTCCTTGTAGCTGGTGGAGCTCAGGGAATACACGGCGCCGGCAATGGCGTTGAAGCTGAATACGGCCGCCCCGGCGGCGCCGGCGTAGTTGGCGGTGTACTGCACCGCATTCTCGTAATTGTGCGCGTCATAGGCCGACAGCGGCAGGCGCGGCGCGTTGGCCATTTCGTACTGGGTCAACGGGGTGAAGTACGGAATGGTGGTATAGCTCATGGCAGTCTCCGGGTTTGTCCTGATTGAATCTTAGCCAGCCGCTGCCGCGATGCCGCCAAGAATTACATTTTGTTTCGGAGATTACACGGCGCTCAACCCCAGGGGGCGTATGGAATACCGTTGCCCATGCTGCCGATCAGTTGAAGGTAGTTTTCCGCACTTTCGCTGAACCCGATCAGGACCTGGGCGCGCGTTGCCAGGTTTGCATCGAGCACCTGGACCCAGAAGTCCAGCCCGCCCGCATCCGGCTCCCGGTGCAGCACGTTCAGGTAAAAGCGGTACACCACTTCGTAGTTGCTGGGCGAGTTGCCGTAAATGCTGCGGAATTCGGCGGAATCGATGAACCCGGCCGCGATCCCTTCCAGGCTGGCGCCGTGGTCCAGCTGGTAAATCCAGAAACCGAGGCCGGACGCGTCCGGGGTCCGGTTGAAAGCTGCCTGGTAGATGCGGAAGGCTTTGCCGGCGGCGCCATCGACGTCGAACGCCACCGAAATATCCGGAAAGGCAAGGCGTTCCAGGTTGGACATGAGGTCCCGCCCATCGGCGCCCGTCGGGTCGAGCACCAGGTAGCGGTCGCCGAAGGAAAGGATTTCGTACGTGTCGCGCAACTGGCCGTAGACCGCCGTGTCGAGCCCCGTGCCGCCTTCGAAGTAGTCGTCGCCCCCTTGCCCGCGCAGGCGGTCGGCGCCGCCGCGGCCCATCAGGATTTCCCCGCCGGCCGTCCCGTTCAAGGTATCGCCGGCGTCGCTGCCGGCGATGACCGGCGCGCCCACGGTGTTCAGGTCTTCGTAGACGCTGAGCGTGACGCCATGCTGTCCCTGCACGCTGCCCTGCATCCAGCTGGGGGAAACGTAAAAGCTGCCGCTGTAGGGCGCAATGAAGGTCAGGTGGTCCGACCCGGGCAAGCCGGTGGCGTCGTCGTCCGCAACCGGATTGCCGGCCTGGTCATACACGCGCAGCAAGCCCGGCTCCTTGTAGCTGGTCGATTGCAGGGTGTAGACCGCGCCGGCCGCAGCCTGCCAGCTGAAGATGGCTTCAGCAGCGCCGATCGGGTATTCGGCAACATGTTGGACCACGCTTTCATAGCCAGCCAGGCCGTAGGTATACAGGGCCAACTGGAGGGCGCCGTCCATCTGGCTCTGGCTGAGCCGTGGGTAGCTCATCAGGTGCTCCTCTGCTGTCCTGGCTCAATAATAGTCAGCCCGGCAGCTTCGGGACGCACTCTTGCTCAGAAGCGTTCGTAACCCAGCAGGTAACGCCATTCGCCGGGCTGCAAGCCCGCCATGGAAATGCGCCCGATACGTTGGCGCTTGATGGCGGTGGCTTTGAGGCCCACGTCGGCGCACAGTTTGGCCAGCAAGGCCGGCTTGGGCGGCTTCACCGCAAAACGCAGCCGGTGCTCGTTCTGCCAGCTCACCTTGCCGGCGCCCTGGTTCAATTGCGTCAAGCCATGTTCGGCGATCTCGCCTTCGACATCGACGATCAGTTCCTGTTCAACGCCGGCGCCTTCGTCCACCAGCTTGCGCGCGACACGGAAGTCCTGCGTGAAGACGAACAAGCCGCTGGCTTGCCGGTCCAGCGGTTGGCAGGCCGTGAGATTGCGCAGGTGGCGCTTGAGGAAGCGCGTGCGCAGGGCATCCTTGCTGCGTGCCTCAGGCAGCAGGCACGCCAACGGGTCGGCACCGGCGGGCTTGTTGAGCAGGATCGTCACCGGGGCGATGTCGAGCAGCGTGGCGTCGGGTGCCAGCGCGACTTGCTGGTGCGGGGCGACGCGCGCGCCCGGCTCTTCGACGATGGCGCCATCCACCGTGACGAAGGCGCCTTCAATGTAGTTCTCCGCCTCGCGGCGCGAGCATGGGACCATGTCCGCCACGCGCTTGGCGAGGCGGACGGTGTTGTCTTCGTTGTCCATTTATTGCTTGAAGTAGTGGGCGAACACGGCGGCTACGTGTTGCAGGTCGGCGCGCTTGACGTCGAGGTGGGTGACCAGGCGCAGCGTCGGGCCCATCGAAACGCGGATGCGTTCGGCGGCCAGCGCGGCATTCAAGCCTTCGCAGGCTTCGCGCGGCAGCGTGACGAACAGGATGTTCGTTTGCGGCACGCTGACTTGCAGCACGCCGATCTTCGACAGTTCAGCGGCCAGCCAGGCGGCATTGGCGTGGTCCTCGGCCAGGCGCTGGACGTTGTTCTGCAGCGCATACAAGCCTGCCGCGGCAATCACTCCGGCCTGGCGCATGCCGCCGCCCAGCATCTTGCGCCAGCGCCTGCCCTGCTCGATCAGCGCGCGCGATCCGCACAACAGGGAGCCGACCGGCGCGCCCAAGCCTTTGCTGAGGCAGACCGACACGCTATCGAAGCCTTGCACGGCATCCTTCAGCGAGATGCCCTGCCGGATCGCTGCGTTGCAGATGCGGGCGCCGTCCAGGTGGGTGGCCAGGCCGCGTGCGCGCGCCAGGCTGGTGGCCTGCGCCACGTATTGCTGCGGCAGCACCTTGCCGCCGATGGTGTTTTCCAGCGCCAGCAGGCGGGTGCGGGCGAAGTGGAAGTCTGGCGGCTTGATGGCCGCTTCGATGTCCTGCAGGGCAAGGCTGCCGTCGGGCTGGTTGGTGATCGGTTGCGGTTGGATGCTGCCCAGCACGGCGGCGCCGCCGCCTTCATACTTGTAGGTGTGGGCTTCCTGGCCGACCAAGTATTCGTCGCCCCGGCCGCAATGCGCGAGCAAGGCGATCAGGTTGGTTTGCGTGCCGCTTGGCGCGAACAGGGCCGCTTCATAGCCGAACACTTCGGCGGCGTAGGCCTGCAAGGCATTGACGGTGGGGTCGTCGCCGTACACGTCGTCACCGACCGGGGCCACCAGCATCGCTTCGCGCATGGCCGGGCTGGGCTGGGTGACGGTGTCGCTGCGCAAATCGATCCAGCGCTCGCCGTCCGCGGCGTACGGGCGCGCTCCCGACCCGGCGGGATAGCCGGCGCTCATGGCGTCACCTCGTCGGCTGCGCCGCACCGCTCGGCGGCGTCCGGCGCGCCGGGGGCGCCGGTGTAGAAACGGCCGCCCATTTCGTCCAGGCCGACGGTGGACAGCACTTCCTTCAGGCGCTCGGCCGGACGGCGGCGCGGCAAGTTCTTGTACGTGGCAACGATCAGTTCATTCTTCATCGAATGCTCCCAGCCTACGAGTTCCGTGACAGTGACCTGGTAGCCGTGCGACTCCAGTTGCAGGCAGCGTAGCACGTTGGTGATCTGGCTGCCGAATTCGCGCGTGTGGATCGGGTGGCGCCACAGCTCGGTCAACACATTCTTGCCGAGCGAAGAGCCTTTGTTCTTGCGCAGCACGGACGCAACTTCGGCCTGGCAGCAAGGCACCAGCACGATATGCCGGGCCTTCTTCTTCAGCGCGAAATCGATCGCGTC
>CBFGQI010000135.1:0-14628 GCA_965650885.1 uncultured Oxalobacteraceae bacterium
CGGCAGCGTCGGCGCCGGTGACGGCCGCCTTGCGCTCGTCGGGCAGGGCACGCCAGGTGGTGCCTTTCTTATTGACCAGCATCTCCCAGTCCACGGTCTTCAGCCAGCCGCGTACGGTGGCTTCATCCAGGCCCTGCTTCTTGAAATCGTGGAAGGTGAAATCGCGCTGCTGGCCGGCCAGCCAGACGCGGGCTTTCTTGACGGTGTCGCAGTTCGGAATGCCGTAGAGAGTAATCATTCGGAAAATAGCATTGTGCAGGACCGCCCGGCGGGCGAAGGACGACATTATATCGCGGTCGCCCACGGTGCCGGTGGACACGGGATAACGCGATGGCAACAAGGTCATCGATGACAGCGTGCAGTTGGTCGGCCAGCGCGGACACCACGGCGGCCATCACTTCGACCACGCCCTGGCCTGAGTGGCGACCGTGCCGCCCTTACCACTGGCGGAACAGGTGGGCGTGGGTGGCGCTGACTGGCAGTTGCTCCTTGCGCTGCTTCAGCTGTAGCGTCAGGGCGCCGTCCTGGCCACGGCTGATGCTGCGGATGGCGTGGATGTTGACGACGGTGCTGCGGTGGATTTGCCAGAAACAGTTGGGATTGAGCCGCTCCAGCATTTCCTTCAGGGAGGCGCTGATCAGGGCTTCATGTTCGGCTGTTACCACCGCGACATACTTGTGGTCGGCGCGCAGATAGCAAATGTCCTCGACCGCGATCAACCGCAATTCGCGCCCCATTTGCACGGTGATCCAGTGCAGGGGCGCTTCCTCCGCCGCCGAGCGTGGCGCGGCGGCACTGGTGGCCGGGGCCGCCGGCGCTGCCTGCTTCAGACGCGACTTGATGCGCAGCACTGTCTGCGCCAGGCGCGCGGGATCGAGCGGTTTCATCAGGTAGTCGACCGCGCCTTCGTCGAAAGCCCGGAGGGCGAACTGGTCATAGGCGGTGACGAAGACGATCTGGGCACGACCACCCGCCAGCCGTGCCAGCTCCAGCCCGTCCAGGCCGGGCAGGCGGATATCCAGGAACAGCACGTCGGGCCGGTGGCACTCCATGGCCTGCAGCGCGGCATAGCCGTCGCTGGCGGTGGCGCACAATTCCAGTTCCGGCCAGACGCGTGCCAGTTGTTGGCGCAGGTCGGCGGCCAGCAGGGCTTCGTCTTCCGCGATGAGGGCCTTGACGCTCACGGTGCCTGCCTTCAGCCGGTGCTCGGACGCCAGCTCTTATCCTTGTATTCGACGATGTAGGCACGCGCACCGGCGGTACCGATATTTTCCGTGGTGTGCCATTCGGCCGGGCTGGCAAACATGCGGCCGGCCGGGACATCGGCAGTTTTGCTGGTGCCGTCGTCCTGCGTGACTTTCACTTTGACATCGGTCAGCTGCATGGTGAGGTGGGCCGGGTGGTAATGGCGGCCCTGGCCGCATACGCCAAGGCCCGGCTTCGAGACATATTCCAGTACCCGTACCCGGTCGTCCTCAAATACGACTTTATAAGTGCGCGGGCTGACTTTGGCGGCGTCCTGTGCCAGGACGGCGCTGGCCAGGGCAAGGCCAGCCAGGGCGGGAGTGCGATGGAGGCGCATGGCAGCTTCTCCTGAATGGGAACGGCGATTCATGATACGCCCAAATGCAGGCCGTCAGCGTCGATTTCTGCCATCAGCGCGATCCGTGTTGCGTTGCCGGCGACCTCGCGCGACACGCAGCCATGCTGGCCATAGAAATCGCAGAAGCTGCGCGCCTGTGCTTGCATAGCATCTTGCGAGCGGCCGTCCGGCGGCACGGCGGGACAATCGTCTTCCACCGTCAGCTCGAAGCTGTCCGCTGCGGCCCGGAGGCGCACCAGCAGGCGCAGCCGGGCTGGTGCGGCGCTGGCCGCGCGCCTTAGCGCATCGTCGATCAGGGGCAGCAGCGTCATCGGCGGAAAGCGCATGCCATGCATGGCGGGGTCGACGTCGATGTGCCAGGCGAGGCGCGCGCCCCAATTGCCCGCCTGCAGCCGCAGGTAAGCTTGCGCCAGGGCCAGCTCCTCGCCCAGGGTGGCGCCGCCGCCATGCAGGTGCGGCAAGGCCGACTGCAAATAGGCAATGAGGTTTTCCAGCTGTTGCTGGGCGCCTGCGTGCTGCTGGCGGTACAGCGCCTGGACCAGGCCGATCTCGCGGACCAGCAAGGCCGGCTCGATGCGTGCCTTCAGAATGTTCAGGCGGGACTCCACCATCGAACGCTTGGCTTCGCTGCATTCGCTGCGCACCGCCCACAGCCGCGCCGCCGCGCGGTGCGACCGTTCATTCATGGTGAAACCGGCGGCCAGCAGCGCGCCGGTGGCTAATGAAACCCACATCTCATGGACAAACAGGCCGAAATAACTGTCAATGTGGTGCTGCACGTCAAACTGCTGGGCCAGGTAGGTCAGCGGCAGATGCAGGCTGCCCGCCAAGGGTGCTGCCAGCAGCACCACCGCGCCGAGCAACGGCCCCCGCCAGCGCTGCGAGGCGGGCAATTGCTCCGCTGCCGTGATGGCACTGATCATCAGTGCCGCGCCGAGCAGTGCATTGGTCAGCATCAGCAGGGCACCGGTCAGGTTGTCCAGCCAACTACTGAGTTCCAGTTCGATCGGCAGGACGCGCAATACGTCCATGCCCCAGATGCCCAGGCCCACCAGAAGTATGTGCGGCCAGCGCGCGCGCAGCCGGCTGGCCCAGCTGCCTGGCGCCGGCGTCAAGGCTGGCGGAGCGGGCGCGGTGTACGGGGCTGACGGCGTGCCGTGGCCGGGCGGGAGGGGGGCGCGTTCCGGCAACTGCGGCCGCAGGGGAACGCTGATGCTGGCGACGACGCCGCTCGGCAGGTTCTGGCGCAAGGTCAGGGCGGCGCGCTCACCGTGCAAGGCGCGCAGCCGGGCCCGGATGTTGACCAGGCCGACGCCACTGCCGCAGCTGGCCTGGAAGCCGGCGCCGTTGTCGGCGACCGTGATAGTCAGCACGTCGTCGCCGGAGCACGCGCGGATGTCAATGCGGCCGCCGGCGGCAAGCGGGGCCAGACCGTGCTTGATGGCGTTTTCGACCAGGGTCAGCAGCATCATGGGCGGAACGGCATGGCCGGCCAGGTCGGCCGGCACGTCAATTGTAAATTGCAAGCGATGGCCCATGCGGATTTGCAGGATATCGAGGTAGGCACTGGCCAGGGCACATTCGCTGGCCAGCGTGGCGCTATGGTCGCGGAAACGGGGCAAAGCCGCGCCCAGGTATACCTGCAGACTGGACAGCATGCGGTCGGCGTCGCCGGCGCTGGCCTGGTACAGGCATTTGACGGTCGCCAGCGTGTTGAACAGGAAGTGCGGCTCGATCTGCGCTTCCAGTACCTTCAGGCGCGCCTCCTCGGTACGCCGGTGCAGCACCGCACGGTCCAGATCCAGGCGCCGGATACGCCGCGCCGCGCGCGCTGCGCGCCGCTGCAGGCCCCAGGCCAGCGTGAACAGGACTGTCAACAGGATGGCGCGCAAGGCTTCACCGGCCAGCATGGGGAATGGCGGGTAGTAGCCGGCCGGGAAATGGAACAGTGCCAGCGCGGCGTAACCGGCGCCTGCGGCCACCGTTGCGGCCGCCGCCTGGGCCGCCAGGCGCCAGCGGCTATCGTGCTGAAAGCGGCGGTCGGTACCGGCCACGCACACCAGTGCGAGCATGCCCACAAACAGCGTATCGGCCAGTTGTTCCAGCCAGCCGGCGGCGACCTGGGCCGGCGTCCAGTGCGCCAGGGTTTCCGGACTGAATAGCAACTCAGTAGACAGTACCAGGCACAGCGCACCGACACCGAGGCTGTAACGCCAGGCTGCACGCGGGATGAAGGGCCGGCTCATGATGCGGAAATTCTACGCGCTTTGGCCGGCGCCGGTTCAGCGTCTTAGCATGGCCGGCGCGAAATCGAGCGCCGCCTGGGTCGCCGCCGCCGGGTTGCCCTGGGCATCGTCGAACTGGAAAACGATGCGGAACATTACTTTGTAAGGCACCGGTTCGGGCGCGCGGCAATGCAGCCGGCGCACGGCACGGCGCACCGGATCCCTTAATGTCCAGTCGCTGGAGGTGGTGCGAATTCCGCTGAGCTGGTCGTCGGTGAGCGTGAATTCGACCAGCACTTCGCCGGGCCTGTCGGATTCGAACGCTGCTTCTTGCAGCGCTGCGCGCAAGGTGCCGACGGCTTGTGGGCAGGCGCTGCTGAGTGATAGCTGGCGGCGGACTTCTACTTTGGGAATCGGGGCTTGCGGCTCTTGTGCCAGGGCAGGCGCGACGGCTGCCAGGCAAGCCGCGCTCAATAGCAAGTTCAAATGCTTCATGGCGCACTCCTCGGAAGAAAGGGATCGGTGCTTGCAGCCTAGGTTTTGACGGCGCGCGCCGCCAGGCGCAGGCGACGAAAGCGGCATGGCGCTGGACCAGCGCCGGCCGGTGCGGAAAGTGAGGCATTGATCCTTTCGTCGCGCGCGCGCCGCTTTCGTCCGGCCGAAAGCCCGCTTCGTCCGGCTGTTCTGGCTTGTCGCGGCAGGTTTACCTACTTTGGACCTGCTTCGTTCACTTTAATGGGTGCAATCATGTCCCTCCCATGTCTCTCTCCCCGCACTCCGGTTGGCGCCGGGATGGCAATGTTCATCCTGCTGGTGGCCTGTGGCGGCGGAAGTGGCGGCGATAGCAGCGCCACCACCGCAGTCTCCGCTCCGCCGGTCGTGCTGAGCGCAAACCAGACGCATGCCGTGTCGTACTGGCACGACGTGGCTGCTGCGACCGTCAATGCCAGCGGCATGGCCGCCACGACACCGGAAGAACAACGCACGGTATTCAACGTAGACCTGGCGACGGTCAGCCTGGCGGTCTACGATGCCGTCGCGGCCATCGATGGGCGCTTCAAGCTGTTCGGACCCGCGTTGGCCGCGCCGTCCGCTGACGCCTCTGCGGTGGCCGCTGCTGGCGCAGCGGCGTACGGTGTATTGCGTGTGCTGTTCCCTAATCGCGCCAGCGCGTACGAGAGCGCATATGCCGGCTTCATCTCCGGCTTGCCTTCCGGCGAAGCCAGGGACAGGGGCGTGGCACTGGGGACGGAAGCGGCCAGGAATATTTTGGCAATGCGCGCCAACGATGGCAGATCGATTGCGCTGGCCGCCTATACAGCCGGCACGGCGCCTGGAAAATTCCGGGGCGCCAATCCCGCTAACCGCTTCTACCCGGCCATCAAGCCATTCGTGATGAGCCGTATCGACCAGTTCCGCCCGCCGCCACCGCCCACCCTCGACAGTCCTGCCTATGCTGCCGATTTCGCTGAAGTCAACGGTTACGGTGGCGCCGCCAGTACCATCCGCAGCGCCGGGCAGCTGGAGATGGCGCGCTTCCACACCGAGCAGCCGTCAGCTTTCCTGTCGCGTAATTTCGGGCAATTCGCCAAGACCACATCCAATCTCGCCGACGCTGCGCGCCTGATGGCCTTGATCTATGTGACCAGCGCCGAGGCCATCAACGCCTGCTTCGAAGCCAAGTATTTCTACGAAAGCTGGCGTCCCCAGAGTGCGATCCCCCTGGCCGATACCGATGGCAATGCCTATACGGATGCCGATCCGGGATGGACGCCGGTGGTACCGACCCCCAACCATCCGGAATATCCCGCTGCGCACGGCTGCACCGCTGGCAGCCTGGGGGAGGTGCTGCGCCAGTATTACGGCACAACCGCAGTCAGCTTTACGCTCGACAGCAAAGCAACGGGCACCACCCGTACCTACCCCAGCACGAATGCCATGATCGACGAGTTCAAGATGGCGCGCATTTATGGCGGCATGCATTTCCGCTACTCGAGCGAGGCCGGTGCCGAGCTTGGCACCAAGGTCGCGGCATTTGTGCTGCAGAACAGGTTTGGGGCGCGCTGACCGATCCTCATGGTCGCGGCGCCAGCGCGGGAGCCGGCTTGACCTTATGCGCGGCAAGCCTCGGCCTTCACAGGCTGTCGCAGATGCCGATGCGCAGGCGGTTCTGGGAGCCCTGGGCGGCACCCTTGGTTGCTTGGATCGCCTGGTCAACAGTAGCCAGAACGCGGCGGCATTCCACCTGCAGCACTTGGCCAGCCGAGGTCAGGCGTGTCTGTCGGTTGCTGCGGTCGAAAATGCGACGCCCAGCGCCTGTTCGAGGTCGCGCACCGCACGCGACAGTGGGGACTGGTCGATGCCCAGCCGCTCGGCGGCGCGCGCCAGGTGCAACTCCTCGGCCACCGCTACGAAGTAGCGCAACAGCCTCAGTTCCATGGCGGTATCCAGTTCCTGTTGTTGTCAGCTGGTCGATGCCAATCTCTGCATGCTTACAGCATTGGATTGGGTACGTCTCCATGGATGAGCGTTGAATCGAGGAAGCCAAGCGGCCCCACCGATTTCGGCCTTCTAACGAAGCCGGCGTCAGCGACCCCAGAATGCGTCTTCTTGCGCTTGGTTGCTGGAGAACAGCCGGACTTCAACGATCTTGCCGCCTTCGATGCGGATGAGGTCCACGCCCGGCTGCTTGAGCTGGACGCCATTGGCCTCGCCGGCGAACTCCAACGTGATGGCCACCCAGTCGCCATTGGCCATGTAGTTGTCGGCGTGGGTGATGGTGAACGTCCCCTTGGAAACTTCCATCATCTTGCCCAGCATCGGGCCGACAGCAGCCATGCCCCGATGCGAGCCAGAAAACTGGTTGTTACCTGGTTGGTGCCAAACCACGTCTGGCGCAATGATGCTGCCCAGAGTGGCTTGGTCGCCAGTTTGTGCGGCTTTGATATAGGTCTTGGCGATGTCGATGTTGTTCATGGTGCGTTCCTGTATTGATGCGATGGTGAACGAAGGTTGCGCCAGTGCCGGGACGTGGCTCCCGGCGAGGCTGGCGGTGAGGAATAAGATGCCGAGCAGCCCTCGGCAGGTTTCGGTCTTCATTGCGCAAACTCAGGCCATCAAGCCCTGCATGGCGGCCGGATGACGAGTGAACGACCAGTTCACGTGCACTATCCGCCATTGGCCGTCGATGAGGCGATAGACCTGGGTGGAGTTCCAGGGGGTGCCCGGCTTCGCGCCGCCTTGCCCGTCCGGAACGATGTTGAGCAGGTTATAGTTCAGGATCGCGAGATCGCCGCCGTCGCTGACGATCACCTGCGGGTTGGGAAACTCATTGCGCAGGATGTTGAGTTTGCCCTCGAAGAACTGGCGGAAGTACGCCTCCACGGCCTTGCGGCCTTCCAGTCGCATCTCGGTGAGCGGGTCGAAATAAGTCACGTCCTCGCTGTACATCTCCAGCGCGCCATCGACATCACCCTTGTTCCAGCGTTGGTTGATCCCTTGCTCCAGAGAGAGGATAGTTTCCGTGATCTGGTTGATGTTTGCCGTCATCGCTTGTCCTTTTCAAAAGCGTTTTGATACGGTTATTATCGGACTTAATTGGTCAAATTAAACGGTGAAATCCCCGACAAAGGATGATACTTTTAAGACATTGCTCACCAAAAGAAGGCATGTAAGATGGCAAAATCGAATAGCTCGACGTCAGGACGCTCGACGGTGAGCGACGATATTCAGCGTCTGGGCTATCGGCCGCGAGCGCCCTATCAACTCGATCTGGAAGTCTTCACCGTTGCCGACTTGAGGCAGCGGGGCAGCAAGGAGAAAGTGCGGACGACGCATCGGTACGACTTCCACACCTTGGTATGTGTCACGCAGGGCGAGTGCGCCCAGGTGGTCGACTTCAAGTCGGTCTCTTGTCAGCCAGGGTCACTGCTCCTGTTGCGACCGGGGCAGGCGCACAACTACGGACATGACGAGGGTTGGGACGGATGGAATGTTCTGTTCCGCCCGGAATTTGTCTTGCCTGTATCGACCACGCCTCGCGACCTCAAGCTCGCGGTAGATTTCGAGAGACTGCCGGAACAGGTGTTCCTTGGCAGCGAGGATCTGCGAAAAGTGACAGCCTCGATCCAGCAGATGCGCGAGGACTCACTGATCGACGCCCCGCTAGAGGATGTACATGCGCTGCTGCGTCATCAACTTTACGCGCTCTTAACACGGCTGAGCATTTTGCAAGGCAGACAACAGGCGCAGGAGCCATTGATCTCTCCCGCATCGCAACGCTTCAAGCGGTTCCAGCAGCTTGTGAACGAGCGCTTTACTCAGTGGCACCAAGTGGCCCATTACGCCAATCGACTCGGCTACACAGAAAAGAGTCTGGCGCGCGCGGTGACAGCTGCGACGGGCGCGACGGCCAAGGCCTTCATCGCAGCACGCATCAATCTGGAGGCGAAGCGCCTGCTAGTTCACACGGATATGTCCGTGGCCGCCATAGCGGAGAAGTTGGGCTTTGAGGAAGCGACTAATTTCAGCAAGTTTTTCAAACGCGAAGCCGACTGCACTCCGGCAGAGTTTCGGCGGCGGCAAGGGCTGCCATGAGCGGGGTGCCTCGTTGACGATGTCTCTGCTGCAACTGCTGCAGGGAGACATTCTGGAGCCACCGCGTCAGTTCACCGACCGCGCGGGCGTTGTCGCAGGCACTTAAATTGGTAGTGATCAATGCTTGACATACCGTTGGGAGTAGCAATGACTTGATGCTAGTTTGGTCTGATGCGAGACCAGGCCGGTATCGCCATCCAACCACTGCATGGTCAAACGGCTGGGGCAATCCGCATGGTCTGAGAGGTAGATGCCTGCGAGCTGCCCAGGTCAGTGCACTGATGCGCGACTTTTCAAACCGTCGCGCCGGTAACGAAGATTTTCACAAGCGCATTATGGTGGGGGCGATTTTGGGCATCGCAAGAAATGTTTTCCCTTTATGCGACGCTCGGCTTCAGCGCCGAACCCAACGTTCACCATGTGCCGACCGGCCCGCGCTCCACCGGAGCCGCCTTTGGTCTTGGCCCAGCCGCGCCAGGTGTTCTGGAGTCCGATCTGCCCGGTGCAATAAGCAATGCCACCGAACTCCACTTTCAATTCAATGCAATCTGCTGCGGCGCCGCCGGGCACCAGGCGCCGCCCGGGGGACTGTCGGGACGAATCACGTCTGTCGGATTGAACGGCTCGCCGGTGTCGGCGATCCCGGCCCGCGGCTTATCGAAGCGGCCCAGCAAATACAGCACGTCATGCGGCAAGTCGCTGAGCGAGACAATAGGCCGCGCTGCCTCGGCAGGGCAGGTTGCGCTGCAATGCAGCAAGGAGCGCGACCAGCAGAGTGGCAGTGCGCACGATCAGCGCCGCTTCAGGATCGAACCGAGGACGCCGCGGATGATTTCGCGGCCTACTTGCGAGCCGATGCTGCGCGCGGCGGATTTGACCATGGCCTGCACGGCGGTGTCGCGCTTGCCGCCGCCGCCGAACAGGCCGCCCAGCACGTCGCCAAAGATGGAGCCGCCGCTGTCGGCGGGGGCTTCGGCTGGCGCGGGGCCGCGGCCGGCTGGCGCACGGCTTCCCGGCGCGGGAGCGTAGCCGTCGTCGCCGCCGCTGGTGCGCGCCGGGCCCCGTGTCGTGGCACCGCCGCCGTTGCCGCCGGCGACGCGGCCGGTCAGTTTTTCGTAGGCCGACTCGCGGTCTACCACTTTTTCGTAGACGCCTGCCACCACCGAGTTGTCGCGTGCAGCCTGGCGTTCGGCTGGGGTGACCGGGCCGAGTTGCGATGCGGGCGGCAGCACGAAGGCGCGCTGCACGATTTGCGGCGTGCCTTTCTCGTCGAGGAAGGACACCAGGGCTTCGCCGACGCCCAGCTCGGTGATTGCCTGCGCGACGTCGATCGCGGGGTTGGGGCGGAAGGTTTCGGCCGCGGATTTGACGGCCTTCTGGTCGCGCGGGGTATAGGCGCGCAAGGCGTGCTGCACGCGGTTGCCGAGCTGGCCCAGTACGGTCTCGGGAATGTCGAGCGGGTTCTGGGTGATGAAGAACACGCCCACGCCCTTGGAGCGGATCAGGCGCACCACCTGTTCGATCTTTTGCAGCAGGGCCTTGGGCGCTTCGGCAAACAGCAGGTGGGCTTCATCGAAGAAGAACACCAGTTTCGGCTTGTCGAGGTCGCCCACTTCGGGCAGGTTCTCGAACAGTTCGGACAGCATCCACAGCAGGAATACGGCGTAGATCCTGGGCGCGTTCATCAGCTTGTCGGCGGCCAGGATGTTGACCACGCCTTTGCCCGCCGCATCGGTCTGCAGCAGGTCGTCGATATTCAGCATCGGCTCGCCGAAGAACTGGTCGCCGCCCTGTTCCTCGATCGCCAGCAGGCCGCGCTGGATGGCGCCGATGCTGGCCGCGCTGACGTTGCCGTAACTGGTCTTGTAGTCGGCGGCATTGTCGCCCACGTGCTGCAGCATGGCCCGCAAGTCCTTGGTGTCGAGCAGCAGCATGCCGTTGTCGTCGGCGATCCGGAACACCAGCTGCAGTACGCCTTCCTGGGTATCGTTCAGGTTCAGCATGCGCGCCAGCAGGGTGGGGCCAAGGTCCGAGACCGTGGCGCGGACCGGATGGCCCTGTTCACCGAACACGTCCCAGAAGGTGACGGGGCAGCCGGCCCATTGCGGGGTTTCCAGCTTCAGCGCTTCCAGGCGCTTGGCCATTTTCTCGCCCAGCACGCCGGGCTTGGCCATGCCGGACAGGTCGCCCTTGATGTCGGCCATGAAGACCGGCACGCCGGTGTCGGACAGCGACTGCGCAATACGCTGCAGCGTCACGGTCTTGCCGGTGCCGGTGGCGCCGGTGATGCAACCATGGCGGTTGACCAGGTTGGACAACAGGTCGAGGGTCTGGGTGTCGCTTTTGGCGATGGGCAGGGCGGTGCTCATATGTGGCGGAATTTCTTGTTGAAATGAAATTCCGATCATACATCATCACATGCCCTTCCGAAGTCACCGTTGGGCTTCGTTCATGCGAGGTTTCGCACGGCTGCTTGATCTAATACCCCGTAGGTCGCGTGAGTCAATTCTTCGACACGAGGGTGACGGGAAAGTTCCTGCGTAAGGAATCGGAAATGCTGTCAAATTCCTCGGATGAGACCGCTCGTGGCTTGATACTGGAAATCGAGATTGCCAGCTCTTTGAGTCGCTGCTTCCGGCGGAAGCGGATGATGTTGACTTTTGATGCTTCTTACTAGGAGCAGAGAGATGGCTGACACGATCAGAGAAATGATCGATGCCCAGGCGGAGATCAGAAAGAGCTGGTCAGCGGGCATGGCGCGCTCCGGAATAGGCCGAAGCCTTCTTGTACTACGGAGCGGCCATGCCGGCCTTGCGGCGGATCAGGAGTTCAGGGTGAACTCGGTGAAGGAAGCGTCGGTGGGGGACTTCAGTTCTTCTTCCTCGGCTGGCGGCGGGGCTTCCATGCCGTGGTTCAGCAGCCAAAGCAGGTTGGTGGCGGAATCGGCGTTGGCCAGCGCTTCGTCCTTGGTGATCGAACCGTCCATCACCAGCTTGTACAGCGCCTGTTCGAACGATTGCGAGCCAGGGGACAGCGACTTTTCCAGCGCTTCCTTGATGGCGCCGATTTCGCCTTTCTCGATCAAGTCGGAAATGTAGCGCGTGTTGACCATGATTTCCACCGCCGGCGTGCGGGTGCCGCCGCCGGCCGAGCGGATCAGGCGTTGCGACACGATGGCTTTCACCGTCGAGGACAAGTCCTGCAGCAGTGCGGGGCGGTTTTCGATCGGGTAGAAGGAGATGATGCGGTTCAGCGCGTTGTACGAGTTGTTCGCGTGCAGGGTGGCCAGCACCAGGTGGCCCGACTGGGCGTAGGCCATGGCCGAGGCCATGGTTTCGCGGTCGCGGATCTCGCCGATCAGGATGCAGTCCGGCGCCTGGCGCATCGAGTTGCGCAGGGCGGTGTAGAAATCCTTGGCGTCGCTGCCGATTTCGCGCTGGTTGACGATCGACTTCTTGTTGCGGAACAGGTATTCGATCGGGTCTTCCAGCGTGAGGATGTGGCCGGAGCGCAGTTCGTTGCGGTGGTCCAGCATGGAGGCGATGGTGGTGGACTTGCCGGAACCGGTGGCACCGACCAGCAGCACCAGGCCGCGCTTTTCCATGATCAGGTCGGCCAGCACCGGCGGCAGGCCCAATTCGCCCAGCGGCGGGATGTTGGCCGGGACGAAGCGGAATACGGCGGAAATGCTGCCGCGCTGGCGGAACGCCGACAGGCGGAAGCGGCCCAGGTTGGGTACGGAGATACCCATGTTCAGCTCATTGGTGGTGTCCAGTTCTTCCAGCTGCTCGGGCGAGCACACTTCGGCCAGCAGGCCGCGCAGGTTCTCGGGTTCGAGCTTTTGCTGGTTGATCGGGATCAGGATGCCGTTGATCTTGAGGTGCACCGGCGAGCCTACGGCGAAGAACATGTCCGAGGCGTTCTTTTCCTTCATCAGCTGGAACAGGCGGTCCATTGCCATTTCGTTGGTATCTCCCTTTTTAAACCGGTAACCCGGTGTCTGACCCGCAGGGTCAGACACCCTTCGGGGTACGCGGCGGTCGCTTTACCGGTTTTAAACGCCGCGCAGCAGTTCGTTGATGCCGGTCTTGGCGCGGGTCTGGGCATCCACGCGCTTGACGATCACGGCGCAGTACAGGCTGTACTTGCCGTCAGCCGACGGCAGCGAGCCCGATACCACCACCGAACCGGCCGGCACACGGCCATAGAATACTTCGCCGGTGGTGCGGTCGTAAATCTTAGTCGACTGGCCGATGTACACGCCCATCGAGATCACGGAGTTCTCTTCCACGATCACGCCTTCGACGATCTCGGAGCGCGCGCCGATGAAGCAATTGTCTTCGATGATGGTCGGATTGGCCTGCATCGGCTCCAGCACGCCGCCGATGCCCACGCCGCCGGACAGGTGCACGTTCTTGCCGATCTGCGCGCAGGAACCCACGGTGGCCCAGGTGTCGACCATCGCGCCTTCATCGACGTAGGCGCCGATGTTGACGTAGGAAGGCATCAGCACCACGTTCTTGCCGATGAAGGAGCCACGGCGCGCCACGGCCGGCGGCACCACGCGGAAGCCGCCCTTGGCGAAATCTTCGGCCGAGTAGTTGGCGAACTTGGTCGGCACCTTGTCGTAGAACTGCATGGTGCCGTCGGACGGCATCACCACGTTGTTCTCCAGGCGGAAGGACAGCAGCACCGCCTTCTTGATCCACTGGTTGACCACCCAGGCGCCATTTTCCTTATGGGCTACGCGCAGCGAGCCGTTGTCCAGGCCGGCCAGCACGTGGTTGACGGCGTCGCGCACTTCGGCGGTGGCGTTGGACGGATTGATCTCGGCGCGGTTGTCCCACGCGGTTTCGATGATTTGCTGGATGCTCATGATTACTGGTTTTTCAATTGATGACAGAATTGGACGATACGGCGCGCCGCTTCCAGGCCTTCCCCGGTTTCGGCAACCAGCGCCATGCGGATGCGGTTGCGGCCCGGGTTGATGCCGTGGGCGTCGCGCGCCAGGTAGCTACCCGGCAGCACTGTCACATTGTACTCGGCGTGCAGGCGGCGGGCGAATTCAGTATCGGACAGGCCGGTGCGGGTCACGTCGGCCCACAGGTAGAAGCCGGCGTCCGGCATTTGCACGTCCAGCACTTCCTGGATAAGGGGCGTGATGGCGGCGAACTTGGCGCGGTATTGCGCGCGGTTTTCCTCGACATGGGTTTCGTCGTCCCACGCGGCGACAGAGGCGGCCTGCACATGCGGGCCCATGGCGCTGCCGTGGTAGGTGCGGTACAGCAGGAATTTCTTCAGCACTTGCGCGTCGCCGGCCACGAAACCGGAGCGCATGCCCGGCACGTTGGAGCGCTTGGACAGGCTGGAAAACACCACCAGGCGGGCGTACGGCTCGCCTTCCCCGGTCAGGCCGAGCATGTTGGCCGCCTGCATGGCGCCCAGCGGCGGCTCGTCGCCATGGTAGATCTCCGAATAGCATTCGTCGGCGGCGATGATGAAGTTATAGCGCTCCGACAGCGCGAACAGGTGCTCCCAGTCGGTCAGCGTCAGCACCGCGCCGGTCGGGTTGCCCGGCGAGCAGATATACAGCAGGCGCACGCGCTGCCAGACTTCTTCCGGCACGCTGTCGTAGTCCGGCGCGAAATTGCGCGCCGGGTCGGAGTTGACGAAATACGGCTCGGCGCCGGCCAGGAAGGCGGCACCCTCGTAGATCTGGTAGAAAGGGTTGGGGCACATCACCAGCGCGCCGGTATCGGGCGCGATCACGGTCTGTGCCAGGGCGAACAACGCTTCGCGCGAGCCGTTCACCGGCAAGACCTGGGTGGCGCGGTCCAGCGCCGGCAAGCCATAGCGGCGCTCCAGCCACGATGCGATGGCATGGCGCAGCGCCTCGCTGCCCGCCGTCAGCGGATAGTTGGCCAACCCGTCCAGGTTGTCGATCAGGGCCTGGCGGATAAAGGCCGGGGTAGGGTGTTTCGGCTCGCCCATGCCCAGGCTGATCGGCTTGTATTCGGGATTGGGCGTGCTGCCAGCGAACAGCTGGCGCAGTTTTTCGAACGGGTAGGACTGCAGCTTATCGAGATGTGGATTCATGGCGCAAACGGCTGGTTGAACCATCGATTATAGCGTCACTGCGCAACAGTGGCGTTGCTGCAAAATTGACAACGGGCTATGATCGGCCCATGGAAGCCGCGCCCACCG
>CBFGQI010000136.1:0-14254 GCA_965650885.1 uncultured Oxalobacteraceae bacterium
GACAACGTGAACTTCATGGCGTCCAACCTGACCGGCCAGGTGCGTAACATCGCGGCGGTGACCACCGCCGTGGCGCGCGGCGACTTGTCCAAGAAGATTACCGTGGACGTGAAGGGCGAGATCCTCGAGCTGAAAGACACCATCAACGTGATGGTGGACCAGTTGTCCTCCTTCGCATCGGAAGTGACCCGCGTGGCGCGCGAGGTGGGTACCGAAGGTAAGCTGGGCGGCCAGGCGAACGTGTCCGGCGTGGCCGGTACCTGGAAGGACTTGACCGAAAACGTGAACCAGCTGGCGGCGAACCTGACCAACCAGGTGCGTGCGATTGCGGAAGTGGCAACGGCCGTGACGCGCGGCGACTTGTCCCGTTCCATCCAGGTGGAGGCGCGCGGCGAAGTGTCCTACCTGAAGGACAACATCAACGAGATGATCCGCAACCTGAAAGAAACCACGCAAAAGAATGCGCAGCAGGACTGGCTGAAAACCAACCTGGCGCGCTTCACCCGATTGCTGCAAGGCCAGCGCGACCTGCAGGCGGTGACGAAACTGATCCTGTCCGAACTGGCACCGCTGGTGTCGGCCCACCACGGCGTGTTCTACATGATGGACTCGCAATTGGCCGACGCCCGCCTGCGCATGATCGCCAGCTACGGCTACCGCTCCTCGCGCAAGCTGCCGACCTCCTTCCTGCCGGGCGAAGGCCTGGTCGGCCAGTGCGCGCTGGAGAAAATGCGCATCTGGCTGACCGACGTGCCGCGCGACTACATCGTGGTCAGCTCCGGCCTGGGTGCCGCGCCGCCCACCAATATCGTGGTGCTGCCGATCCTGTTCGAACAACAGGTGAAGGCGGTGATCGAGATCGCCTCGCTGGACCGCTTCACCGAGACCCACCTGTCCTTCCTCGACCAGCTGATGGAATCGATCGGCGTGGTGCTGAACACCATCGAGGCGAACAGCCGGACCGAATCGCTGCTGACCCAGTCGCAGTCGCTGGCGCAGGAACTGCAGCAGACCAACCAGGAGCTGGCGGAGAAAGCCCGCCTGCTGTCCGAGCAGAACATCGAGGTGGAACGCAAGAACCGCGAGGTGGAGCAGGCAAAACTGGCACTGGAAGAAAAAGCCACCCAGTTGGCCCTGTCCTCCAAATACAAGTCCGAGTTCCTGGCGAACATGTCGCACGAGCTGCGTACGCCTCTGAATTCGCTGCTGATCCTGGCGCAGCAGCTGGGCGACAACCCGGAAGGCAACCTGTCCGGCAAGCAGGTGGAGTTCGCGAAAACCATCCACGGTTCCGGCTCCGACTTGCTGACGCTGATCAACGACATCCTCGACCTGTCGAAGATCGAATCCGGCACCGTCACGCTGGACGTGTCGGAATACCGCTTCGCCAACCTGCGCAGCTATGTGGAGCGCACCTTCCGCCACATGGCCGAGGCCAAACACTTGGGCTTCACCGTCGAACTGGGCGACAACCTGCCGGCATCGCTGATGACCGACACCACGCGCCTGCAGCAAGTGCTGAAAAACCTGCTGTCCAACGCCTTCAAGTTCACCAACCACGGCCAGGTCTCGCTCACGATCGGCCTGGTCAAGGCCGGCTGGAGCAGCGACCACCCGAACCTGGGCAATGCCGACGCGGTGCTGTCATTCGCCGTCAGCGATACCGGCGTCGGCATTGCCGGCGACAAGCTGCAACTGATCTTCGAAGCCTTCCAGCAAGCCGACGGTTCCACCGCCCGCAAATACGGCGGCACCGGCCTGGGCCTGTCGATTTCGCGCGAACTGGCCCGCCTGCTGGGCGGCGAAATCCGTGTGGAATCGGTGGTGGGCGCCGGCTCGACCTTCACCCTGTTCCTGCCGTATAACCGCTCCGGCTTCGTGTACTACGAAACCGCGCGCCAGCCGGCCATGCCGCGCTTGCCCTCGCCGGCAGCGCCATCGGCACCGATGATCGCCGCGCCCGCCGTGGTGTATACGCCGCCGCCCGAGCAGCAAGTCGACCAGGAAGCGCAAGTCTACGGTTCGACCATCGACGACCGCGGACTGACCGCACCGGGCGACCCTTCGGTGCTGATCATCGAGGATGACGAGCGCTTCGCCAAGGTGGTGCTGGACTTTGCGCGCGAAAAGAACTTCAAGGGAATCGTCACGCACCAGGGCGACTGGGCCCTGAGCCTGGCGCGCGATTACCTGCCTTCGGCCATCCTGCTCGACCTGGATTTGCCGGACATCGACGGTTTCACCGTGCTGGAACGCCTGAAACGCGACCCCAGCACGCGCCACATCCCGGTACACGTGATGTCCAGCCTGCGCGAACGCGAACGGGCGCTGCGCAGTGGCGCGATCTCCTACCTCAACAAGCCCGTCAGCAAGGAGGACTTGAACGAGGAATTCACCCGCATCCAGCGCTTCCTGATCGGCGGCAAGCGCAACCTGCTGGTGGTGGACGATGAGGAAAACCAGCGCGACGCCATCGTCAAGCTGATCGGCGAAACCGACGTGGACATCACGGCCGTCGGCACCGGCCAGGACGCGCTGGCCGCCCTGCGCGCATCGCACTTCGACTGCATGGTGCTGGACCTGACCCTGCCCGACATCAGCGGCTTCGAACTGCTCGATATCGTCGGTAAGGACCAGCAACTGCGCGACCTGCCGATCGTGATCAATACGGCGAAGGAACTGAACCGCAAGGAAGTGGCCAAGCTGAAACGCTACGCCAAGACCATCGTGATCAAGGACGCCCGCTCGCCGGAACGCCTGCTGGACGAGACCGCACTGTTCCTGCACCGTTCCCAGGCCAACCTGCCGGAAGCCCAGCGCCGCATGCTGGAGGAAGTGCATGCCGCCGATGCCGGCCTGGCCGGACGCAAGGTGCTGATCGTCGACGACGACTTGCGCAACATCTTCGCCCTGTCCTCGCTGCTGGAGCGCCAGCAGATGCTGGTGTCCTTCGCCGAAAACGGGCGCGACGGCATCGAAG
Organism: uncultured Oxalobacteraceae bacterium; assembly: GCA_965650885.1. Taxonomy (GTDB): domain Bacteria; phylum Pseudomonadota; class Gammaproteobacteria; order Burkholderiales; family Burkholderiaceae_D; genus Rugamonas. The sequence continues at coordinate 2,981 of CBFGQI010000136.1, forward strand.
TGCTGGAGCGCGACCCGACCATCGAGATCGTCCTGATGGACATCATGATGCCGGAAATGGACGGCTACGACACCATGCGCGCCATCCGCCGCATCCCCAAATTCCGCTCGCTGCCGATCATCACGCTGACAGCGAAGGCGATGAAGGGCGACCGCGACAAATGTATCGCAGCCGGCGCTTCCGACTACATCACCAAGCCGGTGGACGTGGCGCAACTGCTGTCGTTGATGCGCGTCTGGCTGCACTAGGCGATGGGGGCCAACGAGGAATTGCGGCGCAACGCCGCGCCGGAACTGGAGGAGCTCGAACTGGAGCTGCTGCTGGAAGCGGTAGTGCGCCGCTTCGGCTTCGATTTCCGCCTGCACGACCGTGCGCCGCTGAAACGCAAGCTGTTCGGCTTCATGCAGCAGCGCGCGCTGGCAACGCTGTCGCAACTGCAGGACCAGGTGCTGCACGATCCCGCCACGGCGGGCAGCCTGCTGCGCGCCCTGCACGTGCCGCCGGCCAGCCTGTTCGACGATGCGGCGGAAGCGCTGATGCTGCGCGAAGCGGCCGAGCATTCCCTGCGCGGCGTCGCCCTGCCCCGCGTCTGGCTGGCCGACTGTGCCGGCGCCGGCCAGGCCTGGACCATGGCGGTCATCCTGGCCGACATGGGCTTGCTGGCGCATGCGGAAATCCATGCCACCGTCGCCAGCGACGACATGCTGGACGAGGCTGCCGCCGCCTGGCTGCCCGAGCCGGAGCTGGCGCGCGCCCAAGGCGCTTACGTGCAGGCCGGCGGCCAGGGCCAGCTCGCCGACTATTTCCAGTTGCAGTCGGGTCGCGCCGTGCTGGCCCCCAGCCTGCGCAGCCACATCACCTGGGCCCAGTACAACCTCGTCACCGACGCGTCGTTCAATGAATTCAACCTGATCGCCTGCCAGCGCGCCCTGCCCGACTTTGGCCCGCTGCTGCGCCAGCGCGTGCTGCAACTGTTCCACGACAGCCTGGTGCCATTCGGCACCCTCGGCCTGGACCGCGAACTCGACCCAGCCGAAGCGCTCGCGGCGTCCTACCAGCCGCTCAGCGCCGGGCAGCCATGGTACAAGCGCGTGGCGTGAAGCGGCGGCTCAGGAACTCATCCCGACCGCCCGCATGAGCAGCTTCATGAGCAAGGCCGCCACGGCCAGGGCGGCGACGCTCGCGGCCCAGATCAGGGCCATCCATCCCAGACGTTTCCACATCAGTGATAACCCTCCCCGATGCGCACCTTGCCGCGGAAGACGTAGTACGACCAGATCGTGTACATCAGGATGATGGGGACGATCAGCAGCGCACCGACCAGGGCAAACCCCTGGCTTTGCGCTGGCCCCGCTGCGTCCCAGATCGAGATATCGGGCGGCACGACATTGGGCCAGACGCTGATTCCGAGTCCGCTATAGCCGAGGAAGACCAGCGCCAGCGTGTACACGAAGGGGCTGATCTGCTGTTGCCGCGCCAGCGCCCGCAACAGCAGCAAGCCGCAGGCCAGCACCAGTACCGGTACCGGGGCAAACCACAGCATGTTCGGGAAGCTGAACCAGCGCGCGGCGATCCGCTCGTCGATCAGCGGCGTCCAGATGCTGATGACGACGATCACCGCCAGGATGCCCCACACCAGCGGCCGCGTGATGGCGTAGGCGCGCGCCTGCAAGGCCCCTTCCGTTTTCATGATCAGCCAGGTGCTGCCCAACAAGGCATATGCCACCAGCAGCCCTACGCCGGTGAACACGGCAAACGGCGATAGCCAGTCCATCGGCCCGCCGCTGAAGCGGGTCCCCGATACGCTGAAGCCCTGGATGTAGGCGCCCAGCGCCGCGCCCTGGAAGAAGGTGGCGGCCACCGAGCCGCCGATGAAGGCCTTGTCCCAGAAATGCCGCTCGTGCTCCAACGCCTTGAAACGGAATTCGAAGGCGACGCCACGGAAGATCAGGCCGACCAGCATGAAGATCAGCGGCAGGTAAAGCGCACTCAGGATCACGGAATACGCCAGCGGAAACGCGGCCAGCAGTCCGGCGCCGCCCAACACCAGCCAGGTCTCGTTGCCGTCCCATACCGGCGCCACGGTGTTCATCAGCACGTCGCGTTCATCCTTTTCCGGGAAGAAGGGATACAGGATGCCGATGCCCAGGTCGAAGCCGTCCATGACGATATACATCATCACCCCGAACAGGATGATGACGGCCCAGATGACAGAGAGTTCGATGCCCATGGTTACTCCTTATCCTTGCCAGCGTCGTCGCGATCGGATTTTTTGGCGGCCGACAGCGGCCGCGCCGGCGTGCGCTCCTGCCCTGGCCCGCCGACTTCCACTTGCTGGCCTTCGCTCACGATCGGGCCTTTGCGGATCAGCCGCAGCAGGTAGGCGATGCCGGTGCCGAATACGGCGAAATACACGACCACGAACAGCGCCAGCGTCACGCCCAGCTCGGTGGCGCCGTGCGGGGAGACCGCGTCGGCCGTGCGCATCACGTTGTACACCACCCAAGGCTGGCGCCCCATCTCGGTGGTGAACCACCCGGCCAGCATCGCCACCAGGCCCGCAGGCCCCATCCACAGTGCAAAGCGCAGGAAGGGACGGCTGCTTTCCATCCGCCCGCGCCAGCGCAGCCAGACGCTGATGACGCCGAGCAGGATCATCAGCAACCCCAGCCCCACCATCAGCCGGAACGACCAGAACACCACCAGCGAATTCGGACGATCCGCTTTCTGGAATTCCTTCAAGCCCGGATACGTCCCGTCCAGCGAGTGGGTCAGGATCAGGCTGCCGACCCGGGGCAACTCGATCTTGTAGCGCGTTTCCTCGGCTTCCATGTCCGGTATGCCGAACAGGATCAGCGGCACCCCTTCATTGCCCTTGTTTTCCCAGTGGCCCTCCATGGCCGCGATCTTGGCCGGCTGGTGCTTCAGCGTATTCAGTCCGTGGAAATCCCCGATCACCGCCTGGATCGGCGCCACGATCACCAGCATCCACATCGCCATCGACAGCATTTTCCGGATCGCCGGGTTGTCCTTGCCCTTCAACAGCAGCCAGGCGGCCGAGCCCCCCACCATCAAAGCCGTCGCGAGGAAGGCCGCCACGCTCATATGGGCCAGCCGGTACGGGAAGGAAGGATTGAAGATCACCGCCAGCCAGTCGACGGGTACCACCCGGCCGTCGATGATTTCATGCCCCTGCGGCGTCTGCATCCAGCTGTTGGACGCCAGGATCCATGTGGCGGAAATCAGCGTACCGAGCGCCACCATGCCGGTCGCCACGAAATGCAGCGCCGGCCCCACGCGGTTCCAGCCGAACAGCATCACGCCAAGGAAGCCGGCCTCGAGAAAGAAGGCCGTGAGCACTTCATAGGCGAGCAGCGGTCCCGTGATGCCACCGGCGAAGGCGGAGAAGTAACTCCAGTTGGTGCCGAACTGGTAGGCCATCACCAGCCCCGACACCACGCCCATGCCGAAATTGACGGCAAAGATTTTGAGCCAAAAATGGTAAAGGTCGCGGTACAGTTCGCGCCCCGTCTTCAACCAGCAGGCTTCCAGGACCAGCAGATAGCTGGCCAGTCCGATGGTAATCGCCGGGAAGACGATGTGGAACGATATGGTGAAGCCGAACTGGATCCTGGCCAGTTCTAGTGCTGTGAAACCAAACATGTGACTCTCCAAATTTAGTGGAGCAACAACGGATGATTCTACGTAGCAGCGGCCAGAATAACAGACCCAGTTTCGTGCCAAAAGACCGTATCAGTTTAGTTCCATTTTCACCGGCCAGGCTCTTTGGGCCACAACGATCATACCCGCGCACGATTGAATTGCTCTTGCTTCAGGAGAATTTCTAAGCTGTAATGACGTCCAAATGATTATCTAAAACGCAACTCGAAACTTGGACCTGTCTACGAACATGACGCCTGCCGCACGCGCCGTACGCACGGTGGACGACGGAATCGGCACTTGGCTAAAGGACTTGGTGACTGGCGCCGGATCGTCCCCCTCGCACATCATCATCACCGGTGTGCTCGGAGTGATTCCGGGCGTGGGCCAGGTAATGGACGCACGCGACATCATTCTCGCCATCATCCAGATCGCCAAGACGCCCGCCGCCATCGGCGGCTGGGTCGAATTGGTGATTACGCTGATTGGATGCGTCCCGGCCGTCGGCGATGCCCTCAAAGTGGGCTTCAAGCTGATGAAGCAAGGCCACAACTTTGGCCGCGTGCTGGAAGCCATCTCCCCTACCTTGCGCGGCAATGTGGAAAAGTATATGCGGCAGATTAACTGGGGCCAGCTCACCAGTGAATGCAAAGGCTTGTTCGACAATACCATCGCCGCCTTCATCGACGGGCTCGATAGCTGGCTTGTGAAAGTCATTGCCGGCCGCAACGAAGTGAAGATGGTGATCGAAGAATTGAAAGCAGTGCAAAAGAGCGGCAGCAAGATGATCGACAGCGCCTTCGCCGAACTGAAGGCAATGCACGCCAAGATGATGGGGCACGAACTGCCGCGCAGCACCGCAGCCGTCGGCGGCACCAGCGTACCGCGCACGACGCTCACGCCAACGCAAGCCGCCCGTGCCGAACGCAAAATCGCTGCCAAACGCAGCGCAGATGCGCGCACCAATCGTGCCGCGCCCAATTCCACCAGCACCAGCACCAAAAAGAAGGCGCAACAGAAGAAGCAAAAATGGCGCAGCGGTATCCCAGCGGAGCATATCACCGACTACTTTGTGAAGAAGAAGCACAACAACTTCCGTAAGGCGAACAATGGCGGTCGTCTGACGGAGGAATGGAGCACCCCGCACACTGGCATCGATCATCTGTGGTCGATCAAAACCAATATAACAAAGCCTTTTGTTGTCGGCGAAACAAAATCCAGCATTTTTGATTCATTCAGACTGATGGCAGCATTGCCTGCCGATCTGCAGGAAAAATTTTCCGCGTTGCGAACAGAGGAGGCGGCAAATCCAACTCGAAGCGGACAACCTAATATTTTTCAAAGCGAAGGCCGTGATGCATATGCAAATGATCGAGTTCTGGTGTCAGCAAGCGACGAGCAGGAACAGGCGCTTCGCAAAGGTATAAACCCTCCAAACCCTGAGACTCAACTCGCAACTCAGATGAGTCATGAGTGGATTCGCCAAAAGCTTCCAGGTGAACAATTAACTGCTCCGGGTATGGCCATCCTTCGTCAAGTCCAGTCTTATCGCAGATCCCTTGCGTTGAATCCTGCCGCAGAGGCGCCCTATCAAAGATGGGTATCGCTGGTAACCGGGCGACAACTACACAAGCACCAGCATTCAAAAGGACAGCTTCACGAAATCCAAGTCGTATTGACTGTCCCGAACAACATCCTGCACCGTTAAGGTACGAACATGTTTACACAATCTGAATTTTCGGCTCGCAAGCGCGAAAAGCTGCTCGACTATAGCAGCTACCAGTACAACTTCGAAGACGCGGCACTTGAGACTTTTGCGATCGTCGAGAAAAGCCTTGCTAAGGCGCCCGAAGAGTTGAGCAAGATCCCACCTGAAGCACTGATGACCTCGACCCAGGAGCGTGCCTGGCAAGCGCTTGAACATATCGCGAATATGTACAGTGCCGGTCATCCCATCGAAGAGTTGCGAGCGTTTTTCCCACGCGCTCTCGAATACTGGGAAACGTATGCGATCTACTCCAAGGCATACAATGACAGCCCCAACGCAAGTCACGTCACCGTCGGACATTTGGCGCTTGCTGATTCAACGTATGTTTATGCACTACAATTGGTAAGCTGGGCAATCTGTCTCGGCTGGACCAATCTGCTCCATCGTATTCCTCCGTTGATCGACTACCGAAATCCCAAGGACGGGCTGCTGGAACGCCTGCTCGAATCTGCTGGGATCGATCGTGGCACTCCACCTGATAAATGTACGCGGCATCTACCATACTTTAAGACACTCAAAGTTTTCGCAGCTGCGCCAGACGAGCGCTCGACCTTAATGGCAGAGTACTTAGCCGACTGGTACGACGCCAGCAGGCGGGAGCCATATTATGAGAGCCATAAGCGTGGTGATGTCTTCAAAGGCTACTGGTCCTGGGAGGCAGCTGCGATTACGGTGGTGCTCGGAATTGATGATTCCCAATATAGGCATGCACAGTTCTATCCTCGCGACCTAGCCGATTTCGCCCTGATCGCAAAGCAATCCTATGCGCCGCCGGGACTTCCCGACCTCGAAGCCGATGAGTTGCGCGCGAAAGCCGGCGACCCATGTCCGAAGGCCGGTCTTTGGGAGGCCCTTGACGTCCCATCCAAACGGCAGCGCTACGAGGCCGATCAGGCAATGGAGGATTTGAAATCCGCCTATGGACTGACTGTCTGGCGATTCTGCGTTTCCTGAAAACCTTGATCGGCTTACGCCAAAAAAGCTGGGCGACCTGTCACCCTTAAAGCGCGCAGCGCAACCGCCTCACGCCTGGGGGGCAATCTCCAGCACAAAGGCCGCGCCCTGGAAGTCGCCTTCCAACAGCGGCTTCAAGCCGTGGCCCATCCAGTATGCGCCACTTGCCTTGGCCATGGTGCCCGCGACTGCCGCACCGCAAACCGGTCGCAAGGAGTACGTCGCGCCTGGGTCCAGGCCGCGCAGCTGGATAGTTTGCTCCGCGCCGCGCATTGTGCTCGAATGCAGAAAGGCGAAAAGCACCGCTTGCCGGCGGTCCTGCGACACGGACAGCGTGGCGGAGCGCGGCGAGCCGTTCCTCGGCGAGACCAGGCGGTACAGGTTCCCAAATTGGACCGTGGCGCGGATGCGCTTGTATTCGGCGACCAGGCGCGCGGCTTTGGCGAAATCGTCGTCCGTCCAATGCTTCAAATTGGCGCCGATGCCCAGGCCGCCCTGCATCGCGGACAGGAAGCGGTACTCCAGCGAGGTTGCACGCCGGTTCAGCCAGTTCGGTGAATCGGTCACCCAGGCCATCATGGCGGCCGGCGCGTAGGCGTGGCTGTAGCCGTCCTGGATCACGAGACGGTCATATGGGTCGGTATTGTCGGAAGTCCAGACCTGTTCGGTGAGTTTCATGATCCCCAGGTCGACCCGGCCGCCGCCGCTGGCGCAGGATTCAATCTCCAGCGCTGGATGGCGGCGGCGCAGCTCGTCCAGCAGGCGGTACAGGTTGTTCACGTATTCGACATACAGCTTTTGCTGTTCGTCGGGCGCCTTCTCCGGCCAGCCCGGCTCGGACCAGGTACGGTTATGGTCCCACTTGAGGTAGGCGATATTGTGGCCCGACAGCAGCTCGTCCAGCACCTTCAGCAAATGTTGGTAGACGTCCTTGCGCGCCAGGTTGAGCACCAGCTGGTTGCGCGCCTCGGAGCGCTGCCGGCCAGGGAAATGGATCACCCAGTCGGGATGGGCGCGATACAGGTCGCTGTCGGGGTTGACCATTTCCGGTTCAACCCACAGGCCGAATTGCATGCCCAACCCATTCACATGCTTGACCAGGGGTCCCAGGCCGTTCGGGAATTTCTTGCGGTTGACCACCCAATCCCCGAGTCCGGTCTTGTCGCTGTTGCGCGCGCCGAACCAGCCATCGTCCACCACGAAGCGTTCGACGCCGATGCGTGCCGCCTGCTCGGCCAGCGCCATTTGCCCGGCCTCGGTGACGTCGAAGTTGGTCGCCTCCCACGAGTTGTACAGCACGGGGCGCAGGCGCGGCGTTGGTGCGTGCGGCAGGATCCGTTCGCGCTGGTAGCGGTGGAACAGGCGCGATGCGCCGCCAAAGCCCTGGTCCGAGAAGCCGGCGTGGAAGATGGGCGAGGCCAGGCTTTCGCCCGGCTTGAGGCGGTAATTGAAGTCGAAAGGATTGTAGCCGGCGGTGGCGTGCACGCCTCCCATGGCATCCATTTCGACGCAGATGCGCCAGGAACCGCTCCAGCCCAGGGCGCCGAACCAGACCGGCCCCGCCTCCTCGCCGGTGGTCTGGCGGCTCAGCGCGATCCAAGGATTGGCCTGGTGCGAAGTGACGCCCTTGCGACTCTCGAGCACGAAGGTGCCAGGAGTGACGGCACGCGTCTGGAGCAGGAATTCGCCGGCCCAGCGGCCTGTCAGGAAGGAAAGCTGGTAATCGTCGCTGTACGGCAGGTTCAGGCAGGCGGCGGCCATCTGGTCGACCTGGATCCAGTTGCCGGTGCGGTTTTCCACCACGGCCGAGCGGGCCAGGATGCCGGTCGCCTCATCCATCCCATACGTCAGCGCCACGTGGACGGCGCGCTGCGCGTCCTTCAGCCGCACGGTAAGGCGGCCGTCCTGCGCCTCATGGCCGGCATAGCGCAGGTCGAGGTCGCGCACGCCGTCGGGGAATCGGACCTTGAGGGCCGGTTCGGTGGTCAAGCCGCCGCCAAAGCCCGCGAATTCATACGGCGTCAGGGAAACCGGCTGTTCGTTCGACGAGTTCTCGGGAACGATGACCGGCGCCGGCAGCTTGTCGCCTGCGGCCAGGGCCGGGCCCCAGTACAGCGATTGCAGCTGGCCTTGCGCATTCACGCCGAAGGCATAGGTACTGCCGCCGCCATCGAGGCGGAACACTTTCGCCGTCTCGTCTACCGTGGCGCGCGCCCGCGCAGACGCGCCCCATGACAAGCTCGCCATGCCGCCCAGCAGCCCGAACATGACCTTGCGCCTGGTTTCATTCGTCCCCGTCATCCGTTCCTCTCCCATCGATGGTGTCGGCACAGCTTAACAAGGATGCCCAGCGCTATATCAACGCTATATCAGCAAGGATTAGATCTTTGCAAATTCGAAATATCACTACTTGGCATTCTGTGCAAAATTGCACAACGTGAGTGCACCCCTGTCAGTTTCGCACAGTTGGCAAAACATGCACACTCGTCGGCATAACAAACCTGAGGAGACTTTGATGCATGTGTCGAAACACAATTTCATGCTGCGCCGCTCCGTCGCGGCGGTGATGATGACCCTTCCCGCCCTGTATGCCGCCCCTGCCCTGGCGCAATCCGCCGGCGGTGAAAAGGCCGAAGGCGAAATCGACAAAGTCATCGTGACGGCACGCAAGCGGGAGGAATTGATCCAGGACGTGCCGGGCGCCGTGACCGCGCTGTCCGGCGCGCAGCTGGAAAAGAAGGCGCTGCCCGACATCACCGCATTGTCAGATATCGTCCCCAATACCACGCTCAAAGCCTCGCGCGGCACCAATACCACGCTGACCGCCTTCATCCGCGGCATCGGCCAGCAAGACCCCGTGGCCGGCTATGAACAAGGTGTCGGCATTTACCTGGACGACGTCTACCTGGCCCGTCCGCAAGGCGCGCTGACCGACATCTACGACCTGGAACGCATCGAAGTCCTGCGCGGCCCGCAAGGCACGCTGTACGGCCGCAACACCATCGGCGGCGCGGTCAAGTACGTGACGCGCAAGCTGTCGCCCAACCCGACGTTTGAAATCAAGGGTGCGCTCGGCAATTACAGCCAGCGCGACCTGGTATTGAAAGGCAGCACGCCGATCAGCGACATCCTGCGCATCGGCGCCACCGTCGGCACCTTCAACCGCGACGGTTTCGGCAAGAACGTGCTGAACGGGCGCGAAAACTACAACAAGGACGTCGGCGCCGCCCGCATCAGCGCCGAACTGGTGCCGAACAGCGACCTGTTCATCCGCTTCGCGGCCGACTATACCAAGGATGACTCCGAGCCCAAGCAAGGTTACCGCCTGACGCCGGGACCGGCGCCGGCCAACCTGCAGCCGCTGCCGGGCGATTACGATACGCGCGCCAACCTGTACAAGGTCAATGGCCACGAACAGCAAGTGACCAACAAAGGCGCCTCGCTGACCATCGATTACAACATCACGCCTGAGGTCATGTTCAAATCGGTGACCGCACACCGCGAATCCAAATCCTACGCGCCGATCGACTTCGACTCGCTGGATACGCCATTGTTTGAAGCCCCGGCCATTTACAGCGACAAACAGGACAGCCAGGAATTCCAGCTGACCTATACCGGCTCCAGGTGGCAGGGCGTGGCCGGCCTGTTCTACATGAAGACCAATGCCTTCAACGAATTCGATGTGCTGTACAACGCCGCCGGCGGCCTGTCGTTGCTGACGCGCGACGATATCGATTCCAAGACCTGGGCGATTTATGCCGACGCCAGCTACAGCGTGACCGACAGTTTCAACGTCAGCGTGGGCGGCCGCTGGACCGACGACGAGCGCGAAGCCGCCATCTACAAGCGCACCTACCTCGGCCTGGCCGGTTCCCCCAACCTGGGCAACCCGGCTGCCGTGGGCCTGGCGCCGAACACCGACATGAGCAAGGCCGACCTGCACCGCAAGGACAAGAAGTTCACGCCCAAGCTGGGCTTCGGCTGGAAGCTGTCGCGCGAACATAATGTGTACGGCACTTACCAGAGCGGATTCAAGGGCGGCATGTACGATCCGCGCATGGACTTGAGCGGCACCGGCGGCCCGAACACCCCGGCATCGCTGGAAAAACGCAAGGGCGTCAATCCGGAAGAAGTCGACTCGGTCGAACTGGGCCTGAAGTCCTCGCTGAATGGCGGGCGCCTGCAGACCAATGCCGCCGTGTTCTACACCGACTACAAGAACGTGCAGATTCCCGGCTCGATCCCGACCTACAATGCCCAAGGCCAGGTAAGCGGTTTCGCCGGCACCCTGACCAACGCCGGCAAGGCCAAGATCAAGGGCCTGGAGCTGGAAGCGATCGCCCGCGTGACGGATGCCCTCAGCCTGAACGGCATGCTGAGCTACATCGACGCCGAGTACAAGGAATGGATGGTGGCCAGCGGCGCGACCCTGATCAACGTCGCGAAGAGTGCCGAATTCCAGAATACGCCGAAGAAGTCGGCCAATATCGGTGCCACCTACGAATGGCCGGTCAACCTGTTCGGCCGCGGCGGCAACATGAGCTTCAACAACAGCCTGTCGTACAAGGACAAGGTGTACCAGGCCGAGATCATCCGTCCCACCGGCGTCGCCTCGCTGGACGCCCTGGTGCCGCAGAACCTGATGCTGGCGCAAGGCGCCTTCACGCTGTGGGATGCCGGCCTGGTATGGACCAGCGCCGACCGCAAGCTGCAGATCGGCCTGCACGGCCGCAACCTGACGGACAAGCGCTACAAGGTGGCCGGCTACGCCTTCGGCGGCTTCTTCAACACCGTCACCACCTACTACGGCGACCCGCGCACCTACAAGCTGACCGCCTCGTACAAATTCTGACGACGGAGATCAGGCAGAAAAAAATGGGGGACGAAAAATG
>CBFGQI010000137.1:0-14061 GCA_965650885.1 uncultured Oxalobacteraceae bacterium
TGGCGCAAGCCCGCCAGCTGGTGGCCGAAGCGCGGGCCGACTACACGCTGGACAGCGTAGAACTGGCTCCTGTCATCCCCCGCCCCGGCAAGGTGGTGTGCGTCGGCATCAATTACGTCGAACACGCGGCCGAGGCTGGGCGCAAAGTGGGCGAGTATCCGGTCATCTTCCAGCGCTACAGCGAAACCCTGCTGGCGCATGGCGCGCCCCTGATCCGCCCCAGGGCTTCCACCCAGTTCGACTTCGAGGCGGAGCTGGCGGTGGTCATCGGCAAGGGGGGCGCCAACATCGATCCCGCCAGCGCAATGGAACACGTGGCCGGCTATACCTGCTTCAACGACGCCAGCGTGCGCGATTGGCAGTTCCACACCCACCAGTACGGCATGGGCAAGAACTTCGCCGCCAGCGGCGCCCTGGGCCCTTGGATGGTGACGGCCGACGAGATCGCGGATTACCGCGAACTGACCGTCACCGGCCTGCTGAACGGCGAAACCATGCAGCACGGCAAGCTCTCCGAGTTGGCCTTCGACGTTCCGGCACTGATTGCCTATATCTCGAAGGCGCTGCCGTGGAACCCGGGCGACATCCTCGCCACCGGCACTCCGAGCGGCATCGGCTTCAAGCGCAATCCGCCGGTATTCCTGAAAGCGGGCGACCGCTACGAAGTCGTGATTTCCCAGGTCGGCACGTTGTCCAATCCGGTGGCCGACGAAGCCTGAGCACAACCATGCATGCAAACCTGATCGGCGGCGAATGGGTGGCTGGCGCCAGCGTCCGCGAAAACATCAATCCCTCGGATGTCAGCGATATCGTCGGCGTGTATGCGCAGGCCGATGCGGCGCAGGCCGCGCAAGCCTTGCAGGCGGCGGCCGCCGCCCGCGGCGAATGGGCGCACGCGGGCATCCAGCTGCGCGCCATTGCCCTGGATTTCATCGGCAGCGAGCTGCTGCGCCGCCAACAGGACCTGGGCACCTTGCTGGCCCGCGAGGAAGGCAAGACGCTGCCCGAAGCGGTTGCGGAAGTTGCCCGCGCCGGGCATATCTTCAAGTACTTTTCCGGCGAAGCCCTGCGCCAGCGCGGCGATAAGCTGGCGTCCGTACGCCCGGGCGTGGAGGTGGAAGTCACGCGCGAGCCGGTCGGCGTGGTCGGCATCATCACGCCCTGGAACTTTCCGGCAGCGATCCCCGCCTGGAAGATCGCCCCCGCCCTCGCCTACGGCAATGCGGTCGTTTTCAAGCCGGCCGACCTGGTGCCCGGCTCGGCCTGGGCGCTGGCCGAGATCATCAGCCGTTCCGGCATCCCGCCGGGCGTGTTCAACCTGGTGATGGGGAGGGGCAGCGTGGTCGGCCAGGCCATCCTCGAAGCGCCGGCGGTATCGGCCATCAGTTTCACCGGCTCGGCGGACACTGGCCGTAAGGTGCTGGCGGCTGCGGCCCGGCGCGGCGCCAAGGTCCAGCTGGAAATGGGCGGCAAGAACCCCCTCGTGGTGCTGGACGACGCAGACCTCGACAATGCCGTCGAATGCGCCGTGCAGGGCGGCTACTACTCGACCGGCCAGCGCTGCACGGCTTCGTCGCGCTTCATTGTCGAAAAGGGCATCTACCCGCAATTCGTGCAACGCCTGCGCGCCAGGCTGGCGGCCCTGAAAGTGGGCCATGCCCTGCATGCCGATACGCAGATCGGTCCGGTCGTCGACGCCTCGCAGCTGGAACAGGACCTCGCCTACGTCGACATCGGACGCGCCGAGGGCGCCCGCCTGGTGGCCGGCGGCGGCGCACTCCAACTGGATACCGACGGCTTTTTCATGGCCCCCGCCCTGTTTGCCGACGCGTCGCCCGACATGCGCATCGCGCAGGAAGAGATTTTCGGCCCCGTGGCCTGCGCCATTCCAGCCGACAGCTACGAGCACGCCTTGGAAATCGCCAACAACAGCCGCTTCGGCCTGTCCGCCGGCATCTGCACCGCTTCGTTGCGCCACGCAGCCCACTTCAAGCGCCATGCGCAGGCGGGCATGGTGATGGTCAACGTCCCTACGGCCGGCGTCGACTACCACGTACCCTTTGGCGGCAGCAAGGCATCGAGCTACGGTTGCCGCGAGCAGGGACGCTACGCGGCGGAGTTTTTCACGACCGTAAAGACAGCATATACAAAAGCGTAGATAATGAAACGGGAGACAGTAATGGACTTTGACTTGCTTATCGTAGGACTGGGGCCCGTGGGCGCCGTTGCAGCAAACCTTGCGGGCAGCTGGGGGCTGAAGACGCTGGCCGTCGACAAGATGCTGGACATCTACGACAAACCGCGCGCCTTCGGCCTGGACCACGAAGTGATGCGCGTGTTCGGCAACATCGGCATCGCCGGCCGGATCGCGGACGCTGTGCTGCCCTACCGAACCTCCGAATACCACACCACCGGCGGTGCCGTGGTCAAGCGCATCGCCCCGGCCAGCGCGCCCTATCCGCTCGGCTGGGCGTCGAACTATGTGTTTTCCCAGCCTGCCGTTGAAGGCGCGCTGCGCGGCAATGTCCAGTCCTTCGCCAGCGTCAGCCTGGAGCTGGGCACGGAAGTGCTGTCGCTGGCGCAGCAAGGCGGCGTGGCGACCGCCCTGCTGCGCGACCGTTCAGGCGCCGAGCGCAGCGTGAGCGCGCGCTACGTGCTGGCCTGCGACGGCGGCACCAGCCCCCTGCGCACCAGCCTCGGGCTGGAAATGGAAGACATGGCATTCGACGAACCCTGGATGGTGGTCGATGTCCTGGTCAAGCCTGAAGCGCTTGGCCGCCTGCCCGATACCAATGTCCAGTTCTGCGAAACCGCCCGCCCCAGCAGCTACATCGTCGGCCCCGGCGGCCACCGCCGTTGGGAATTCACCATCAATGAGGGTGAGACGCCGGCCAGCATCCAGCAGCCCGATGCGATCCGGCGCCTGCTCTCGCGCTGGCTGGAACCGCAAGAGTATGAAATCTGGCGCGCCTCCGCCTACCGCTTCCATGCGCTGGTGCTGAAGACCTGGCGCCAGGACGGCCTGTTCTTCCTCGGCGACGCGGCCCACATGACGCCGCCCTTCATGGCGCAGGGCATGTGCCAGGGCATCCGCGACGCCGCCAACCTGGTCTGGAAGCTTGCCATGGTCAACCAGGGCCTGGCGCCGGACAGCCTGCTCGATACCTACCAGGAAGAGCGCCTGCCGCACGTACGGCAGACCACCATGGTGACCAAGGAACTGGGCCAAGTGATCTGCGAGCGCGACCCGGCCCGCGCGGCGGCGCGCGACAGACGCATGCTGGAAGAAATGGCGCAAGCGGCCGGCCCCACCATCCGCCAGTCGCTGATCCCCGGCCTGACCTCAGGGCTGCTGGCGCCGGCCGATCCGCTTGGCGTGCGCGGCACGCTGTTCCCGCAGCCCTTCGTCGAAAATCCCCTGGGCCTGGCCGGACTGCTGGACGAGTTCACCGGCGCCGCGTTCCGCCTGGTGGCGGCGCCGGGCACCGAGCTGGAGGCCCTGCGGCAGGAAATCGGCCGCTATGCCGGCTTCCCCCTGGTACTCGCGCGCCTGGCCGCGCAGGATCAGGATGCCCTCGGGCCGCACGACTTCCGCGAGAGGGATGGCGTGCTGGGGGCATGGTTCGACAGGCACGGCTGCCAACTTGCGCTGGTGCGGCCGGACCATTACGTCTTCGGCGGCGCGGCCTCCCTCGCCGGTGGGCTGGCCCTGCTGCATGCCCTGCGCCAGATGCTGTCCACCAGGGAAAACGGGGCCACGCTCGCCGCCTGAGCAGGCACAGTACCTGAAATTTGCATTTTCATCGATTTTAGGCATAAAATGAGGAATGTGTAGATATTCGGGAATTTGCCATGGCTAACCTGTACGCTGAACCGGCCGAGGGCGCCTCGCTGATCGAGGTCGCCCTGACCAGAATGAAGCGCTCCATCATTTGCTGCGAGCTCGCCCCTGGCACCAAGCTCAAGGTGGATGCCCTGTCGAAAGCCTATGAGCTGAGCAGCTCTCCCATCCGCGAAGCATTGAACCGCCTTGCCCAGGAGGGCGTCGTCACTGCCAGCGACAACAAGGGCTTCCGGGTCGCCCCCATCAGCGTTGAAGACTTCAACGAAATTTGCCGCATCCGCAGCCTGCTCGAGGGCGAGGCCCTGTCCGACGCCATCGAATACGGCGACGATGCCTGGGAAGGCGACGTGCTGGCCGCCTTCCACCGCCTGAGCGTGGTGGAAAAGCGCCTGGGCAGCGGCCCTGTCGCGCTGGACGACGAATGGGCGGAACGCCACAAGGCCTTCCATTTTGCCCTGTTTTCGGCTTGCCGCTCCCCGCTCCTGCTCGACATGATCGACTCCCTGTTCGACCGCGCCGAACGCTATCGCCGCTTCTCCGCCCTGCACCGGCAGACCGAGCGACACAAGGGCAACGAACACCAGGCGCTGATGAAGGCGGCGCTGGGGCGCGAAAAGGACAAGGCGGTGAAACTGCTGCGCCAGCATATTGCACGCACCAAGGACAGCATCAGCGACGCCGTCGCGCGCCAGTTGGCGACACTCCAATAAATAAAGGGGTACGTCCCCATTTATTTGAAAAAAGGCGGGCCGTGCGGCCCGCCCTTCAGGATGCCAGGAACTTCCTGCGCCACTCCTCCAGCGGCATGAAGGTCGGATCGCTGCGGCAGATCGCTTCCGTCTCACGCATGATCTCTTCGTCGCTCTGCTCCAGGTCGAGCGGGTCGCCGTGCGGCTGCGCTACGTAAAACGGCGTGTCCGTATACACTTCAACGGTATTGCCCTCCGGGTCGGAGAAATAGATGGACAGCGAGTTGCCATGATTCAGGCCGCGCATCTGCATCGCGCCCGATGCCAGCGCCAGCGTCCGGATATCGCGCAGGTTCTGGATGGCCGGCACGATGAAGGATACCTGCATCACCGTGCTGAAGGTGGCCTCAGGCGGCCGGCCCGAGGCCAGCACCAGTTGGTGGTGCTGCTCCGGACTGGCGCTCAGGAATACCAGTTCGCTCTTGAAATTGCGCCCAAGCCCGCGATCGGTGATGGTCAGGCCGAATACGCTGGTATAAAAGCCCACCATCTTTTCCAGATCGGTCACAAAGATGCCGAAATGGGACGGCGTCGGCCGCGTCACCGTCTGAGAAAGCATTGCCACTCCCTTATCCATGTCTCAGGCAGCCTTCACGGATGTCGATTGCCAGTTGACGACTTGCCAGGCGCTGCCGTTCTTCAGCCAGTGTATCGTAAAGCGGTTCTTCAGGCGGCGTACCTCACCGGCGCTTTCCAGCTTCATGTCAGCGATGCCGCCAACGATGGCAGTGTCGCCATAGAAGCGCACCAGTTGCTCCGAACAGTTGATTTCCAGGTAACGCGTCTTGCCGGAGCCGATGGTCTGCAGCACACCGGCCTTGCCGTCCATATTCGCCGAGGCATGGATCCACACCATGTCGTCGGCAAAGAGCCGGGTCAGGGCCGGCAAGTCGGCCCCCACCATGGCCTGGCACCGGGTCTTTTCGAGTTGCAGGATGTCTTCCGTATTTGCCATTTTCCGCTCCCGCTCAAGGGTTGATCACATAGTTGCTGAAACCGCCGTTGCGGCTGGCGATGCCGGAAATCGCCTGGTTGACATCATCCAGCGGGAACTTGTGGTGCTCGAAGACGGACAGGTTCAGCGTGCCGGCCGCCGCCATGTCGGCCATATCCTGGCCCTCGCCGGCCGTGAACCATGCCGAGCCTTCGATGGTCTGCTGCTGGTCCATCATGGTGTGCAAGTCCATCGGCACCGCTCCCGCCGTGGCGCCGATATTGAAGGCGCGGCCGCCGCGCTTGAGTGCGCGCACCCCCTGCAGCAAGGCTTCGTGCGGGGAGCCGGGCCCCAGGCAATCGACAAACACGTCGGCGCCCAGCCCACCCGTCACGTCGCGCACCCAGGCGTCGATGGCGCCGCCCTCGGCGGTCGAGAACACCTGGATGCGCGACGGCGCCAGTTCCCTCACCTTTTCCAGCAGCGCCAGATTGCGCGCGGTGCCAAGGATGCGGGTGGCGCCCATGGCCAGGCCGAACAAGGCCGCGCCCAGTCCCAGTGTGCCGCTGATGCCGTTGATGAGCACAGTCTTGCCGGGGGCGACGCCGCCCTTGCGCATGGCGGAATAAGCCGTGCCAAGGTAGCCGAAACGGGCCGCCTGGTCGAAGCTGACGTTGTCGGGCAGGCGAACCAGGGCATACTGCGGCGCAGTCATGTATTCGCCCAGGCCGCCGTAGGGGTAATCCTTGAAGATCTTCAGCGAATTCTGCGAGAAGCCGAAATAGCCATTGAAGGTGTAGTAGTTACAGTTGATCAGGTCACCCGAGCGGCAGGCGCGGCACCCGCCGCAGTAGCGCCCCGGGTTG
Source organism: uncultured Oxalobacteraceae bacterium (assembly GCA_965650885.1). Classification (GTDB taxonomy): domain Bacteria; phylum Pseudomonadota; class Gammaproteobacteria; order Burkholderiales; family Burkholderiaceae_D; genus Rugamonas. The sequence continues at coordinate 6,394 of CBFGQI010000137.1, forward strand.
ACGTAGACCCGCTCCCCTACCTTCCAGTCGTGCACCTGAGCGCCGACCGCGGCAATCTCGCCGGCCGGATCGAGGCCGAAGATGGCCGGCAGCGGCGGCAACGGCAGTTCAGGGAACCACGTCGTCCAGTTGGCCAGGATATTGCCAAGGTTCGGCACAATGCCGCAGGATCGCACGCGCACCAGCACGTCGTTCGGGCCCGGCGCAGGCACAGGGATCTGCTCGATCTGCATCGGGCCGCCGACTTTGTGCATGCGCGCCACTTTCATCATTTTTTCCATCTTCAAGTCTCCTCAAGTTTTCCTTGCAACGTTATTGTTGCCTCATTTTACGCATAAATTTTAAATTATGCAGAAAATTATCGTTGACCGTAAACTCCCGTCAGCACGATGACATCGCCGCTCCGTTCGACGTAGCTGGCGCGGTGCGACAGGGCCCCGGTTTCAGGGTGCGGCCAGATGAAATCCACCCAGCCCTTGCCCTTGGACTTTGCCAGCTCGATCTCCCGGCGCACGAAGTGCTTGCCGTGCATGTCCTTGATGTCCAGCAGCGATTTGCCGACCATCCTGGGCTTGTTGCCGGCGGCCAGCACCACGCCCTGCATGTCCAGCGCCACGATATACAGCTCGCCGGCGACGAAGCGGCCCTTGGGATTGTTGAATTCCTCCAGCGCCCTGGACCTGCCCTGCTGGTCCAGGAAGGACACAGCCTTCCTGACAAAGGCTTCGGCCTCCTCGCGCGTGGCCGGTTCCGCCCAGGCCAGCGGCATCGGCATGAGTGCCAGCAGAACGGCAATGGCTTTCATCCTCATGATCCGCCTCCCGCGCTGAGCCGCACCGGGGCGGCGCTGGGCGCCGCGGCGGGCGTGCGCCTGCCGCGCGGCTGCAGCAGGAAATGCGCCAGCGCCGGCAGCAGGATCAGGGCGCCAAGCATGTTCCAGATAAACATGAAGGCCAGTAGGATGCCCATATCGGCCTGGAACTTGATTGGCGACAGTCCCCAGGTCGCCACGGCCGCACCCAGCGTGACGCCGGTCAGCACCACGACCTTGCCGGTGAAGAGCAAAGCCTTGTAATAGGCCTGCGACAGGCTGGCACCGCGCCGCATCTCAGCCAGCGTCACCGACACCACATACAGCGCATAGTCGACGCCGATCCCCACGCCCAAGGCGATTACCGGCAGCGTCGCCACCTTGACACCGATGCCCAGCGCCACCATCAAGGCCTCGCACAGCACGGACGTCAGCATCAACGGGAGCACGGCGCAGATCACCGCACGCCAGGAGCGGAAGGTGATGAAGGCCAGCAGGATCACCGCCGCATACACCAGGAGCAGCATCTGCGTATTGGCCTTCCTGACCACGATATTGGTGGCAGCCTCGATGCCCGCATTGCCCGCGGCGGGCAGGAATTGCAGCTCCCTGGAGTTGTTCTTTGCCGCGAACGCCTCCACGGCACGCACCACCGCGTCCAGCGTGTCGGCCTTGTGGTCCTTCAGGTAGACATGCACCGTCAGCAGGTCGCAATTCTGGTTCAGCAGTTCGCGCGGCGCACGCGTGGTGATCGCGTTCAGCATGTCCTGCGAGCGCGGCAAGTCGAACCATTTCAGGCTGCCTTCGTTCATGCCTGCCGACGTGCGCTTGCTCAGCGTGGCATAGGAATTGGTCGATTCCACGCCCGGCAGCTGCTGCAGTTGCCACTCCAGCGCCTCCACCTGTGCCAGCACGCTGTAGTTGGCGCACATGTATTGCGGGGTCCGTACCATGACCACGAAGTTGTCGCTGCTGGCGGCATAATTCGCCGCCATGAAGGCGCTGTCGCGGTTATAGCGCGCATCAGGCCGCAGCTCGGGCGCGCCGGGATCGAGGTCGCCGATCTTCAGGTGCATGCTGGCAGCGCCGCCGCCGGCCGCCAGCACCAGCGCCGCTGCGACCGCAGCGCTGGCCCAGCGCCGGCCCGTGAACAGGTCGAGGAAGGCCCAGAAGCGGTGCTTGCGCGGCGCGCCGGCGGCATCGGTGCCCTCCTCGTCGCGCAGGCTGCGCAGCGCCGCCACCGGGCTCACGCCCGAATAGGACAGCAGCACGGGGAGCAGGATCAGATTGGTGAAGATCAGCACCGCCACCCCGATGCTGGCGGCAATGGCCAGGTCATGGATGACGGGGATGTCGATCACCATCAGCACCGCAAAGCCGACCGCATCGGCCAGCAGCGCCGTCAGGCCGGCCAGGAACAGGCGGCGGAACGTGAAGCGCGCCGCCACCAGCTTGTGCGCGCCGCGCCCGATATCCTGCATGATGCCGTTCATCTTCTGCGCGCCATGGCTCATGCCGATGGCAAAAACGAGGAAGGGCAGCAGCACGGAATACGGATCGAGATCGTAACCCAGCAAGGGCAGCAGACCAAGCAGCCAGACCGCAGCCACCAGCGAACATGACACCACCAGCGCCGTGCTGCGCATGCAGCGCGTGTACCACAGCAACACAGCGGTACAGATGGCCAGTGCCATGCCGAAGAACAGCAGCACCTGCTGCATGCCTTCGATCAGGTCGCCCACCACCTTGGCGAAGCCGGTGATGTGGACACGCACGCCTTGCGCCTCGTACTTTTGGCGCAGTTGCTCGAGCCGTTCGGACAAAGCGGCGTAGTCCAGGCGCTTGGCGCCATCCGCTTCCATCAATGGCACCACGATCACGCTGGACTTGAAGTCAGGCGCCACCAGAGCCCCGATCTCGCCCGAGCGTTCGATGTTTGCCCGCAGTTGCTCCAGGCTCGTTGGCGCGCCATCGAAGCCGTCCGGGATCACCGGGCCGCCATCCAAGCCCTCTTCGGTCACGCCGATCCAGCGCACGGCCGGCATCCAGAGCGACTTCATGAAGGAGCGGTCGACGCCCGGCAGCAGGAAGACTTCATCGTTCAGCTTGCGCAGCGTTTCCATGTAGCGGGCGCTGTAGATCGTGCCTTCCCCCGCTTCCACGGCAATGCGCAATGTATTGCCCAGCCCCGCCAGGTCGGCCTTGTGCGCCTTATAGTTGACCACATAGGAGTGTTTGGCGGGGATCATGCGTTCGAAGCTGGGATTGAGCCGCACGCCCAGCGCCTGCCAGGCCAGCACCAGGGTGGCCACGACAAACACTGCCAGGACGGCAATGCGGTGGTTGAACACCAGGCGTTCGACCACCGAGCCGGAGCGCCGGTCGAATTCGCCCAAACTGGCGCTGGCCGGGTTTTCTGTTTTCTTCATGGTGTTGCCGCTTTCAGTTCAGTGCAATCCGGGTGACGCCGCGCACCCCGGACAGGAAGATGCTGCCGCTCGCCGCCTGCAGGGCGCCCGTGTAAGGCGACGGCTGAGCGGCCGCGACGGCCTGGAAGCGCTTGCCGCCGTCGGCGCTGCGAAACAGCTTGCCGGTTTCATCGCCCAGCAGGAGCGTGCCATCCCTCAGCTGCACCCCGGCCACCAACGATGCCGGCGTCGCAATCTCGCTCTTCCGCCAACTGGCGCCAGCATCGCCCGACCAGTAGGCATTGCCGCGCATGCCGAACAGCAAAACGCTGCGCGGGCCGGTGGCAAGGGCACCAAAATAGGTTCCCTCGTAGGGCGTCTTCAAGACGGTGAACGTTTTACAGCGGTCGCTGGAGTAGTACACGGCGCCCAGTTCGCCGGCGACATAGCATTCCTCGCCCAGCGCCTGGATGGCATACAGATGCTTTCCCTGTGGGTTGTCGAAGCGGCCGGAAGCTGGCAGCCAGGTCTGGCCGCCATCCTCGGTGGCGAACGCCAGGCCGAAGGCGCCGACCACGATGCCGCTGCGGGCATCGAAAAAGTGCGCGTCCAGGAATGGCTTGCTGGGCCCTTCCGCCACCAGCCGTTCCGCATCCGCCACCGCCCTGGCCGGATCGGCTCCGGGCGCCGTGCGCCCTGCACCGGCGGCTGCCAGCACGCCCTGCGCGGCAATGGCGCCATCCAGCTGCTTGCTCCAGCTCTGGCCGCCGTCTTGCGTGCGCAGCACCACGCCGCTGTGGCCAACCGCCCAGCCGTCGCGTTCGCTGGCAAAGCGCAGGCCGGACAGCGACACGCTGACTGGCACGGAGGCTTGGCGCCAGCTGGCACCCTCATCGTCCGAGTACACCACGATGCCGCGCTCGCCGGCGGCGACGATGCGCTTGCCCGCCTGCGCAATGGCCAGCATCACCGATGTTGCGGCCTTGGCGCTCCGTAGCGCAGGACGTTGCAGCACATCGGGCTCGGCGCGCGCCGGGCGCGCGTCAAACAGTCCCGCCGCCAGAGCCCAGCAGGCCGCCAGCGCACCGGCGGTGCGCCGTTGTAAAAGGAGTCCCATGGCTCGCCCCCGCTTAGCGGCTACCCTTCGCCGCCAGGTTCTCCGGCGTGAAGTAGTTTTCATTCCATGGCGCGACCTGCTTGAACTGGTAAGCTTTCTCGCCCGGATAGTTCGCCAGTACATAAGTGTTTGCCAGCAGGTTGTAGAGGCCAAAGGTCTGCGCCACCGCGCCCGGCACATCCGGCATCGCCATCGGCAAGGTGTAGCCGACGCGCCAGATCTGGCCCTGGCCATCCCACATGTCGGAAAGCACGGCGGTGTAGGTGTCTTCATCCAGGTAGAAGCGCCGTCTTGGCACCGCATGGCGTTTGCCTGGCGCGACGGTAGCCTCCACTTCCCACACCCGGTGCAGCTCCCAGCGGATGAAATCGGGGTTCAGGTGCTGCGGGCCGAGCAGATCGCCCGACTTGGCCAGCCAGGTACGGTTGGTGTTGTAGGGGATGTACATCTCCTTCTTGCCAATGACTTTCCACTCGTAGCGATCCAGGCCGCCGGAGAAGCCGAACGCCTCGTCGAAATAGAATGCCCCGGATGCCACGCTGTCTGGCGTGTCGTAGCCGAGCGTCGGCGCCTTGCGCGTGCGGCGCTGGCCCACCAGGTATTGCCACGCCTGGCGGCCCTTGTTGGAGTCGATGGTGTCGCGCAGAAGGATCGATTCGCCAGCCTTGAATGGCGGCCCATACGTCACCAGCATCAGGTTGTTGTAGTCGCCGTTGAATTTTTCGAGCGAGCCATCCTTGAACCAGTACGGCGACTGCACCTCGTTCAGGCCGTCCGAAGCCATGGTGGCTTTGCCGTCGGCCGTCACCACGAAGAGGCGGAACAGCATGGAGTTGGCCTGCCCTTTCCAGGCCAGCATATGGTTCCACATCAGCTCATGGCCGGTCTTCGCGATCGGGAATGGGATGCCGCCATAGCAGCCTTCCAGCGACAAGCCGCCATCCCTGGTCTTGCAGCGCGTGGCGTTCTTGAAGGTGTTGTCGTAAGCCCACTGCGGCATGGCGGCGGTTCGATGGGTCGGGTAAACATCGATGCGGTAGCCCGGGTACTTCTTCATCAGGGCCTTGGTGCCTTCGGTCAGCTTGTCCTCATATTGCGCCATATTCCTGGCGCTGATCGACAGCACCGGCTTCTCCCCCGCAAAAGGATCGGGCCGCACCCCGCCTTCCTTGTAGCCGGCTGGCGGCTTGATGGCGCCGCCGTCCCAGGCCGGGATGGTGCCGGCCTTGTTGCCCGACTTCTCGGCGCCCATGGGCGTGAGTTCGCCTTTCAGTTTGTTTGCTTCTTCCGGGCTTACCGCCGCCACTGCCGCGACGCCCCAGGCCAGTCCCAGGAATGCGGCCGCCATTTTGATCTTGCTGTTCATATCGTCTCCTTAGAATGTGGTCTGCAAAGAGAAGGACAGGAAGTCCCGGTCCTTGTTCGTCTGCCGGTATAGCAGGACGGTCTCTTGCGGCGCCGCGTTCGGCGTGATGAAGGTGCCGCGGCCGCCGTAAAAATGCACCAGGTTCAGGCTCAGCTTGTATTTCTTGCGGAAGTCGAAATTGGCGCCGAAGCTGAAATCGCCGCCATGTTCCGCGCCGCCTGCGAATTTCACGTTGCTCGAGGAGCGGCCGCTGATGGCATAGCCAAGTCCGATCGGCAGGGCCAGGTCGATGCCCGGAGCGATCTGGTAATACTCCGGAGTAAACAGCAGCCGCATGCCGCTGGCGTCGCGTGTCGTATTCGGGTCGCGCGCCGCCGGATTCCTGCTCACGCTCAGCACGCGGTTCCACGCCAGCTCGGCGAGGATGGAGCCGCCGTCCCACAACGTGGTGCCATTCAGGACGTAGATGGCCGACACATTGGCATGCGCCGTATTGCCGATCGCATAGGCTGCCGTAGCGTTCGTGTTGCCTGCCCCGAAAGCCACCACCGGGTCGCTGACCAGGGGCGCATCGCGGCGCGTGGACACTTCCACCGCCACGTTGGCGCCGGCCAGCGTAGTGCTCGCGCTGGCGCCAAAGGCCTTGATGTCCTGCCCGAAAGCGTGCTGGTAGCTGCCGACGGAAGGCAAGGCCGGCGTCGCGGACGGCATCAGGTACAGGTTGAAGTCCTTGTCGTGGTAGCGCGTGGCGTACAGGCCGAACTCCGCGATCTCGCTGGACGGCCGGTAGCGCAACTGCAGGCCGCCCTGCCCCGAGCCCTTCGGCCGGATATCGCCGACCCGGTCAAAATGGACGTGGGCGAACGAACCGGGCACGAAGAAGCGTTCGGCGCCCACGCCAACGTAATCGGCACCGGAAAAGTAACTGCCCGATGCCGGGATGCGGTTGGAGCGCCATTCGAACTGGTAATAGGCGCCGATAGTGAAATTTGGGTTCAGCTGCAGCTGGCCGGACACTTGGTTCACCGGCATCAGCAATTCCTTGAACTGGGTGCCGGGAACAGAGAGCAGCTTGATCACGTCCACCGGCGCTTGGCCGCCGGCGATACCGTTGTCGCCAAAGAACAGCGTTTCGCCGTACAACACGGTATGCCGGCCCAGGCGCAGCGAGGCTGGCATCTGGCCAAGGTCGAAGCGCGTGTAGGCGAAGGCGTCCAGCAATTCCGCCTTCCGTCCGTGCAGGCGACGGGCCGCGTCGGTGAATTCGTCGTAGCGCACGCTGGCCTGGCTGGCCGTTGCCGGGGAATCGTGGTCATTCCTTCGGTTGTAGATGCTGTCGTACCAGGCCGCACCCGAGAGGCGCAAGCCCGAATCCTTGTACGACAGGTCCATCTCGGATAGCAGGTCGACCCGGTTGCTGATCACCCCCTTGTTGAAATTGCGGTCGCCGTCGTCCGTGTTTGCGTCGGCGACCTGGCCGGGATGCCGCTCCTGCAGCCGTAAGGCCGAGCTGTACTTGAAGGTGTTGTCCCAGCGCAGCCGAAGGTCGGGGTTGCCGGTTTCGATCTCGCTCGACCAGGCCAGGGGCGCGGCTGCCAGTTGCAGCAGGGCCGCTGCGATCGCCGTCCTTACCAAAGGGGCGGACGGCGCGCGATACGACATATCTCTTGCCATTGCAAATGTCTCCTTCTTGTCGCGGCGTGCTGCCGCTCTTGGTTTTCGTCGTTATCGATGCACTTTGTCGCAGTGCTGATTCATTATGCATCGTTTTCTATTTTATGCATAGTTTATTTTTTCATGCATAATACTAGACAGGCGCGGTCGCACTGACGGCCATCTACAACAAATTCCGGGAGACTCTTATGGCTGGCAAACCAATCAGCTACGAAAACAAACTGCTGGCAGTTTTGTTCTTTACCGTAGGCTTCGTATTCTTCGATCGCTTGTCGATCAACTTCCTGTTCCC
>CBFGQI010000138.1:0-13928 GCA_965650885.1 uncultured Oxalobacteraceae bacterium
AACCAGGGCGGCGTGATGGAAGAACTGGGCCGCCGCCGTGGCGACCTGCAGAACATGGAATCGGACGGCAAGGGCCGCGTGCGCCTGGAGTACCGTATCCCTGCGCGTGGCCTGATCGGCTTCCAGGGCGAATTCATGACCCTGACCCGCGGTACCGGCCTGATGTCGCACGTGTTCGACGCCTACGCCCCGGTCGATACCTCCAAAGGCGAAATGGCCGGCCGCCGCAACGGCGTGATGATTTCGCAGGACGACGGCCAGGCCGTTGCCTACGCGCTGTGGAAGCTGCAGGACCGCGGCCGCATGTTCGTGGTGCACAACGACCCGGTGTACGAAGGCATGATCATCGGTATCCACTCGCGCGACAACGACCTGGTGGTGAACCCGATCAAGGGCAAGCAGCTGACCAACGTGCGCGCTTCCGGTACCGACGAAGCGGTGCGCCTGGTGCCGCCAGTCCAGCTGTCGCTGGAATACGCGGTGGAATTCATCGAGGATGACGAACTGGTGGAAATCACTCCTAAGTCGATCCGCCTGCGCAAGCGTTACCTGAAAGAGCACGAACGCAAGCGTGCAAACAAGGAAAACGCGTAATCGGATTCGCGCAAGCAGAAGCCCGCCGCCTCGCAAGAGCCGGCGGGCTTTTTACATGACGCTTCAGAAGAAGGTGTAGCGCAGGGTGAGCTGGAAGGTGCGCCCGTCGTAGTCGGCGCGCCGCAGCTTGGCCATCGAGCCTTCATATTCCTGGCGGAAGGTATCGGTCAGGTTGAAACCGTCGATGGCCAGGGTCAGGTCGGGCCGCAGCTTGTACGAAGCGGACAGGTCGAACTGGCCGCGCGCTTTCACCGTCCGCGCCGCGCCGCTGAAGGTGCCGCCGGCCGGCAGGTTGTAGTCGTCGCGGTAGTTGTAGACGCCGCGCACGCCCCACACCGGCGTCTCGTAGTACAGGATCAGGTTGGCCGAACGGGGCGAGACGTTGTTCAGGAAGGCGGGGGAGCCGTCCGGTGCCTTGCCCTTGACGCGGGTGTAGGAGTAGTTGAAGACGCCGCCCATGCCGTTGAATGGCGCGGGCAGGAAGTCGAAGGCTTGCTGCACGGTGAGCTCGGCGCCTTCGGCGACCAGGTCGTTGGGCGAGTTCACCGCGCCGTTGACGTCGATGGTGTACTGGCCGTTCAAGCCTTTGCCGGCCGGCGCGGGAAGGTCGCTCACGCAGCGGTCGCCCACCACGCTCCAGGTGCCGAGGCCCAGGCCATAGCCGTCGGCAGGGCACAGCACCGTGTCGCGGTTCTCGCCCACGATCATGCCGTGGATCTTCTTGCGGTAGGCCGCCAGGCCGATCAGGCCATTCGGACGGTTGTAGTACTCCAGCGCCAGGTCCTGCGATTTGCTGGTGTAAGGCTCGATATTCACGCGGCCCAGGCTGACGGTGTAGCCGCCGTTCACCGCATCCTGCACCACTGTGGTGGAGATCGGCGAAATGTCGCGGGCATTCGGGCGGATGAAGGTCTTGTAGTTCCCGTAGCGCAGGACCAGCTTGTCCGTCAGGTCCGCCGCCAGCAGCATGGAAGGCAGGTTGTTCTTGTACGTGGACTTCTTGGTGTTGGTCTTGAAGGTCGCGGTCGCGCCGGTGCCGGTGCGGTCCATCGACACCACGGTCTGCTCGGTTTCCTCGTGACGCATGCCCACGTGGCCGCGGATGCGGACGCCGGCCAGTTCGCCATCCAGCTTGGCCATCAGGTACAGGGCCTTGATTTCGTCGTCCTTGGAGAAGTTGTTGCTGGTGAAGCCGCCGTCGGCCGGATCGTTCACCCAGCCGCTGGCCGTGCGCAGCGCACCGCTGGTAATGGTGGGCTGCAGGGTCGATGCCACCAGGTCGTAGTCCACGGTCTGCCAGTTGCGCAGGTAGTTGCCCGCGTTGCCGCCAAAGTAGTCGCCTGCGAAGGCGCTCTGGGTCACGAAGCTGGTGCTGATCCTGCTGTAATCGACGCCGGCCGCGCTGGAGCGGTAAGCACGCGAATTGTACTCGTTCCTGTTGTACTGGATGCCGCCCTGGAGCGCTTCGAGCCAAGGCAGCTCAAGGAAGCGCTCAACATCCAGGCGCAAGCCTTTGACCTTGTTGTCGGCGTAGTTGTCCGAGCCGGCAATGATGAAGACGTCGCCTTTGGAGTTGGTCACGGTTGGCGTGTTGCCGCTGCCGCCCCAGGTCCATGGACCGGTCAACTGGGCGGCGCCCAGTGCCGGCGTGGCCTGGTTGAAAGCCATGGTGAAGCCGTCCAGGCCACCGCCCAGGCCGACATTGCCGGTGATGCCGTTGCCGGCGCCGGCTTTGGCCGTATTGCGCACGTCCAGCTGCCCCTGGTAGCCGAAGTTGGTGGCCTTGGACAGGACGCCGTTCGCTTCGACGCGCCAGTCGTCGGTGTTGAAGGAGCCGCGCAGGTTCAAGCCATCGGCCTTTTGCTTGAACGGTTCCTTGCGCATGGAGCCGAACACGCGCGGATTGGCGAAGTTATAGTCCATCACGTAATAGCGGCCGTCGGTGTGCCGGAAGGGCGCCGAGGTCGGGTTGATGACGGTGTTGGCGTCGCGGTAGTCGATATCGAGGATATCGAGCGCCGTGTTCTTCATGTTGCGGTCGGTGAAGAAGTAATGGCCGCCGACGCGGATCTCGGGCGAGACCTTGAATTCGGCGCCCAGCGCGCCGGAGGCCAGGCTGCCGTCGTTGACGCGCGCAGCCTGGCGGATATCGGTCGGCGCGGTGATGCCGGCCTTCGAGATGGCGCCGGTGCCACCCGGCGCCGCAACGCAAGGGGAGGGCTGGCCGGTACAGCTGGCGGCGTAATAATCCTTGTAACGCGCCAGGAAGTCCGGCGTGGTCACAGGGCTCAATTGGGTGAACTGGTTGATGTACAGGGAATCGCGGCGGAATTCTTCCTTCTTCCACGCCAGGTTGGCGAACACGCCAAGCTTGCCGTCCATCAGGCGCTCGGCAAAATTCAGCGACGTCTTCGGCGTGGTGGTGCTGCCAAGCGTGTTGCGTTCGGCAGCCAGCTTGACCGAGGCGCCTTCCTTGCGCGACAAGGCGGGAGCGATCTGCATATCGATGTTGCCGGCGATGCCGCCGCTCTGCTCCGCTGCCGATACCGATTTGATGACCGTGAAGGCGCTGAAGATGTCCGAGTCGAAGGCGCCCATGGGGGCCGCTCCGCCGAGCACCGGGGCGGCGAAGTCCATGCCGTTCATCGTGATCTTGGCGAAGGCGCTGGGCAGGCCGCGCAGGTTGACGGATGCGCTGCGGCCATCCTCTTCCCGGTTCACCTGGATGCCCGGAATGCGCTGCAGCGCTTCGCCCACGTTCAAGTCGGGGAAGCGGTCAAGGCCCTCGGAGGAAATGCTGTCGCTTACCCCGATGTTCTGGCGCTTCATCACCAGCGCGTCGGCATAGCTCCTGCGGAAGCCGCTCACCTGCACCACGCTCGAAGGCTGCACGACTGGTTCCTGTGCCGCGCCATCCTGCGCCTGTGCGCCGGACAGCATGCCCAGCATCGCGAGCGCGTAACTGACTTGTTGGACGCCGACTTTCTTCACTAACTTGCTCATACCAGCTCCCCTATCCTCATGAAATTATTGTTGGTGACGCGACTTCAGGATATCGGAGCGTGTATCAATGTAACAGTATGTATCAAGCCCCGGATGCGAAACAATCACTGAATTGATCAATTGCGCACCGCAGCAAGCATTTGCTTATTCGCAGGGCGCCTTTAGCTGCGGGGTTTTTTCAACACTTTGATCATCGTGCTGATTCTTTGGAGCCCTGTTGATTTTTCCGCTCAGCGCTCACCTAGAATGCGCTGACTAGCGATAACTACAACAAGGAGATCACCGTGAGTCAGCAGCACAGCAAAGCAGGCCTGTTCAATCGAACGATGTTCATTTTGGTATCGCAACTGGTCGCTTCCGGCGCCTTTGCACAGGAAGCCGCTCAAGAGACGACGCACGTGGTGACCGTGAGCGGCACGCGCGCTTCGGTGGCGTCGGCCATTGAGCGCAAGATCAGGAACGATACGATTTCCGATTCCCTGGTGGCCGAGGACGTCAACCAGTTCCCGGATAAGAACGTGGGCGAGGCGCTGTCGCGCATCACCGGTGTGCAATTGAGCCGCGACTTCGGCGAAGGCTCGCAAATCTCCATCCGCGGCGTTGAGCCGGACCTGAACCGCGTGGAAATCAACGGCATGTCGGTGCTGTCCACCGGCGGCAACGCCGGCCGTGGCGCGGAGCTGCGCGAACTGGCTTCGGAGCTGATCCAGTCGATCGACGTGTTCAAAGGCACCACCGCCGACCTGACCGAAGGCGGCGTGGGCGGCACCGTCAGCATCAAGACCCGCAAGCCGCTGGACTTCAGCAAGCGCACCATCGCCACCACGCTTTCCGCCGAACGCGCTTCGAGCCGCGGCGGCGTCCAGCCGCGCGCCAGCCTGCTGCTGGCCGACAAATACCTGGACGGCAAACTGGGCCTGATGGCCAATATCGTCTACGACAAGGTCTACACCCGCAACGATTACGCCCGCAATACTTCCTGGCGCTTCCTGCGCGACTGGGACTTTTCGCCCGAAAAGACGGTGACTTCGCTCGATCCTGCGGTGGCGGCCGTCGGCAGCCCGGCCGGCTGCGCATCGACCACGCTCACTTCAGCCCAGCGCACCGAATGCAACCGCCAGTGGTTCGATTACTCGCCGGGCATCGCCCGCTATGGCATCTGGACCCGCGACCACGACCGTTCGTCGGCCGAACTGACCGCGCAGTACCAGGTGACGCCGGCATTGCGCGCCTTTGTCAGCTACCAGGGCAACCTGCAGGACCAGCGTCTGAACGACCGCAATTTCGGCACCGACTTGGGCAACGTGAACCGCCTGTTCAACCAGGGCACCGCGCCGGTGTACAACCCGAGCACCGGCGTACAGAGCGCGGCGGGCACCTGCGTGGCGGTACCAACAACCAGTACTCCCGCTGGCGTGACGGTCAACAACCATTACGTGACCCAGTACACCGTCGGCAACTGCCTGAACCAGGCGGGTGTGGGCGGGCAGGGCGCCTTCGGTACTTCGGCGCGCGATTTCCAGCTGAAAATCCGTTCGCAATACCTGTCCACCGGCTTTAACTGGAAGAACAATGGCCTGGAGGCCGAAGGTTTGTTCAATACCTCGAAGTCGCGTTACAGCTCGCAGAGCAACAACATCTCGCTGACGCAGAATGCGCCGGGCCTGAAGGTATCGCTGGATTCGCAAGGTTTGCCGCATTTCGAATTCCCGTCGGCCTATTCGCCGGACGCGAATTCTTCCTACGTCCAGGTGCAGCTGCAATACCGTCCGTCGGAGACCAAGAACACGGAGGACCAGGGCAAGCTGGACTTCAAGTACAAGCTCAATACCCCGTTCTTCCGCAAGCTCTGGTTCGGTGCGCAGGGCCGCCGTTCGACCGCGCAGCAGTACGGCGCCGGCGGCTACCTGGCCAGCAACGGCGAAAACCTGACGTCGACTGCGGACGACATCAATGTGGTTACCGCTAATATCAATCAAACCCTGATCTACGATCCGCTGAACAAGACGGGCGTGGTACGCGCTCCGGAAGTGCAGCCCTGGCTGACGTCCAATTACTCGACCAAGTACATCAATGCGACGCAGATGGAGCAGTTGATCGGCGCTATCCGCGGAACCTCGCCGGGCACCTTCTTCAAAGGGTATGACAAGGTGAGCGGCATGCCGGCCAATTGGTTGAGCCCCGTCTTTAGCGCCGCCACGCCTTACTTCGATACTTCCAAGTTCAATTACGTGAACCTGTACGAGGCGCCTGGCAGCGACGGCAAGATGTATCCGCAAATCCCTGCCTATGTGGCAGAGGAGCGCGTGTGGGCGGGCTACGGCCGCCTGGACTTCAATACCGAATTGTGGGACCGCCAGATCTTCGGCAATGTCGGTGTGCGTTATACCCGCACCGACGAAAAGGCGACTGGCCTGTCCCGGCTGCAGGTGCGCATGGCCAATTCGCCCGGCAGCTCGGCCTTCACCGACCGCGTGATCACCAACGGCATCGCAACCGTCGAAAACCGCTACCACGATTGGCTGCCGAGCTTCAACGCCGGGATGTGGCTGATGCCCGATACGTTCCTGGCCCGTGTGGGCTGGGGCAAGGTGATGGCACGTCCGCGCATCGATTTCCTGGTGCCGAATGCCACCTGTACCGTCGGCAGCGGCCTGGCGCAGTTCGGCGGCGACGGCACCGACGATTGCACCGCAGGCAACCCTGACCTGAAGCCATACCGTGCCACCAATACGGACCTGAGCCTGGAGTACTACCCGGGCAAAGACACCCAGCTGAGCATGGGCTTGTTCAAGAAGGACGTCACCAGCTACATCATCAACCGCGCCCTGGTGCGCGGCGTGGACCTGTTCAAGAACGGCACCCTGTTCGACGTGAACCAGCCGATCAACGGCGAGGGCGCGACCACCAAGGGGGTGGAGCTGACGGCGCGCACCGCGCTGACCATGCTGCCGGGCTGGCTGGGCGGCTTCGGCATCGACACCAACTACACCCGCATGACCTACAAGTATGCGGCCGGCACTGCGCTGACCAATATCCTGGACGGCACTGAGCTGCCATATCCTGGCCTGTCGAAGAACAGCTACAACATCGCTTTGTGGTACGACCGCAATGAATACAATGCGCGGATCGCTTATACTTACCGCGACCGCTTCTACACCGGCGGCAACGACGTCTCGGGCAATCCGAACTTCCAGGAGAAGACCGGCTTCCTCGACGCCAAATTCCAGTACCGGCTGGGCCAGCATTGGACGTTCTCGGTCGAAGGGAAAAACCTGACCGACCAGGCGCAAATCACGGACGCGGGCGACCTGTTCCGCGTCAACGAGCTGGCGTTCTCCGGACGCCGATATTTTGTGAGTTTGAGTTATAAGAACTGAGGTGTAAATGGTTGCACGCTTCCTTGTAGTCCTGCTGGTTTCACTGGCAATGGGGGAGGCGTCCGCCAACCCCCTGGTCCTGCAGCGCGCCGATCCCCAGGTCGTGCTGCAGGATGACGGCAATTATTATCTCGCCGCCACTGTCCCCGAATATGACCGCATCGAGCTGCGCCGCGCGCGCACGCTCGATGGCCTGGGCAAGGCCGAACCGCACGTGGTCTGGCGCAAGCATGCGCAAGGCGTGATGGGCGCGCATATCTGGGCGCCCGAACTGCACCGTATCGATGGCAAGTGGTACATCTATTTCACCGCCGGGCGTTCGGACGCGATCTGGGAGATCCGCCTGTACGTGCTGGAGAACAGCTCGCCCGACCCGTTCAAGGGCGAGTGGATCGAGCGCGGCCAGCTGAAGACGGGGCGCGAATCCTTCTCGCTCGACGCCACCACCTTTGCCCTGCACGGCCAGCGCTACCTGGTGTGGACGCAGAACGATCCCGATCCGGTGAAGAAGGCGACCAATATCTATATCGCGAAAATGGATACGCCGCTGTCGATCGCCGGCAAGGTGACGATGCTTTCCACGCCCGACCATGCCTGGGAGAAGAAGGGGCATAACGTGAACGAGGCGCCGGCGGTACTGCTGCGCAATGGCCGCGTGTTCCTGACCTTCTCGGCCAGCGCGACCGATGCGAACTATGCGCTCGGCATGCTGACGGCGCGCGAGGATGCCGACCTGCTCGATGCACGCTCCTGGACCAAATCACCGGAGCCGGTGCTGCGCAGCAGCGAGGCCAACGGCCAGTACGGTCCGGGGCACAATTCCTTCACCACCACACCGGACGGCAAGACCGATATCCTGGTCTACCACGCGCGCAATTACCGCGACATCAAGGGTGATCCGCTGCGCGACCCGAACCGCCATACGCGCGCGCAACCAATCCGTTGGCGGACCGACGGCACGCCGGATTTCGGCGAGCCGGTGCCGGACAGCGTTTCCGCTGGCGCGCAATGACGCCTTGCGGCGCCAGGCTTATTCGGCTATGAGCTGGCACCAGCGCCGGCGGTAAGCGGGCAAACCTTCCAGCGCCAGTGGTTCCGCGACGCGGCCCTGCAATTGCGGCTTGCCGTCGCGGCGATGCAGCAGCCAGCCGCCGCAGGTGGTGCCGCTGGTGTCGTCGGTGGCCAATACGCGCGACGTGCCCGCCGACGAGCGGAACGCCGCCAACAGCGGCGCGAAGTGCGGGTTGCCGGTGAACGCGCCTTCGACCACCACATCCCCCGTCACACCCAATGCATCCAGGCAGTAGTCGCACATCAGCGCGATGTACAGGGTCGCGAGTGCCGCGCGCTGCGCAGCGTCGGCGGCGGCCGGGCCGGCGAAGCTGCCGGCGCACTGCGCGAACGGTCCGGCGGCAGCGAAGGCGGGCAGGGCGAAGCTGCCTTGCCGAACCAGCGTTTCCAGCTCCGCTTGGCCGAAGACCGCCAGCGTGGCCGCGCCGTCGCCAACGATGGCACCAAACTCGCGCCCGCCCATGAAGCGCATGCACGGCACCGGTTGCGCAAAGGCGCTGCAATTGGCCAGCATGTCGGCTTCCTCGCGCAGCGCGTCGAGCGCCATGCCCGGCGCGGCGGCGATCACCCAGGTGCCGGTGGAGAGCACGGCCGGCGCCAGGGCTGGATCGGCCCCGAGGTGGCGCAGCAGCGAGGCATTGCTGTCGTGGATGCCGCACAGCACCTGGCAATCGGCCGGCAGCCCGGCCTGCGCCGCGATGCCCGGCTTGAGCATGCCCAGCGCCTGCCACGCGGGCTGCAACGGGGGCAACAGGGCGTTCCAACCCATGCGTTCGACCAGCGTGGAATACGCTTGCCGCGCGGGCTGCCACAGGTCGGTATGGCAACCCAGCGAAGTGACTTCGCCCGCCGCCACGCCGCACAGGCGCCACGCCCAGTATTGCGGGTACATCAGGATATGGCGGACGCGGGCAAATTCGGCCGGGAAGGCTTGCGCCTGCCAGGCCAGCTGGCTGCCCAGGTTCAGGCCCGCCGGCAGGCGCGGCGAATAGCTGCTGCCGTAGGCCGGGCGCAGCATGTCATAGCGCTCGACGTGCGCGGCCGGCAGAGGGTATTCGTAATCAAGTACCGGCAGCACCAGGCTATCCTCGCCGACCAGTGCGGCCGTTGCGCCGTGGGTCACGGGAACGATGGCGCCGATATCGGCGCGCGCCGCGAACTGGCGCAGCACATCCAGCATCCATTGCCAGATGCCCTCCGTATCGTGGTGCGGGTAGGGGCCGTCCCGCAGGATGCTGTTTGGCCGGCGCTGTTCGGCGAGCTGGCCGCCGTCGGCGTCAATCAGCGTCAGCTTGGCGTTGGTCTTGCCGATGTCGAGGACGACGGTGGCGCGGCTCATTTGGCCACCTGGCGGCGCAACAGGCGCGGCAGGGCGATGGTCACCAGCAGCAGTACGCCGACGGCGATCGTCATGTAAATGCCGGGCACATTGGCCAGCGACAGGCCGAACGTGACGGCGCCCAGCGTCAGCACGGCCAGCATCACACCGCCGATGGTGCCGACGCCACCCGAAATGCTCACGCCGCCGAGGATCACCATGGTGATCGCTTCCAGCTCCCAGCCCATGGCGATATTCGGCCGCGTGCTGCCGATGCGGCCGGTCAGCAGGAAGGCCGCCAGGCCGGCCATGGCGCCGGCCAGCACGAACAGCATGAAGCGGTAGCGGTCCACCGCGATGCCGGAGAAGCGCGCCGCCACCGGGTTATTGCCGATGGCGTAGATGCGGCGCCCCCAGCTGGTGGCGTGCAGCACGAAGGCAAACAGCGCGGCAAATACCAGCAGCAGCGCGAATTCGCGCGGCAGCACGCCAAAGAAGTAGCCCTGGCCCCAGTCGGCCATCAGTTGCGGGTAGCCCGTGAACGCCTGGTCGCCCAGCACCACGCTGGCCAGGCCGCGGAACACCGACACGGTGCCGATGGTGACCACGATGGAGGGCAGGGCGAAATGCGTCACCAGCACGCCGTTCAGCGCACCGCAGGCCACACCGGTGGCCAGGCCGACGAACAGCAGCGATTCCGGCGGCCAGCCGGCGCCGTTGGCCATGCCCATGGCCACCGAGGCCAGCGCCAGGATGCCGGCCACGGAAATGTCGATCTCGCGGCAAATGATCAGCAAAGCCATCGGCAGCGCGATCAGGGCCTTCTCGCTGAAGTTGAAAGTGCCGTCGGCCAGGTTGTCGAGGTCGAGGAAATGCGGCAGCAGGGCGCCGTTGACGGCGAACACCGCCAGCAGCAGCAATGCCAGCAGCGATTCCCAGCGGCCCATCAGGGCGCCGAGGCGGAATCGGGGACGGTCAAGGATGGTGTAGCGCGAAGTGCTTGGTGCGGTCATGGTTGGGGCGGAGTTCATGCGGCACTCCTGGCTGGATGGTTCAGGTGCAGCGGCAGGATCTGGCGTCCCTTGCTGCGGCTGCCGCGTGCATTGATCAGGACTGCGGCGAGGATGACGATGCCGGTCAGCGCGCTTTGCCAGAATGGCGACACCTTGACCACCGGCAGGGCATTGCCGATCACGGCGAGGAACAGGGCACCCAGTACGGCGCCGGTCACCGAGCCGCAGCCGCCGGCGATGCTGATGCCGCCGATCACGCAGGCGGCAATCACGGTGAATTCGAAGCCGTAGGCGATTTCGGTATAGGCGACGGCGTAGCGCGCCACCCACAGGTAGCCGCACAAGCCGGCGACCGCGCCGGACAGGCCATAAGTCCACAACAGGCGGCGCGCGATCGGGATGCCGACGTAGCGTGCCGATGCCGGCTCGTTGCCGATGGCGTACAAGTCGCGGCCGAAACGGCTGTGGCGCGCCACGTACCACGCGGCCAGCGCGGTGGCGGCGGCGATCCAGACCAGATGGGTCAGGCCGAACATGCGCTCGAGCGGGAAGGCGACAAAGGCATCGGGCATCTGGTGCGAGTTGACCCAGGCGCCGCCGGACAGGACGAACACCAGCCCGCGATACACGCTCATGGTGCCGAGCGTGACGACGATGGGCGGCAAGGCCAGGTAGCCGACCAGCCAGCCATTGAGCAGGCCAAGCAGCAGTCCGAGCGCGCTGGCGGCCAGCATCACGAACGGCAGCGGCAAGCCGGGATTGCGCGAAGCCAGCAAGGCAGCGGCCATGCCGCACAGGGCCAGGATGGACGCCACCGACAGGTCGATACCGCGCGTGACGATCACCAGCATCTGCGCCAGGGCCAGCATGACCAGCAGGGTGCTGTCGGTCAGCAGGTTGCCCAGGCTGGGGGCGGTCAGGAAGACGGGGGCGCGCCAGCCCACCAGCAGCGTCAGGCCAACGATCGAGAGCGCCAGCAGGGCTTCGCGCTGTTTCAGGAATTTCATGCAACCTCCAGCGCGGAAGCGGCCGCCACGACGTTTTCAGGCGTGGCTTCAGCGCGGTCGAATACTTGCTTCACATGGCCCTGGTGCATGACGACCACGCGGTCGGCAAGGCCCAGTACTTCCGGCAGTTCGGACGAAACCAGGATGACCGACAAGCCTTTCTCCACCAGCTGGCTGACGAAGCGGTGCACGGCGGCCTTGGAGCCGATGTCGATGCCCTTGGTCGGCTCGTCCAGGATGATCACTTTGGGCTGCGTGGCCAGCCATTTTCCCAGTACCACTTTCTGCTGGTTGCCGCCGGAGAGTTCGGACACGTCCTGCATCAGGTGGCTGGCCTTGAGTTCCAGCTGTTCGCTGAAGTGGCGGGCGATGGCGCATTCTTCGGCGCGCCGCTTGCGCAGCAGGAAGCCGATGCGCGACAGGATCGGCAGGGTGATGTTCTGCATGATGGGCAGCGACAGGTGGGCGCCCTGGTGCTGGCGGTCTTCCGGCACATAGGCGATGCCATGGGCGATGGCATCGCCCGGACTGCCGATGCGCAGCGGCCTGCCCTCCAGCCTGACGCTGCCGCTGACGTTGCCGGTCAGGCCGAACAGGGCTTGCATCACTTCCGAGCGGCCGGCGCCAACCAGGCCGTAAAAGCCCAGGATTTCGCCGCGCCGCAGCTGGAAGCTGACGTTGTCGAATTCGGTGGGGTGGCACAGGCGTTCCACTTCCAGCAGCACTTCGCCCGGCGCCACGTCAGCCTTGGGGTAGGCGTCATGCACGGCGCGGCCCACCATCAGCGATACCAGGCCGGCTTCGTCGATGTCGGCCAGCGCGCCGTCGGCGATGAACTGGCCGTCGCGCAGCACGGTGTAGCGGTCGGCCACCGTGAAGATTTCGTCGAATTTGTGGGAAATGAAAATGACCGCCGTGCCGGCCGCGCGCAGCTGGCCGATGATGCGGTACAGCTCATGGATTTCGCGCTGCGACAGCGAGGCGGTCGGTTCGTCCATGATCACCACACGCGCTTCCTGCGACAGCGCGCGCGCAATCTCGACGAAGTGGCGCTGCGCCACGCTCAAGTCCTTGACACGGGCCCGCACCGGCAACGCCACTTCCAGGCGCTCGAACAGCTTCGCCGCTTCGGCCTCGATCAGCTTCCAGTCGATGCGGCCGGCGCGGCTGGGATGGCGGCCGACGTAGATATTCTCCGCCACCGTCAGTTCGTCGAACATCACCGTTTCCTGGTGCACGGCCGTGATGCCGGCGCGCATGGCGTCCTGCGGGCTGGCGAAGGCCACCTCCTGGCCGCCGAGGCGGATGCTGCCCTCGTCCGGCGTGTAGATGCCGGTGAGCGTCTTGACCAGCGTGGATTTGCCGGCGCCATTTTCGCCGATCAGCGCCATCACTTCGCCGGGGCGGACCGAGAGGCTGACCTTGTTCAGTGCCACGATGCCGGCGAAACGCTTGCTGATGCCGGACAGCTCCAGCACTGGTGCCTGGTTATCCTGCATGGCGGGTCAGAAGATCTTGGAGAACTGGTCGACGTTCTCCTTGTTGTAGGTGAAGGGCGGCGCCATGGCGGCTTCGCCGTGGACGTCGAGCGCCAGGGTGCCCATGCGGCCGGCGTTGATGCTGCCGCCCGCCTTGGCAGCCGCGTCGCCCTTGACGAAGCCATAGGCCGCATAAGTGGCCGCATAACCGAGGTCGATCGGGTTCCAGATGGCGAACTCGCGCACCGCGCCACTCTTGACGTGGCCCGCCATTTCGGACGGCAGCCCGAGGCCGGTCACGAACACCTTGCCTACCAGCTTCTCGTCCACCACCGCCTTGCTGGCGGCATTGATGCCGACCGTGGTCGGGGCGATGATGGCTTTCAGGTTCGGGTTGCTGCGCAACAGGCCGATCGCTTCGCGGTAGCTCTTGTCCGACTGGTCGTCGCCGTAGACGGTGGCGACCAGCTTCAGTTTTGAGAACTCCGGCTTGGCCAGTTCATCCTTCATCACCTTGATCCAGATATTCTGGTTGGTGGCCTGCGCCGAGGCGGACAGGATGGCGATTTCGCCGGAGCCGCCAATGGCGTCATAGGCCATCTGGATCTGCTTGCGGCCGATCAGCTGCGCGTTGGATGGGTTCAGGTGCATCTGGCGGCCTTCCTCGGCCAGTCCGCTGTCGAAGGAAATCACCTTGATGCCGCGCTGCATGGCCTTTTTGGTGATCGGCACCAGCGCGTTCGGGTCGTTGGCCGAAATGACGATAGCGCTAACCTTCTGGCTGATCAAAGAATTGATGATTTCGATCTGGCCCTCCGCGCTGGGCGTGGTGGGACCGGTGTAGATGATCTCGACGTTCTTCAGCTGCGCGGCCGCTTCGTTGGCGCCGGTGTGGGCGGCGTCGAAGAAGCCGTTGCCCAGGCTCTTGACCACCATGGCGATGCGGACCTTTTCCGGTGCCTTTTCACTGCAGCCGGCGAGCGCCGCCAGCATGCCCGCGGCGACGGCCGCGATAACGAGTCTCCTGGATTTCAATGCGATGTCTCCGTGTGGTAAAGCGCTGC
>CBFGQI010000139.1:0-13656 GCA_965650885.1 uncultured Oxalobacteraceae bacterium
CGCCGACTATTACGGCGACGACTTGCCGTTCTGGCAGGAAGTGGCGCACACTGGCACCGACGGCAAGCCGGCCGTCACGCCGCAGCTGATCGTGCCGTACACCCTGGATACCAACGATATGCGCTTTGCCGCGATGCAAGGTTTTAACAGCGGCACCCAATTCTTCGATTACCTCAAGGATGCATTCGACGTACTCTATAAGGAAGGCGACCCGGCCGGCCTGAACCAGCCGAAAATGCTGTCGATCGGCTTGCATTGCCGCCTGATCGGCCGTCCGGCGCGCGCCGCGGCACTGGCGCGCTTCCTCGACTATGTGCAAAGCCATGACCAGGTGTGGATCACGCGCCGCATCGACATTGCCGAGCACTGGCACAAGCACCACCCATATATGCGAAAAGACTGATATTCAAAATCAGCATATTCGTATATGACTGGGATGCGGTAATGTTAGCCTTGCAAGCTGGGATACCTCCGAGGCCAAGATGTCAGAACCGATCCGTTTTTACTACCGTGGCGCCGTGCATGAAGTACGCGATGCCGCCCCGACGCAGACTGTGTTGCAGCACTTGCGCGAAGACTTGCATTGCACCGGTACCAAGGAAGGTTGCGCCGAAGGCGATTGCGGCGCCTGCACCGTCGTGCTGGGCAGCGTGGTGGACGGCAAGCTGGAGCTCAAAGCGGTCAATTCCTGTATCCAGCTCACCCCTACGCTGGACGGCAAGGCCCTGTTCACCGTGGAAGACTTGCAGCAGGCCGATGGCGCGCTGCACCCGGTGCAGCAGGCGCTGGTCGAGTGCCATGGTTCGCAATGCGGCTTCTGCACACCGGGTTTTGCCATGTCGCTGTGGGGCTTGTACCTGAAGAAGGAAGGCCAGTGCGCGTCGCGCAAGGAAATCGACGACTGCCTGTCGGGCAACCTGTGCCGCTGCACCGGCTACCGTCCCATTATCGACGCCGCGCAGCGGATGGCCGAGCTGCCGAAAGTCTCGTTCGACGCGGCGCGCGTGGCCGAACAGCTGGAAGCGCTGAAGCGCGACTCGCTGGCGGTCTACAGTGTCCATGGCCAGACTTTCCTGGCGCCGCGCACACTGGATGAGCTGATCCAGCTGCGCTCGGCCAACCCGGGCGCGGTGCTGCTGGCTGGTTCCACCGACGTCGGCCTGTGGGTGACGAAGCAGATGCGCGAACTGGGCGACATCATCTACCTCGGCCACGTCGACGCGCTGAAACATGTCCGCATGCAGGGCGGCGCCATCGAGATCGGCGCCGGCGTCTCGCTGGAAGATGCCTACAACGCGCTGTGCCGGCACTATCCCGATCAGTTGGGCGAACTGCGCCAGCGTTTTGCCTCGCTGCCGATCCGCAACGCCGGCACGCTGGGCGGCAACGTCGCCAACGGTTCGCCGATCGGCGATTCCATGCCCTGGCTGATCGCGCTCGGTGCGCAAGTGGTGCTGTGCGGCGCGGCCGGCGAGCGCGTGCTGGCGCTGGAAGACTTCTACCTCGACTACATGAAGAAGGATTTGCTGGCGGACGAATTCGTGATGGCGCTGCGGGTGCCGCTGCCGCGCGAGGATGTGCGCTTCCGTACTTACAAGCTGGCCAAGCGCTTCGACCAGGATATTTCAGCGGTCTGCGCGGCCTTCGCTTTGCGCATGGACCGCGACGTCATTGCCGAAGCGCGCATCGCTTTCGGCGGCATGGCTGCGACGCCGAAACGCGCCGCGCAGGCGGAAGCCGCGCTGAACGGCCGCGCCTGGAGCGAGGCGGCACTGGCCGACGCCATGGCGGCACTGGCACGCGACTATGCGCCATTGAGCGATATGCGCGCCAGCAGCGAATACCGGATGAAGACGGCGCAAAACCTGCTGCGCCGCTTCTGGCTTGAGACGCGCAGCGATGCGCCGCTGGCGGCCGATGCCGTCAACGCCTTCGCTGCCAGCGCGTAAAGGAGGCACCATGAACCATCCCGTCACTCCTGAACTGAAGGCCGCCACCTGGACCGGCGTCGGCATCCCGCGCACCCACGAATCGGCCGAGCTGCACGTGCTGGGCCAGGCAACTTATACCGACGATATCCCGGAAGTGCAGGGCACCCTGCATGCCGCACTCGGCCTGTCGTCCAAGGCGCATGCCCGCATTACTTCGCTGGACCTGGATGCGGTGCGCGCGGCACCCGGCGTGGTGGCGGTGTACACGGTATCCGACATTCCGGGCACCAACGACTGCGGGCCGATCATCCATGACGACCCGATCCTGGCCGATGGCCTGGTGCAGTACGTGGGCCAGCCGATCTTCATCGTGGTGGCCGATTCGCACACCAATGCGCGCCGCGCTGCCAAGCGCGGCGTGGTCGGCTACGAAGAGCTGCCGGCCATCCTGACGCCACAGCAAGCCAAGGCTGCGGCATCCTACGTCCTGCCGCCAATGAAGCTGCTGCGCGGTGACGCCCAAGCTGCGTTCGAAAGCGCGCCGCACACGGTCAAGGGCCAGTTGTACGTCGGGGGCCAGGAACAGTTCTACCTCGAAGGGCAGATTGCCTACGCCATTCCGAAGGAAGGCAAGGCCATGCTGGTGCAATGCTCGACCCAGCACCCGAGCGAGATGCAGCATGTAGTGGCGCATGCGCTGGGCCTGCACTCGCACCATGTGACGGTGGAATGCCGCCGCATGGGTGGCGGCTTCGGCGGCAAGGAATCGCAGTCGGCGCTATGGGCGGCGGCGGCGGCCATCGCTGCTGCGCGCACCGGCAAGCCGGTCAAGCTGCGTGCCGACCGCGATGACGACATGATGGTGACCGGCAAGCGCCACTGCTTCTACTACGAGTACGAAGTGGGCTACGACGGCGCTGGCCGCATCGTGGCGGCCAAGGTCGACATGACTTCGCGGGCGGGTTATTCGGCCGACCTGTCGGGCCCCGTTGCGACGCGTGCGGTCTGCCACTTCGACAATACTTACTATCTGTCGGATGTCGAGATCCACGCCGCCTGCGGCAAAACCAACACCCAGTCGAACACCGCCTTCCGCGGTTTCGGCGGCCCCCAGGGCGCGATCGCGATCGAGTATGTGATCGACGAGATTGCGCGCAACCTGGGGCAGGATCCGCTGGACATCCGCCGCCTGAATTTCTACGGCAAGACCGAGCGCAATGAAACGCCCTACGGCCAGGTGATCGTCGATAACGTGATCCACGAGCTGGTGGCGGAGCTGGAACAAAGCAGCGAATACCGGGCGCGCCGCGCGGCGGTGGCCGCCTACAACGCGGCCAGCCCGGTACTGAAGCGCGGCCTGGCCCTGACGCCGGTCAAGTTCGGCATTGCCTTCAACGTGACCCACCTGAACCAGGCCGGCGCGCTGGTGCACGTCTACGTTGACGGCTCGGTGCTGGTCAACCACGGTGGCACGGAGATGGGGCAGGGCATCAACACCAAAGTGCTGCAAGTCGTGGCCCACGAACTGGGCCTGGACCTGGAGCGCGTGCGCATCACGGCGACCGATACCAGCAAGGTGGCGAACACTTCGGCCACGGCGGCTTCCACCGGCGCGGACCTGAACGGCAAAGCAGCGCAAGATGCCGCGCGCCAGATCCGCGAACGGCTGGCGGCATTTGCCGCGAAGACCCTGGGCGGAGAAGCTGCCGACGTGCGCTTCTTCGCCAACGAAATCCACGTCAATGGCCAGAGCGTGCCGTTCGAGGCGCTGGTGCAGAAGGCTTACCTGGCGCGCGTGCAACTGTGGTCGGACGGTTACTATGCGACGCCGAACCTGCACTGGGATCCGAAGACCATGAGCGGGCATCCTTTCTCCTATTACGCCTACGGCGCCGCGGTGTCGGAAGTGGTGGTCGATACGCTGACCGGTGAATGGAAACTGCTGCGCGCCGATGCGCTGTACGATGCCGGACAGTCGCTCAATCCCGCCATCGATATCGGCCAGGTGGAAGGCGCATTCATCCAGGGCATGGGCTGGCTGACCACCGAACAGCTGTGGTGGAACGGCGCCGGCAAGCTGATGACGCACGCACCGTCCACGTACAAGATTCCCGGCATTTCCGATTGCCCGGAAGATTTCCGCGTCAAGCTGTTCCAGAACCGCAATGTGGAAGATTCGATCCATCGCTCCAAGGCGGTGGGCGAGCCGCCGCTGCTGCTGCCGTTCTCGGTCTTCTTCGCGATCCGCGATGCGATTTCAGCGGTCGGCGGCCATCGCGTCAATCCACCGCTGAACGCCCCGGCGACCAGCGAAGAGATCCTGCGCGCCATTGCTGCTGTGGAAGCGGCGGTCGAAGCGGCAGGCTGACATGGCTGACTGGTTGACGCCAGCCGGGGAACCGGCGGTACTCGTCACGGTCGCGCGCGCCGAAGGTTCGGTGCCGCGCGAGGCGGGGACGCACATGCTGGTCACGGCCAGCGGCCAGTTCGACACCATCGGCGGCGGCCACCTGGAGCACAGGGCCTTTGCCATCGCCCGCGAAATGCTCGCCGCAAGCCGTGCCGGGCGCCCGGGGGGCCCGCAGCTTGTACGCTTTCCCCTCGGTCCGAGCCTGGGGCAGTGTTGCGGCGGCGTCGTCTGGCTGCTGTTCGAGCCGGTCAGCGGCGCACTGGAAGACGTCATGTCGCAGCTCCGCCAGCGCCGCAAGGAGGATAGCTGCCGCATCACCGCCATCGATGGGGAAGCAGAGTGCCGGCTGGTGGAGGAAGCGCAGCAGGAAACCCACATCCGCACCGATGCCGACGGCCGCCGCTGGCTGATCGATCCGGTCAAGGCTCCGCGCGCCCACCTGGTGCTGTTTGGTGCGGGCCATGTCGGCGCGGCCATCGTGCGCGCACTGGCCGAGCTGCCTTGCACGGTCACCTGGGTCGACGAGCGGGAT
This sequence comes from uncultured Oxalobacteraceae bacterium, assembly GCA_965650885.1. Classification (GTDB taxonomy): domain Bacteria; phylum Pseudomonadota; class Gammaproteobacteria; order Burkholderiales; family Burkholderiaceae_D; genus Rugamonas. The sequence continues at coordinate 4,874 of CBFGQI010000139.1, forward strand.
GCCATGTTCCCGGCCGCGGTGCCGGACAACGTCACCATCGAGGCCACCGACACACCGGAGGCTTGCGTCGACGAGGCGCCCAACAACGCCAGCTACCTTGTCCTGACCCACAGCCACGCGCTCGACCTGCAATTGACCGAAGCCATCCTGCGCCGGCCCAAGGTGGGTTGGTTCGGCCTGATCGGCTCGAAAACCAAGCGCGCCCAGTTCACCTCCCGCCTGGCGGCCAAGGGGCTGGGCACCGAAAGCATGGTATGCCCGATCGGGCTGCCGGGTATCATCAACAAGGCGCCGGCGGTGATTGCCGCCTCGGTTGCCGCCCAATTACTGATGGTCTGGGAATCCCAGGCGAAAGACTGAACAATGAACACAACCACCAGCGTGCAAGCCTACCGGGCGGGCTTGCTGTACTTCCACGCCGATCCGGCCTTCACCGAACGCGCCCATGCCTGGCACGAAGACGGCCTGCTGGTCGTGGCCGGGGGCAAGGTACAGGCGGCAGGCGACTACGCCACGCTGGCGCCGACCCTGCCGCCGGGCACGCAGGTGACGGATTATCGCGGCAAGATCGTCATGCCCGGGTTTATCGACGCCCACGTGCATTACCCCCAGACCGATATGATCGCTTCGCCGGCACCGGGCCTGCTGCCATGGCTGGAGCAATACACTTTCCCGACCGAGCGCCAGTTCGCCGACCCGGCGCACGGCGCGCAAGTGGCGGAATTCTTCCTCGACGAATTGCTGCGCAACGGCACCACTACCGCCATGGTGTACTGCACCGTGCATCCGCAGTCGGTGGACGCCTTCTTCACCGCCAGCGAAGGGCGCGGCCTGCGCATGATCGCCGGCAAAGTGATGATGGACCGCCATTGCCCCGACTTCCTGTGCGACACCGCCGAACGCGGCGCCGAGGAAACAGAGGCCCTGATCCAACGCTGGCATAAGAAAGGACGGTCGCTGTACGCCATCACCCCGCGCTTTGCCCCGACCTCGACCGAGGCCCAACTGCAACTGGCCGGCGAACTGGCGCGCAAATACCCCGACACCTTCCTGCAGACCCACGTCTCGGAAAACAAGGAGGAATGCGCCTGGGTCAAGACGCTGTTCCCGCAGGCGCGCAGCTATCTCGACGTCTACGACCAGTACGGCATGATGCGCCCGCGCGCCGTGTATGGCCACTGCATCTGGCTCGACGAGGCCGACCGCGCGCGCATGGCTGAGACCAAGGCCGCGGCGGCGGTTTGCCCAACCTCCAACCTGTTCCTCGGCTCCGGCTTGTTCGACTTCGAACAAGCCGACAAGAGCGGCATGCTGCTCTCGCTGGCAACCGACGTCGGCGGCGGCACTTCGTTCAGCATGTTGCAAACGATGAATGAAGCCTATAAAGTAGCGCGCTTGAAGGGCAGCTACCTGCCTGCCATGCGCATGTTCTACCTGGCGACGCTGGGCGCCGCGCGCAGCCTGCACCTGGAAGACACGATCGGCAGTTTTGCCGCCGGCCGCGAGGCGGACTTCATCGTGCTCGACCCGCAGGCCACGCCGCTGCTGGCACGCCGCAGCGCCAATACCGACAGCCTGGAAGAACAGCTGTTCGCACTGGCGCTGCTGGGGGATGACCGCGCCATCGCGGCCACCTATTCGGGCGGCAGCCTGGTGCACGCGCGGGCAGGGCGCTGACCACGACCATCCATGCCGAGAGAAAGAACATGCACCAGCCAGCACGCCGCTTCCTGACCGCCGCCGCGCATTCCGCCGCGCTCGCCGCCATGCTTGCCGCCGCCTTCGCCGCGCCGGCGAGCGCCGCCTCGAACGCCGAGGTCACCGCGCGCCATTTTGCGTCCCTGGTGTCCGGCCCGGCGCCGAAAACGGCGGAACTGGCCATGTTCTTCAACAACATGCCGAAAGGCGCCGACCTGCACCACCATTACTCGGGTTCCATCTACGCCGAGCAATACCTGGAATGGGTCGACAAGCTGGGCTACTGTATCGACAAGACGTCCTGGAGCGTCCAGGCCGACAAGTCCGCCGACCGCAAGCATTGCGCCACGGTCGCGGAGCTGGAAAAAGACCCGGTCGCTTACCGCACCCTGCTGCACAAGTGGTCCGTGATGGACTTCTACAACCACAGCGAAGACCAGATGGCGCCCGACCTGGCCTTCTTCACCACGTTCCCGCGCTTTAACGACGTGGCATCGACCAATGGCAACGACGGCCAGAAGCGCCTGAAGGAGCGCGCGATTGCGGAAAACGTCAGCTATATCGAAACCGTGTTCGAGATTGCGCCGATCACTTTCGACGCCGAATTCGACGGCAAGCTGACCGATGAAGCCGCCTTCGCCGCCTACCTGGCCAAGCTGGAAGCCAGCCCGGCCTTCAACAAAGGCATCGCCGATTACAGCGCCTACGTGGACAGCAGCAGCGCCGGCATCGACGACGAACACTTCACCATGCGCTACCAGCCGTTCGTGCTGCGCTTCTTGTCGCCATCCATCGTGTTTTCCCAGATGGCGGCCGGCTTCAAGATCGCCAGCCAGAACCGGAAAGTGGTGTCGGTCAACATCGTCGGCGCCGAGCACTACCCGGTCTCGATGCGTGACTACAGCCTGCACATGCGCATGTACAAGTTCCTGAGCGCCAGGTACCCGGACGTGAAACTGTCGCTGCATGCCGGCGAACTCGCCTTGGGCCTGGTGCCGCCGGAAGGCTTGAAGTTCCATATCGCCGAGGCGCTGGACGTGGCGGGCGCCAAGCGCATCGGCCACGGCATGGACATCGCCCATGAGCGCCAGCCGCTGGCCCTGCTGAAAAAGATGCGCGAGAAAAACATCCCGGTCGAAGTGAACCTGACCAGCAATGAATTCATCCTCGGCGTGAAAGACGCGGCGCACCCGCTCACCATCTACCGCAAGTATGGGGTGCCGTTCGTCCTGTCGAGCGACGACACTGGCGTCAGCCGTAATACCTTGTCGAACGAGTACGTGTTGTTCGCCAGCCGCTACAAAACCAGCTATGCGGAAGTCAAAAAGCTGTCATATGACAGTATCCGCTACAGTTTCCTCCAAGATACTGAAAAGCAACGCCTGCTCAAGCAACTCGACAGCCGTTTTGCCAAGTTTGAAAGCGACATCGCGACATCGCTGAAGTAAGCCATCATTTGCCGCACTTGTGGCCCTTTTGCCACAAGTGCGCGCACCTTCAATTTACAAATCCCCAACGTTTCAAGCACCGCTAAAGGTGTGCATTTCTTTATAATGCCGCCTGATCGCAGCGTAGCCTACAGAAAAACGTATAACAATATGCAATTTATTTTTCCTAAGTATAAATACGTAAAGGAAAATGAATTTGTCTTCAACGTCGCCTTTCGGGCATAGTTGACGGAAAATTACGTCTACTGCGTCTGGGGAGCCGTGGGCTTCACGAAACTGTCACAAAGCTGTCGCACCCGTGTCATCGTCGGTGCTTAAACTCGCTGGGCGGCTACTATTTTTGCAACATTAGTAAAAAGCGCAAATGCGGCAAGCCTCATTTTGCCGACATTTACCAATATTTCGTTCTCTTTTGGGGTATATCAATGATGAATCATAAACGGCTCCGGCTGACGCAAATCGCGTTGAGCCTGTCTCTCGTGTTTGCCGCTCCGGCATTCGCGCAGAACACGACTTCCGCGATTGCCGGTCGTATCTCCGGCTCCGACGGTAAACCAGCTGCTGGCGCAACCGTGACCGTGCTGCACGTCGAGTCCGGTTCGGCCAGCAATGTCGTCACCGACGCGGAAGGCCGCTACGTTGCGCGCGGCCTGCGCGCCGGCGGTCCGTACACGATCACCATCACCAAGAACGGCGTTTCCGAAAAGCGTGAAAACGTGTTCGTCGAAGTGGCCGAAACCGCGGCCGTGGATGCCACCATCGGCCAAGCCATGCAGACCGTGACCATCGCCGGTTCCAGCGCGGCGCGCTCCGAGAAGTTCTCGCGTAGCAATATGGGCACCGTGACCTCGATCAGCTCCGCCGAACTGGCGATGCAGGGCTCGATCAACCGCAACCTGCAAGACTATGCCCGTTCCGACCCACGCGTGTCGGTGACCGACAAGGAGCGCGGCGAACTGTCGATCGCCGGCCAGAACTCGCGCTTCAACTCGATGACCATCGACGGCGTGGCCGTGAACGATACCTTCGGCCTGGAAGCCAACGGTTCCCCAACCGCCAAGCAGCCGATCTCGATCGAAGCAATCCAGTCGGTGCAGGTGAACGTTGCCAACTACGACGTGACCCAGAAGGGCTACACCGGCGGCAACATCAACGCCGTGACCAAGTCCGGTACCAACAAGGTCAAGGGTTCCGCCTATTACGTCTTCCGTAACGACAAGCTGGCAGGCGACCGCTACAACCTGTCGACCGGCGCTTACACCGAACCAGCCCCATTCAAGGAAACCACCAAGGGCATGACCCTGGGCGGCCCGCTGATCCAGGACAAGCTGTTCCTGTTCGCAAACTACGAAAAGCTGGAATCGTCGCGCGCTGCGCCTCAGTTCGGCCCACTGGGCTCGAGCATGACCAACGTTGGCATCACCCCTGACGCCATCGCCCAGGCCACCAGCATCTCCAAGAACAAGTACGGCTTCGACGCCGGCACCTCGCAAATCCCTGAAGGGTTGGCGATGGATGTCACCGACAAGCTGCTGAAACTGGACTGGAACATCAACGATGACCACCGCTTCATGATGCGCTGGTCCAAGACCGAGCAGGCTGAACCGCAATTCCCAGGCCTGAGCCAGACCGGCCTGTCGCTGAACTCTTACTGGTACTCGCAGAAGAAGTCGATCGAGACCAAGGTAGCCCAGCTGTACTCCGACTGGACCCCGAACTTCTCGACCGAAGTCAAGCTGTCCACCCGCGATTACGATTCGGTCCCGGAAGTGAATTCCACCCTGCCATCGATCGGCCTGCAATTCTCGGGTCCTAACCCGACCGGCACCCCGGCGAGCGTATCGACTGCGAACCGTTTCCTGAACATGGGTACCGAGTTCTCGCGCCAGCGTAACATCCTGGGCACCAAGACCCTGGACGCCTACCTGGGCGGCAACCTGTCCATGGGCGACCACCAGCTGAAGTTCGGTGGCGACCTGAACAAGAACGAAGTGGCCAACACCTTCCTGCAAGGCGTGTACGGTTCCTACACCTTCGCTTGCTTGAACAACGTCAACTACGCGTTCAACAACAACCAGCCGATCAACTGCGGTACCGCAACCAACGCGCAAATCACCGCCGCCGTGCTGGAAAACTACAGCAATGGCCGTCCGTCGAGCTACTCGGTGCAAGTGCCGCAACCTGGCCGTTCCTTCAATGACGCCATCGCCAACTTCACCCTGAAGTCCTACGGTTTGTTCCTGCAAGACACCTGGACCGTGAACGAGCGCCTGAGCCTGATGGCCGGCGTTCGCCTCGATTACGCCGACCTGGGCGAGCGTCCAACCCTGAACGCAGCCGTGGCGAAAGCACCGGTTGCCGGCAACGCGGCGACCGGCGCCCGCGCTACCGGCGGCTTCAACCTGGACAACACCAACACCGTCGACGGCCAGAAACTGTGGCAGCCGCGCGTTGGCTTCAACTACAAGCTGGACTCGGAGCGCCAGACCCAGATCCGCGGTGGCGCCGGCCTGTTCCAAGGCGCGGCCATGTCCGTGTGGCTGGGCAATCCATACCAGAATAACGGTGTGGCAACCATGACCATCCAGTGCGGTTCGTCCTCGCAGCCTTGCCCGGCCGGCCTGTTCACCCCGGACGTGACCAAGCAGCCAACCAACTTCGCCGGTTCGCCACCGATCGCCAACGTCGATGCACTGGCCAAGGGCCTGCGCCAGCCTTCCGTATGGAAAGCTAACGTTGCCTTCGACCACGAGCTGCCATGGTACGGCATGATCTTCGGCGCCGAGCTGCTGAAGCTGAAGACCAAGGACTCGATCTATTACCAGAACCTGAACCTGGGCGCACCGACCAAGATCGGTACCGACGGCCGCGAATTGTTCTACACCAGCCAGGCTTACAACCCTGCATGCTGGACCGCGACCGGCAGCCTGACCCAGACCGGTACCACTTGCACCGGCGCACGTAACAAGGCGCTGAGCAACGCAAGCTTCGGTAACGTGCTGGTGGCGACCAACACCAAAGGCGGCGACAGCACCCTGGCCACCGTCACCCTGAGCCGCCCACTGACGGCTGGTTTCGGCTGGTCCCTGGCTTACACCTACATGGATGCCAAGGAAGTGTCGCCGCTGACCTCGTCGACTTCCGGTTCCAACTACGGCGCCCGTCCAGCCTTCCACCCGAACGAAGAAGTTGAATCCAACTCTTCGTACATGGTGAAAGACCGCTTCAATGCTGTGGTGAACTTCCGTAAGGCCTTCTTCGGCAACTACAACACTACCTTCGGCCTGTTCTATGAAGGCAAGTCCGGCAAGCCATACAGCTGGACCTTCAACAACGACATGAACGGCGACGGCACCACCTCGAACGACCTGATGTACATTCCCAAGGCGCCGGGTTCGGGTGAAGTCATCTTTGCTGGCGACTCTGCCACCAACCACGCCAACGAAGACAAGTTCTGGGCGACCGTTGACCAGTACCGCTCCCTGCGCAACGCCAAGGGCGGCGTCGTGAAGCGTAACGATTCGTTCGCTCCATGGACCCACTCCTTCGACGTGCGCGTGAAGCAGGAAATCCCTGGCCTGTGGACCGGCCACAAGGCTTCGCTCACCTTCGACATCTTCAACGTCGGCAACCTGCTGAACAAGAAGTGGGGCCATATCAACGAAGTGGGCTTTGCTTCCTCCGGCGGCCACGCCCGTTCCTTCGTCGATTTCGCTGGTATCGATCCTGCAACCGGCAAGTACGTCTACCGCGTGCGTAACGCCGTGGAAGACTACGAAGTCCGCCAGATCAAGGGCGAGTCGCAGTGGGCGATCCAGGCTACCCTGCGCTACGAGTTCTAAGCTTGAACGCATGAGCACAAAAACGGGCCGCGAGGCCCGTTTTTTTTGTGAGTAACATATCGTTTCCCGGCGATTGACGCGCCCGGGACCGACTGTACAATCTCCTTTTACATCCGAGCCATACCCATGAAGCTTTTACCACTTGCCCTGGCGGCATTGCTGGCCGGCTGCGCCGCGCAGCGCCCCGACAACCAGGTCGAACTGACCCTGGTCGGCCTGAACGACTTGCATGGCCACCTGGAAGCGTCGCGCTTCGAGGATGGCAAGGCGGGTGGTATTGATGCCCTTGCCGCCACCCTGCATGCGTGGCGCCAGGAAGATCCGGACCTGATGCTGGTCGGCGCCGGCGACATGATCGGCGCCAGCCCGGCCATGTCGTCCATGTTCGCCGATGAGCCGACGATCAAGGCACTGAACCTGCTCGGCATGCGCGCCACATCGGTTGGCAACCATGAATTCGACAATGGGCGCGTCGAGTTGCTGCGCCAGGCCAAGGGCGGCTGCGCCAATTCCCCGCGGCCGGAAAAGGCGTGCAAGCTGGAGCCGCATGAAGGCGCGAAGTTCAGCTACCTGGCGGCCAACGTCATCGATACGCGCACCAACCAGCCATTGCTGCCCGCCTACCGTATCGAAGATGTGAAAGGTATCAAGGTCGGCTTCATCGGCACCGTGCTGAAAGATACGCCGGAACTGGTCGCCGCAGGCGGCATCGGCGGCCTGCATTTCATTGACGAGGCGCAGGCAGTCAACCGCCTGCTGCCGGAACTGCGCGCCCAGGGCGCCACCGTATTCGTGGTATTGATCCACCAGGGCGGTCATTCGAAGTCGCGCTATGACCAGCAGTATTGCAACGACCTCGGTGGTGATATCGCGGACGTGGTGAATCGTATCGATCCGGCCGTGCGCCTGGTGGTCAGCGGTCATTCGCACACGGGCTATCTGTGCCGAGTGGGCGGCAAGCTGGTGACGCAAGCTGAAAAGTTCGGCCATATGCTGTCGCGCATTTCGCTGGTGGTGGACCGCCAGACCGGCAAGGTGGTCGATGCCAGTGCGCGCAATATCGTGGTGGAGCCGGGCAAGTATCCAGGCGTGCCGGAAGTGGACGCGCTGGTGGCATCCGTGCGTGCGCGCAGCAGCGCGGAACTGAACAAGCCGGTCGCGAAGCTGGCTGTGCCGTCGATCAGCAAGAACCTGATGTCCAATGCCGACGAATCGCCGCTGGGCCAGATCGTCGCCGACGCGATCCTGGCCAGCGGCCGCAAATGGGGGGCGCAAATCGCCTTCACCAACACCGGCGGCGTCCGTACGTCGCTTGAGGCCGGGACCGGCAATGTGGCCAACGTCGGCCAGGTGCAGGCGGTGCTGCCGTTCGGGAATGAAATCGTCGTCATGAACATGACAGGCGCGCAGATCATGGCGCTGCTGGAAGGGCAGTGGAGCGGCAGTGAGGCCGACAAGCGCGGCTTGCTGCAAGTGTCGGAAGGATTTGGCTACGCCTGGGATACTTGCAAGCCCAAGGGCCAGCGCATCGTGCGCGACAGCGTCAGGCTGAATGGCGTGCCGATCGGCGACGATACGAGCTATCGGGTGGCCGTGTACAACTTCCTCGCCGACGGCAATGATGGCTTCGTGACCTTCCGCCAGGGCAGCAACCGGGCGGCGACGGGCGTGCGTGACGTCGATTCGCTGCGCGAACATCTGCAGCGCCTGGAGCAATTCAACAAACCGGCCGGCACCTACGGCGCCGTCCCGCGCATCGTGCGCATCAAATAAGAAAGGGCCGACATGCGCCGTT
>CBFGQI010000140.1:0-13587 GCA_965650885.1 uncultured Oxalobacteraceae bacterium
CCGGGCCTGGCCGTGGCGAGCCAGGCGGCCCACCGCCGCGCTTCCGCCCTCTGACCCCGTTCATCCCGATTGGTGCCGCCGTCCTGGCCAGCCTGTTGTTCGCGGCCCTGCTGGCCTGGTATTTTGCCCGCCCGATCCGCGCCTTGAGGCAAGCCTTCGATGCCGCCGCCAGTGGCGACCTGGCACCCCGTTTCGCTGCCAAGGCGCGCGCGGGCGGCGACGAACTCACCACGCTTGGCCGCGACTTCGACCGCATGACGGCGCGCCTGCGCGCCCTGCTCGACGGACAAAAGAACCTGCTGCACGACGTCTCCCACGAGCTGCGCTCGCCGCTGGCGCGGCTGCAAGCCGCCATCGGCCTGGCCCACCAGCAGCCCGACAAGGTTGGCGCATCCATGGAACGCATCGAACGCGAAAGCGTCCGGATGGACAAGCTGGTCGGCGAATTGCTGACGCTTTCCCGCCTGGAGGCCGGCGCCTTCGACGCGCCCCGGCAGGAGTTCAGCATTGGCGAAGTGCTCGACGAGATCGTCCACGACGCCCAGTTCGAAGCCGCCAGCAACGGCCGTGAAGTCCGCTTCACCGGCGAAGCCGACGCCCAGCTCAGCGGCCAGCCCGAACTGCTCGCGCGCGCCATCGAGAACGTGGTCCGCAACGCCATCAAGCACAGTCCCCCTGGCGGCCTGGTTGAGGTGGAAACCGCGCGCGACGCGCACTTCATCCGCATCCGCGTGATGGACACCGGACCAGGCGTAGCGCAGGAAGAGTTGGGGAAGATTTTCCAGCCGTTCTTCCGCAGCAGCAGTACGGAGAAGAACGTGGACGGTCATGGACTGGGCCTGGCAATCGCCCAGCAGGTGGTGCAGCAGCACGGGGGCCGCATTGCCGCCGCCAATCGTGCCGGCGGCGGCCTGTGCGTGGAGCTGGCGCTCCCGCTGATCCGGACTTAAGCCTTGGGCAGGGTCACGCCGTGCTGGCCCTGGTATTTGCCGTTGCGGTCCTTGTACGAGACTTCGCAGACTTCGTCGCTCTCGAAGAACAGCACCTGGGCGCAGCCTTCACCGGCGTAAATCTTGGCTGGCAGCGGAGTGGTGTTCGAAAACTCCAGCGTCACGTAGCCTTCCCACTCCGGCTCGAACGGCGTCACGTTGACGATGATGCCGCAGCGTGCATAGGTCGACTTGCCGAGGCAGACAGTCAGCACGTTCCGCGGAATGCGGAAGTACTCGATGGTGCGCGCCAGTGCGAAGGAGTTCGGCGGGATGATGCAGACATCGCTCTTCACATCGACGAACGAGTTCGAATCGAAGTTCTTCGGATCGACGATGGTGCTGTTAATGTTGGTGAAGACCTTGAACTCGTCGGCGCAGCGGATGTCGTAACCGTAGGAGGAGGTGCCGAAGGAGATCACCTTGCGGCCGTCCACGGCGCGCACCTGGCCGGGCTCATACGGCTCGATCATGCCGTGTTGTTCCGCCATACGGCGTATCCATTTATCGCTTTTAATCGTCATCGCAAAGGCTTTCTGGTTTAAATAGTGGTGCGAATTTTACATCAGGCGCGCTTGCGCTGGTGCGTTGAGGCGGTCTCCAGCTCATCCCCGAGCATCTGGCGGATCAAATCACGTGTTATTTCTGCCGCAAGCCGCGGCATCTCCATGGGGAACAGGTGGGAGCCGCGCATCATGCGGAAATGGCGCCCGACCAGTTTGCGGGTGTGGTGCAGGCCGGCCTGGCGGTTCTCCATCGAATTGTCGCCGGCCACATAAGCTACCGGCACCGGGAATTTCCCCTTTACCAGCTTGCCGATGTGGTGCGGCAGGCTGCGGTAGATGGCGGTCTCGGTCTCGCGGCTGAAACGCAGCTGCACGCCCTCGGGATGTTCGGCCAGACCAGCTTCGAGGTAATCCAGCAGGACGCCGGGCGCCCAGGCGCCGAACACTTCCTTGCTGGCGAAGTGGCGCAATGCCTCCTTGTGGCTTGGCCAGACATTGCGGCGCTTGACCGAGAAACGCGCCGGCGAATAACGGTCGGACAGGCGCGTCCCTTTGAACAGGCGCCAGACGTTGGCGCGCCAGCCCGCGACGACGGGAGAATCGAGCATCACCACGCAGCGCACCAGTTCCGGACGCTGGGCGGCAGCCATCAGGCTGAGCATCCCGCCCAGGGAATGGCCGACCAGGATGACCGGCTCCTTGTCATAACGGCTTTCAAGTTCGGCAATCAACTCCTCGACCAGCTTGGCCCAACCATCCTGCACGGGGTAATGCGGATTATGACCGTGCATGTCGAGCGCCTGGATGTCGAAATCCTTGCCCAGATACTCGAAGAATTGGCGATAGGTCCCCGCCGGATAGCTGTTCGCGTGGGCGAAATGAACTTTCGGTTTCGTCATCAACTTATTCTAAAAGCAAAAGCAACAAGTGTTTCGTACAAAGCCTCTAATTATCGCTCAGGATCAGCGGCCATGCCAGTAGCGGGGGCGCTGGCGGCGATAGGCTTCGAGTTGCGGCGCGGCGTCCAGTTCGATCAGGATGGCGCCTGCCGTGTCGGTGCGCCAGATGCCGGCGCCCAGCGCGCGGTAGCGTTCCACGACGTCGGCTCGCGGGTGGTGGTAGCGGTTGCGGTAGCCAGCCTGGAAGATCGCATGACGCGGCTGTACCGCGGCCAGGAAGGCTGGCGTAGAAGAGGTGCCGCTGCCATGGTGTGGCGCGAGCAGGATATCGGCAGGCAGCGCCTGCGGCACCGTCGCAAGCAAGGCCGCTTCCTGCGCAGCTTCGATATCGGCCGGCAGCAGGACGCTGCCGCCTCTTGCTGTGATCCGCAGGGTGCAGCCGCGTGCATTCGGTTTGAAGGCGGCATTGCCGTAGCTCGCGGCCGTAGGGTGCAGCATCTCGAAACGTACGCCGTCCCATTCCCATTGCTGGCCAGCCACACATTGCGCATGCTTCGGCGCCGCGGCGGCAATCGGATGGCCGGGCGGGAGCGACGAGAGCACCCAGCCGGTGCGGATATCGCGCAGGATGGCCAGCGCACCGCCGGAATGGTCGTTGTCGCTGTGGGTGACGATCATCGCATCCAGCGCATGGATGCCGCGCGCCCGCAGGTAGGGAAGGATGACGCGGTTGCCGCCATTGGCTTCCGGTGTGTAGCTTGGGCCGGTATCGTACAGCAGGCGGTGGCTGCTGGTTTCGAGCAGGATGGCCATGCCCTGGCCTACGTCGAAAGCGATTGCGCGCAAGACGCCGGGAGGCGGGCTTTCCGGTTGCGCGGCAAAGAGAGGCACCCAGCAGGCCATGCCGAGCCAGCGCAGCGGCCAGCCACGCGGTGCCAGCATCCATCCGGTGCCGGCCAGTGCCAAGGCAAACATCGGCCAGCTTGGCGCGGGGGCGGACCACACGGCCAGCGGCTGGGTTGATAACCATTCGAGCATGCCGATCAGGGCGGCCAGCAGCCAGTGCGCGCTATGCAGTACCGGCGTGGCCAGGGACGCCGGCAGGATGCTGCCGAGTAGCGCCAATGGCGTCACCAGAAGGCTGACCACCGGGATCGCGATCGCGTTCGCAAACGGGCTGACGAGGGAAATTTGCGAGAACAGCAGCATCGTCAGCGGGACCAGGCCGACCGTCACGGCCCACTGCGTCGCCGCTGCCACTCGCACGCTTTCCAGGAAGCCCGGCACCCAAGCGCGCGGCGCCGCCAGCCAGCGTGCCGCCCGCCCAACGCTGTGGTCCGCTTCGTCCTCCGCGCCACCCGCCGGGCCATCCGCCGCCGACCTGGCCGGCCCTGCCGCGTCTCCCGGTGTGCGCAGCGTTGGCCGGCGCGATGCCATCCTGCCTACCGTAGCGTACAGGATGGCGGCCACGGCGCCGAACGAGAGCCAGAAGCCCGGCCACATGACGGCCCAGGGATCGAGCAGCACGACCACGCCCGCAGCCAGCGCCAGCACGTGAGAGGCTGACGACATCCGGTCCAGCCATACCGCCAGCGCGACCACGGCCAGCATGTACAGTGTCCGCTGCGCCGGCACCCCGAAGCCGGCCAGGGCAACGTAGGCCCAGGCAACGCCAAGACCGGCCAGCACCGCGAGCCGGGCGGAGGGGAGCAGCAAGGGCAACTGCCATTCAGGCACGAAGAAGGACTTGCGCCACAGCCAGCCCGCCACCCAGGCCGCCAACCCGGCGATCATGGTGATGTGCAGGCCGGAAATCGATACCAGGTGGGCGATGCCGGTGCGGTTGAACACCTGCCACTCCTGCTGTGAAATACTGCGCTGGTCGCCCATGGCCAGCGCAGCGATCACGCCACCGTATCGGGCGCCCGGCAGCGCGGCCGCGATATGGGCGCGGATACCGTAGCGGGCGCGCTCCACCAGATTGTGTACCGAGGGTACGAATTCGGACAGCCGTTCGTTGCGTCCCTCGGCACGCACGTAGCCCGTGGCCCGGATACCCTGTTCCAGCAGCCACAGTTCGTAATCGAAGCCATAAGGGTTGGCGTTGCCATGCGGCCGCTGCAGGCGGACCTTGAGCCGCCAGCGCTCGCCGGGCAGCAATTCCGGGAGGACCGCGGCATTCGCCGCGCCGGGTGTGGCGCCGTAGGCCGCGCGGGCGTGCTTACCGGCGTACCACGACAGCACGACGCGCGGCGGAACGGAAGCCGGCGACTCGACGGCAAAGTTGAAACGCGTGCTGCCGGCCTGGCGGTTGGGCAAGCCGTCGACCACCCCAATGATCTCGACATCGCGCCCTTCGTCATCCTTCGCCAGTTCATGCGACAGTGCGCCTTGCGCCACGAAGGCTGCCCATGCGAAGCCGGCCAGGGCGCCAGCAACCGCCGCCAGCAACGCCCGCAGCAGCGGTTTGCCAACGGTCACCAGCTGGCTCGCCGGCCCGCGCCGGACAGGCGGTGCGACCAGCGTGACGAGCGCCGACGCGGCCAAAGCCGCCAACAGGCAGGCGGCCTGCGCCCCCATGCCGGGCAAGGCCGGCTGCGCATGGAGCCATGCGGTGCCGCCGATCAGGCCGAGGATTGCGCAGCGCATCTCCCCTCCCCGGCCCGCTTGCCGGTCAGCCGGCCATCAAGGCCCGCAAGCGCGGCATCACGTCCATGGCATTCTTGCTGGTCGCTTTCGCAACGCAGCCAGGGGCGTCGCCGCGCAAACCAGCCAGCGCCGCACCAATCCCCGCAACTTCGGCGGGCGTGTTGACGCCAGGATGGATCCAGGACGGCGCGATATCCGGTGCATCCGTCTCGACCACAATGGAGGAAAGCGGCAGCTCCGCGGCCAGCCGCCGTATCTGCAGCGCGCGGGTAAAGGTCAGGTTGCCGCCGAAGCCCAGCTTGAAGCCGGCGTCGATATAGGCTTGCGCCTGCTGGAAGCTGCCATTGAAAGCGTGGGCGATACCGCCCGCAGGGCCAATCTGCCGCACGTGTTTCAGCACCTGGTCTTGCGACTTGCGTACATGGCACAGTACCGGCAAGCCGAAATCGCGCGCGATCTTGAGCTGCTCGCGCAGGAAGAACACTTGCTTGTCCCGCATATCCGGCTCGCACAGCATGGGAATGAAGAAATCCAGTCCGATTTCGCCGATCGCCACGAAGTGCGGGTCCGTCATGGCCGCCTCGACCGCCTGTCGCATCGCATCCAGGTCCGCCTCCACCGCGTTCGGCACATAGATCGGATGGATGCCCAGCGCATAGCAGGCATTCGGCGCCCGGCCCGCCAGTTCGCGCACCACATCGAAATTCCCGCGGTCTACCGCCGGGATCACTACCATGCCCACGCCGCGCTCTTGTGCCTGCGCCGCCAGCGCCAGCGAGCGGTCGCCGAATTCATGTGCGTCGAGGTGGCAATGGGTATCGATCCACATGGCTGGGCCTTCAGGCAGGGTTCAACCCCTCGTCGGTCAGGCGCAGCATGCGGTCGCAGCGCTGCGCCAGGTCGGGATCATGGGTCACGATCACAAATGCCGTGCCGAGGGTGCGCGACAATTCCAGCATCAGGTCGAACACTTGTTCCGCCGTCGTGTGGTCCAGGTTGCCGGTCGGCTCGTCGGCCAGCACGCAGGAAGGCTGGGTCACCAGGGCCCGCGCCAGCGCCACGCGCTGGCGTTCGCCGCCGGACAGTTCGCCCGGCACGTGGGTCACGCGCTTGGCCAGGCCCACGCGGGCAAGCATTTCCTGCGCCGCGCGCTCGGCCTCGGCACGCTTGACACGGCGGATCAGCAGCGGCATGGCCACGTTGTCCAGTGCGGAAAACTCCGGCAGCAGGTGGTGGAACTGGTAGACGAAGCCCAGTTCGCGGTTGCGCAGGTCGCCCCGGCCAGCCTCGTTCAGGGAAGCGAAATCGCTGCCTTTCAGGACCACGTTGCCGGTGCTTGGCGTATCCAGCCCACCCAGCAAGTGCAGCAAGGTCGATTTGCCGGAACCCGAGGCCCCCACAATCGCCACGCGCTCGCCGCGCCGTACGGACAGGTCGATCTTCTCCAGCACCTTCACAGCGTAACTGCCCTGGGTGAAGGTCTTGCCGAGGTTGCGGCAGCTCAGCACATCATTCATAGCGCAGCGCCTCCGCAGGTTTGACGTTGGCGGCCCAGCGGCTCGGATACAGGGTCGCCGCGAACGCCAGCAGCACGGCCACGACGCCGATCACGCCCACATCGGACCAATGCATGTCCGATGGAACGGTGCTGATTGTGTAGATATCCTTCGACAAGAACTGCACTCCCAAGAGGTTTTCAATAAATGGAACGATGACATCGATATTCAGTGCCACCAGCACGCCGCCAGCCATCCCGAGCGCTGCGCCGAGCAGGCCGACCAGCGCCCCCTGGATCACGAAGATCTTCTGGATCGAACGCGGCGAAGCGCCGATGGTGCGCAGGATGGCGATATCCGCCTGTTTGTCCGTCACCGTCATGACCAGCGTCGACACCAGGTTGAAAGCGGCTACCGCCACGATCAGCGCGAGGATGACGAACATCATGCGTTTCTCAGTTTGCACCGCCGCGAACCAGTTTGCATTGAGTTTTGACCAATCCCGTACAGTCAATCCTTGCGGCACCAACTTTTGCAGCTCGCCAGCCACTTCCGGCGCGCGGTGCATATCGGCCAGGCGCAAGCGCATGCCGGCCGGCCCGTCCAGGCGCAACAGCCTTTGGGCGTCTTCGATATGGATGAATGCCATGCCGCCGTCGAATTCCTGGTGGCCGGCCACGAACACCCCCGCCACCGTGAAACTGCGCATGCGCGGCACGATACCCGCCGGCGTCACCGTCCCCTGCGGCAGCACCATGGTGACCTTGTCGCCCAGCTTCACCTGCAGGGCACGCGCCAGGTCGATCCCCAGCACGATCCTGAATTCCCCCGGTTGCAAGGCATTGAAGCTGCCGTAGCGCGTGGTGCGCGCCAGGTCGGATACGTTCGGCTCCTGCTCCGGCAGGACGCCACGCACCACGGCCGGGCGCAGGGCCTCGCCGCCGTGCGACAGCATGGCCTGGGCCTGCACGAAGGGTGCGGCGCCTTTTACGTCGGGATGGGTTTGCAGGCGCCTGGCCAAGCCTTCCCAGTCCGGCAAGCTTGTGCCGCGCTCGAATACCTCGACGTGCGCCAGTACGGACAGCATGCGCCCCGTCACGTCCTTGCGGAAGCCATTCATCACCGACAGGATGATGATCATGGCCGCCACGCCCAACGCGATGCCGCTGACGGAGATCAGGGAAATGAAGGAAATGAAGCTGTTGCGGCTATTGCGCTTGCCGGCACGGGTGTAGCGCAAGCCCACCAGCCATTCGAAAGGCAGGTTCTTACTCATAACGCAGGGCCTCCGCAGGTTTCACGCGGGCAGCCCACCAGCTTGGGTACAGCGTGGACACCAACGCCAGCAGCATCGACGTGACGCCAATGGCGGCAACGTCTCCCCACCGCAGCTCCGACGGCACCGCGCTGATGAAATAGATGTCCTTGGACAGGAAATGCATGCCGAACAGGCTTTCGATGGCCGGCACGATCACGTCCACATTCAATGCCAGCAGCACGCCGCCGGCGACGCCGATGGCGGTGCCGAACACGCCCACCAGTGCGCCCTGCACCACAAATATCTTCATGATCGACAGCGGTGAGGCGCCAAGCGTGCGCAGGATGGCGATATCGGCCTGTTTGTCGGTCACCGTCATCACCAGCGTGGCGACCAGGTTGAAGGCCGCCACCGCGATGATCAGGGTCAGGATGATGAACATCATGTTCTTTTGCGACTTCACGGCGGCAAACCAGGCGGAATTCAGCTTGGTCCAGTCCCGGACCACCAGTTGGCCGGGCAAGGTGGCGCGCAATTCATCCGCTACGGCGGGCGCTTTCTGCATGTCCTGCAGGCGCAGGCGCAGGCCGAACGGGCCGGCGGCGTTGATCAGCTGCTGGCCGTCCTCCAGGTGCACCAGCGCCAGGCCGGAATCGAATTCGTTGTGGCCGGCTTCGAAGGTGCCGGCAACCGTGAAGGAACGCATGGCAGGCGCCAGGTTCGACACCGAATTACCTTGCGAGATCGCCAGCGCCACGCGGTCGCCGAGCTTCGCCTCCAGTTCCCGCGCCAGTTCGGCGCCCAGGATGATGTTGTAGGCGCCAGGCTGCAGCACATCCAGGCTGCCTTGCTTCATCTGCTTGGCGATGTCGGACACCTTGGGTTCCTCGCCGGGCAGGATGCCGCGCACGATCGCAGGCCGCAGCAGGTCGCCGCCGTGCACCAGCATGCCCTGCAGTTCGACGAAAGGCGCCGCGCCCTTCACCTGGGGGTTGCGGGCGGCCGCAGATGCGGTCACGTGCCAGTCGCCCAGACCCATGCCGCTCACTTCATAGATTTCCACATGCCCCAGCACGGAGACCATGCGTTCAGTCACCACTTTCTGGAAGCCGTTATACACCGACAGCACGACGATCAGGGCGGTGACGCCAAGCCCGATGCCTGCCATCGAAATCGCCGAAATAAAGGAGATGAAGCTATTGCGCCCATTGCGCCTGCCGGCGCGTGTGTAGCGCAGGCCAACCAGCCATTCAAACGGCATTTTTATTTAATTGACACAGTAAAGCCCGCAGTTTGCCATATAAAGAGATTCCACTACAATGCCGCATGGCTTCCACAACCGTCGTCCTTCCCTTCGCTTTGCCGCCAGCCGACCTGGCGCCGGAACTCTCCCGCAACCTGCAGGCCCCCTCCCTGGCGGCATTACTGTCGCGCAATAACTTGCTGAAAAAGCACGTCCTGGACCAGGATTGGCGCGTGCTGCCGCACGAAACCTGGCTGGCGCGGACCTTCGGCGCCGCCGGCACCGGCGCCCCGCTCGCGACGGCGGTCATGCGCGGTTTCGGCCTGCAGCCTGGCGCCGGGCACTGGTTTATCGTGCACCCGGCGCATATCCAGCTGGCGCGCAACCATCTCGTGCTGGCCGATGCGCGCCGCCTGCGGCTGGACGAAGCCGACGCGCGCACCCTGTTCGAGCTGGCCAAACCGTATTTCGACGAACTGGTGTGGGGCGATGCGGAAACCTGGTTCATGCGGGCAGACGCCTGGCAAGGCCTGGATACGGCTTCGCCCGACGCGGCCATGGGCAGCAACCTGGCGGACTGGATGCCGCTTGGGCCGACCGCGCTCGCGTTCAAGAAGCTGCAAAACGAGATCCAGATGCTGTGGCATGAGCACCCCATCAACCTGGCACGCCAGCAGCGCGGCCTGGCGCCGGTGAATTCCTTCTGGATGTGGGGTGGCGCCGGGCTGGGCGACGCCGTCCCTGGCGAGGCCGCGTCCGGTGCACCGCACCTGGCGGTGGCGGACGTCGCAGCCGCCGCACCTGGCAGCGCCGTACCTTCCTGGCTGGCGGCCCTGGCCACGCCTGGCGCCAAGGTGGCACCAGGGGACGCCGGGACCATCGTCCTGCCGCACCTGATCCCGATGGGCGCCGCCAACGACTGGGGCGCATGGCTGGGCGCCATGCAGCAGCTCGAACAAACCTGGTTCGCCCCCTTGCTTGCCGCCCTGCGCGACGGGCGCATCGCAGAACTGACCCTGATCCTGGCCGACCGTGATGGCTGGACCGAAATCCGCACCGCCAAGCCGGCACTGCGCAAATTCTGGCGCGCACAAAACCTGAAGAACCTGACGCAATGACCCGTATCGCCATCCGTCCGTGCCCGCCACGGGAAGCCGAACTGCTGCGCGAAGGCGGCATCCACCCCGTCCTGGCACGCCTGTACGCCGCGCGCGGCCTGTCCGATCCCGGCGAACTGTCGAGCGAATTGGGGGCGCTGATCCAGCCTTCGGGCCTGCTGCACATCGACCGCGCCGCCCAATTCCTGGCCGACTCCATCGCGGCCGGCAAACGGATGGTGATCGTCGCCGACTACGATTGCGACGGCGCGACCGCATGCGCCACCGCCCTGCGCGGCTTGCGCGCCATGGGCGCCAACGTCGACTTCATCGTCCCCAACCGTTTCGAATACGGCTACGGCCTGACGCCGGAGATCGTCGAACTGACGGCGCGCGAGAAATCGCCCGACATCATCATCACGGTCGATAACGGCATCGCCAGCATCGAAGGCGTGGAAGAAGCCAAACGGCGCGGAATCGACGTGGTGGTGACCGACCACCACCTGCCCGGCGAGCAACTGCCGGACGCCCGTGTCATCGTCAACCCCAACCAGCCTGCTTGCGGCTTCCCGTCCAAGCATCTGGCCGGCGTTGGCGTGGTGTTCTACGTGCTGTTGGCATTGCGCGCCGAACTGCGCCGCCGCGGCGTATTCGATGCCCAGACCCAGCCCAAGCTCGACTCGCTGCTCGACCTGGTGGCATTGGGAACGGTGGCCGACGTGGTGCGCCTGGACAGCAACAACCGCATCCTGGTCGCGCAAGGCTTGAAGCGCATGCGCGCCGGCCGCATGCACCCCGGCGTGGCGGCCCTGTTCCGCGTTTCCGGCCGCGCCGCCCGCACGGCGTCGCCGTTCGACCTCGGGTTTGCCCTGGGCCCGCGCCTGAATGCGGCAGGCCGCCTGGAAGACATGTCGCTGGGGATCGAGTGCCTGTTGACCGACGACGAAGGCCACGCCTGGGAGCTGGCGCAGCAACTCAACGACATCAACCTGAAGCGCCGCGAGATCGAAGCCGAAATGCAGGATGCCGCGCTGCTGCACCTGGACGACTTCCAGCCGGCCGACAGCACCACGATCTGCGTCTACGACGACGGTTGGCACCAGGGCGTGATCGGCATCGTCGCCTCGCGCCTGAAAGAACGCTTTTACCGGCCCACCATCACCTTCGCCCCGGCGGGTGACGGCTTGATCAAGGGTTCCGGGCGCTCCATTCCCGGCTTCCACCTGCGCGATGCGCTGGACCTGGTTTCCAAACGCGCGCCGG
This sequence comes from uncultured Oxalobacteraceae bacterium, assembly GCA_965650885.1. GTDB lineage: Bacteria > Pseudomonadota > Gammaproteobacteria > Burkholderiales > Burkholderiaceae_D > Rugamonas. The sequence goes on from CBFGQI010000140.1 coordinate 11,401, forward strand.
GTGTGATCGACAAGTTTGGCGGCCACGCCATGGCGGCCGGCCTGAGCCTGCGTGCCGAGGCGCTGGAGCATTTCCGCGCCGCCTTCGAAGCCGTCGGCCAGGCCTGGCTGACCGAATCGCAGCTGGAGCGGGTGGTCGAAACCGACGGCCCGCTGGAAGATGGCTGCTATACCACCCAGTTCATCGAACTGCTCGATGGCCAGGTGTGGGGCCAGGGCTTCGCGCCGCCGGTGTTCTGCGATGAATTCCGCGTGCTAAGCCAACGCATCCTGAAGGAACGCCACCTCAAGCTGATGCTGGAAAAGAACGGCACCCGCTACGACGCCATCTGGTTCGGCCATACCGACGCCCTGGGCGACCGTGCCCGCGTCGCCTTCCGCCTCGATGCCAACGAATACAATGGCGTAACCCGGGTACAGCTGCTGGTGGAGCACGCCGAACCAGCCTGATTACGGTTTCTTGCAGTCGCAGATGCGTTCGCCCTTGTCGAACACGATGCGCCACTTGCCCGGCGCCTCCAGGCGCCACACGGAATTGAAACGGCTCACGATCCTGCCTTGCGGGTCGCGCACCGGGCCCGAGGAATGCGCCAGGGTGCCCGAATCGAGCACTTCCACCTGGTCCGGCTCCCAGCTGAATGGCGCTTCCGGCTTTTCGTAACGGGGCTTCCATTCGGCGGCCACGGCGTCCTTGCCGCGCGATACCTTGGGGCCGTTGTAGAAGATCGCTTCATCGGCCAGGAACGAGACAAAGCCCCGGTGGTCGCGCTTTGCCATGGTCGCCGCGAAGGCACGCTCAGTGTCCGCGACTTGCTGCTTCAATTCCTCGTTGCTGGGCGCCGCAAGCGCGCTGGCACCAGCCATCGTGATCGAAAGTGAAAGCAGGGCCAGCTTCTTCATCTCGTCTCCTCGCAGTGAATGGGTGGCCCATACTAGCAAAGGCGGTAGCGCAAGTCATCCCTCCCGCCCGCTGCCGCGGCAGGCAGCAGCGCATCGTAGCCCAGCCTTGTGCCGCCACCCAGCCGGGCCGTTTCTCCGGCGCCGGGCTGCAAATGGATGTAAGCCTCGGCCTGCAGGCCGCCATCCGCCGCGCCGCTCACGCACCACAAACGCGCCAGCGCCTGGGCGCCGGGGCAGCCGGGCAGGAAGTCCTGCGCCGCCTGCCGGCCAAGCGGCCCGATATGGATGCGCAGCGCGCTGTCGGGCCGCCGCAAGCGTTCCCCCAGCAGCGCGCCGCCACCGCACAGCGCATTGGCGCCGCCCAGGGAGCTGCGCTGCTGCGGCGGCAGCGGGTCCCAGCGGCCTGCGAACTGTTCGATCCGCACCGGGACGCCGAGCGCTTGCGCGAACTGTTCCCCAAGCACCCTGGCCCTGGGCGGGCCGCGCCGGGCGGGAATGGCCGGCAATGGCGCGTACTCAGGGCGCGCTTCGCGCCACGCAGCGCAAAACGCTTCGAAAGCCGGCACCGACAACAGGTCCATGAAGTCGCGCGCAGCCGTGCTGCCGGCGCGCGCCACGGCTTCCGTGTATGAATAAGGCAGCGTTCCCGCCATGCCAAGCAAGCCGAAACAGGCTGGCGTTACGGCACTACCCTCGAGCGCGATGACGTCGCTTGGCGGGAACGCCAGCGACAGCGCATTACGCCAGGCTGGCGCCGTCAGCAGGCCCGCCAGCTGGAACACGGCGTAGCCCCAGGCCTGCTCCTCGCTCACTCCAGCAATGTGCCGGCATTCCTCGCCTTGCATCTGATCAGCTCCTTGCCGCTCCTGGCTGAAACCAGCACCAGGCGGCTGAATGTGTTGACATGGGCGCATTCGCCGAAGAAGCGGTCCATGACTTGCGCGAACAGCAGCAGGCCGCACCCGGCAAAAGCAGCTTCGTCGACCTGCAGGCGCAGCTCCGATCCCATCAGCGGCGCCGCGCCGCCGCGGCGCAGCAGCACGAGCCGCACGTCGAGCGCCTGCACCGCGTTGATGATGGCCCGCGCCGCGGGCGCGTCGCCAATGGCCTGGCTTGCCATCAGTTCACGCAGCCCTTCAGCATCACGCGGCAATTGCTCCAGCGCCAGCAGGGAATGCAATTGCCAGCGGCAGCTGGCGCCCCGCGCAGCGCGGCCCAGCACCGCGCCGCGCCGGCAGCAGGTCAGGTCGATCGACACGGTGGCCCCGGCCCGCCAGGCGCACTCGCC
>CBFGQI010000141.1:0-13141 GCA_965650885.1 uncultured Oxalobacteraceae bacterium
ATGGCATCGACGCGCGCCAGCACGTCGGCCGGCGCATCCTCATAATTGAATTTCCGGGTGCCGGCCAGGATGCCGGAATTGAACGGCCCGCCGATCACGATGCCGATGCCGCGCCTGGCGCACTGGTCCAGCAAAGGTTCGCGCGCTGCCTGCTCCAGCAGGGTGTAGCGGCCCGCCAGCAGCGCGCAGTCGATGTCGCACTCTTCGATCGCGTCGGCCACCGCTTGCCATTCGTTGACGCCAAGGCCGATGGCGCCCACGCTGCCCTCTTCGCGCAACAGGGTGAGCGCGCGGAAACCGCCGCCCTGCGTCAACTGCTGCCAATAGTGTTGGTGCAGGGCGCCATGCGTGGCGCGGCCGATATCGTGCACGTAGAGGATGTCGATGCGGTCCAGGCACAGGCGCCGCAGGCTGTCCTGGTGCGAGCGCAGGATGCCATCGTAGCTATAGTCGAAGTACGGCCGGAACGGCAAAGGCTGGGCCCAGCCGTTCTCGCCGGGACGCACGTCCGGATCGAGGCGCATCAGGCGCCCGGCCTTGGTGCTGACCACATAACTGCCGCTCTTCCGCTCGCGCAGGGCGGCACCCAGGCGGCGCTCGGACAAGGTATAGCCGTAGTATGGCGCGGTATCGAAATAGCGGATGCCCGCCTCCCACGCCGCATCGACAATGGCCCCGGCCTCATCGTCGGTCATCGCCTGGTACAAGCCGCCAAGCTGGGCGCAGCCCAGGCCCATGGCGCCCAGGGCGATGCCGCTGCGTGGCAGTTTGCGCGATGCGGCGACGTTCATGCCGGTTTCCATATCATGCTTGCCTCAAAGGGAAGCAGCCCGGGCCGGACGGCTCGAAATGCTTGTAGGTCAGGATGAACTCCTGGTGGCCGAGCGCTTCCGAACAGCTTTGCTCGCCGTTGGCCACGCGCGCCACCAGGTCGACGATCTCGCTGCCCACCTGCTGCAGCGACGCTTCGCCGCTGAGGATGCGGCCGGCATTCACGTCCATGTCTTCGGCCAGGCGTTCATAGGTGGCCGGGTTGGCGCACACCTTGATCACGGGCGCGATCGCCGAGCCGACCACGGAGCCGCGCCCGGTGGTAAACAGCGTCAGGTGGGCGCCGCAGGCGATCAGTTCGACGATCTCGGCATTGTCGGAAATATTCGGGAAGCCGAAACGCACCTCGCCGTCCGGCACCACGTCCAGCAGGTAAAGGCCGCCGGCCGCCGGCTGGTCGCCCGGCTTGAGGATGCCGCTGATCGGCGAAGCGCCACTCTTGGCGTAGGCGCCAAGCGATTTCTCTTCCAGCGTGGTCAGGCCGCCGTCCGCGTTACCGGGTGCGAAGCTGCCATGTCCCAGCACCGTGTAGTAACGGGCGGCCTTGTTCACGCAGGCGACGATGGCCTCGCCCAGTTCGGGCGTGGCGGCGCGCCGCTGCATGTGGAATTCGCAGCCGACCAGCTCACCGGTTTCCTCAAAGATGCAGGCGGCGCCTGCCGCCACCAGCTGGTCGAAGGCCACGCCGACGGCGGGGTTGGCGGTGATGCCGCTGGTGCTGTCGGAGCCGCCGCAGATGGTCGCCACCACCAGTTCCCGCGGCGCCATCGGCACGCGCTGCTGGGGCGCCAGCGCGTCCAGCGCCCAGCGCACCCATTCCACGCCGTCGGCCACGCTGGCGCGCGTGCCGCGGTTCTGCTGGATGGTGATGGTGTGGACCGGCCGTCCGCTGGCCGCCGCTTCGGCTTCCAGGCTGCTGCGGTTGAAGCTCTCGCAGCCGAGCGATACGATCAGCGCGGCGCCCACATTGGGATGGGTCACCAGGCGCTTCATCATCTTGTCGGCGTACTCGTTCGGATAGCAGCCAGGGAAGCCGATCAGGTGCACTTCCTGGCCGGGAAACGCGTTGACGACCAGGCGCGCCACGTGGTGCGCGCATTCCACGGTATAGGCCACGGCAACGATATTGCGGATGCCCTTGCGGCCATCGGCGCGCGGGTATCCGCTCAGGGCAGGCAGGGAGAGATTCATCATCAATGGCCACTTCCGATAAAGGATTGGGCGTCGGGGCCCAGGGTATAGGTCGGGATGTAATCGCTGGCCAGGTTGTGCGTATGCAGCATGGCGCCGGGCGCCACCTCGGCGGTGACGCTGCCGATCAGGGCACCATAGCGCACCACCTTGTCGCCCGGGCGCAGGGCCGTGCGGGCCACCTTGTAGCCCAGCGGGATATCTTCCGGCAGCGTGACGGCGGCGCCATCGATCAGCAGCGACTCGCCGGCCGCCAATGGTGTGCGGGCGATCAGGCAATTGTCTTCGGGCGACATCAGCAACAGGCGTGGCGCGTTGTCCATGGACTGGTTCGGCATCGGTCGCTCCTTTCAGTCCATATGGAAGACAGGCACCATGCTGGCCCAGTGCTCCCCCTCGCCGCGGCTCGCCAGCGGCAACTGGCAGGGCCCGCAGAACGTCCACCAGCGCTGGGTTTCCGGGTCGGCGGCAATGCGCTTCATGTCCGCATCGAAATCGTCGCCGTGGTACTCCCAGTAGCCGAACAGGAGATTTTCCGGCTCGCGCAGGAAGATCGTATAGTTGCGCACATTGGCATCGCGCAGCATGGCCAGCACCTGCGGCCAGACCGCCGCGTGCAAGGCCTTGTATTCAGCGATCTTGTCGGCCGCGATCCCGATCACCATTCCCATCCTTTGCATGTCCTGTCTCCTTGTTATGGTCCGGCCAGTATTGTACGGTATAAATTCCGTACAATTCTGCAAGCAGTGCGCCGGGCCGGCAATTACAAAAATCACCAACACTTGATACTAAATTTTCCGATCGGACGCCTCAGCGGCCGGTCAGGCTCACCTGGCGGATGCTGCCATCGCTGCCATATTCGAGCGGGGCGATGGCGATCGAGCGGCGGTGGCTGTCACCGCCCGGCAGCAGCTTGTCGTGATAGAACAGATAGCTCGTACCTTCATGTTCGACGATGGCCTGGTGGTTGGTCGAGATGTCCAGGTAGTCCAGCACCACGCCGCGGTACGTGAACGGTCCCAGCGGCGACTCGCCGGTGGCGTACACGATCTGGCCCGGCCAGCCGGTCGAGAAGGTGAAGTAATACAGCTTGCCGCGCTGGTGCAGGAATGGCGCCTCGCCGTACTTTTTCTTGCTGTCGTTGGCGGGCAAACCTTCGATCTTCACATCCAGGATCGGGCCGTCCAGCGTCACCATGTCCGCTTTCAGCTTGACGACTTTCGGCACCCGCGTGCCAAAGTACATATAGGCCTGCCCTGCCTTGTCCACGAAGACCGCCGGATCGATCGGTTCATCGCCGGCATTCGCATCGCGCGCCTTGTCCACCAGCGCATCGCTGCGCGCATCGCGGAACGGGCCGCCCGGATGCTCAGCCACCGCCACGCCGATCTTGTCGCCGCCGACCGGGGCGTAGAAGTAATATTTGCCATTGCGGTAGGCAGCCTCCGGCGCCCATGCCTTGGCGTCGGCCTTGGCCCACTTGAATACACTCACGTCGAGGGGCGTACCGGCATCGGTCCAGCTGTCCATGTCCTTGGACGTATACAGGCGCCAGGCGGTTGAATCCCAGTACTTGCCGGAGTTGGAAGCGTCATCGGTGGCGTAGAGGTAGAAGGCGCCGCCCTCCCCGGTCTGGAAATAATGCGGCGAGGGATCGGCGTTGAAGCGGTTGGCGATTGGCCGCCCCGGCTTGGCCACCGGCCATTTCGCCAACAGGCGGCCATATTCCTCCTCTGTGATGTTCAGGATCGATCCATGCCGCTTGAGGCTGGCGCCGAACGAAAGGCCGGCCGGGTCGGCGCGGCGCAAGCTGGCCGGCCGCGAAAGGTCGGCCGTGCTCAATGACAGATAGCCCTTGCCCGTTGCATACTGGTCCACCCACAGGCCCCACTCACCGCGCGCTTCATTCCGGAACAGGATCGGGCCTTCGACGTCCTTGCCGGTCAGGCCGACCTGGCGCAGGTTGCCGAGCGTCTTCCAATCGCCCAGGATGCGGTTGCTGCCCTCGATGGTGATCTCGCCATCGCCGGAAGCACGGTAATAACGGTACGGCGAAGCCGGATTGTCATCCTTCACGATCTGGGTGTCGATCAAGCCATGGCTGCCCGGGCGATCGATGTAAAGCTGCGCCGGCGTGAATCTGGCAAAGTCGCGCGTGCGCGAGTAGTAGATGCGTGGCTTGTCCACGCCACCGGCCGGCGAAATCGTGGTCCAGTACACGATGTAGTCGCCACTTTCCTCGTCATAAATCGCTTCCGGCGCCCAGGCGCAACCGGCTTGCGGAATGGCGCCCGCGATGTCCACCATGCGCGGCGCCGACCAGTTCACCAGGTCGGCAGATTCATAGATGACGATGGAGGTGCTGCCTTTGTGCATCGCCGCATCCCAGCCCTTCTTGCTGGCGATGCGCAGGTCGGTGGCGAGAATGTAGAACTTGTCGCCCTTGGCTGAACGGATGATGGAGGGATCGCGCAAGCCCTTCTCGCCGACATTGGAAACCACCACCGGGCGCGACCCATTCAAATCCGTCCAGCGCAGGCCGTCGCTGCTGGTGGAGAAATAGATCTGCTCGCCGTTTGGCGATTCACCGGTGAAGTGGGCCAGCAGGTAATGCGACCGCGCGGGAGAGCTGGCAGCCGACGCAGCGGCGGCCAGCGCCAACCCGAGCGTCGCCGCCACAAAACGTTCGAACATCATTTCTGCAAGCCCTTTCCGTTGACGATCGGTTCGCCGGTATCGCCCGGCTTGAACGGCGCGCTGAGGGGATCGATTGGCTTGATGTTGCCGGCACTATCGAATTCCATGCGCGCGAGGACAGTCTCGCGCTGGTAGCCGCCTCCTTGCGGCAGCGCATGGCGGTGATAGGCAACATACCAGCGGTCCGTTCCCGGCACGTTGACGACGCTATGATGCGCGGTACCGACAGCGGCGCCATTGCGCTGCAACACCACGAAGTTGCTGGCCGGCGCACGCACGGGGCCGAGCGGCGAATCGGCCACGCCCCAGCCCACCCGGTAATTCGGACTGCGCGCATCGTCGATCGACCACATGAAGTAATACTTCCCTGCCCGCTTGAAGACGACGATGCCCTCGCGGAATTCCGACAGCTCGATCGCCTTGACAGGCCCGTCGAGCGTGACCATGTCGGCCTTGAGCTTGTAGGCGTTGGCCAGGCGGCCATTGCCGTAATAGAGGTAAGCCTGGCCATCGTCGTCGATGAAGGGATACGGGTCGATCGTGTTGGACTCGATGCCGCTGCCCTTGCGCAGCAGCGGCCCGCCCAGCGCATCGACGAAAGGCCCCAGCGGGCTGGCGGCGGTCGCTACGCCAATCTCGCCCTTTGCGCAAAAGTAGAAGTAGTATTTGCCGTTGCGCTCGATCGCATCGGGCGCCCAGGCTTCGATATTGCCCCACTTCAGGTCGTGCACGACGTCGAGCACCATGTTTTCCTTCTTCCAGTCGACCAGGTTCTTCGAGGTCCAGACCGAGAAGTCGGTGGTTTGCCAATGCGGCTTGTCCGAGGTAGGGTAAAGGTAGTAGGTGTCGCCAAACACGCGGATCGACGGGTCAGCGGTAAAGCCGTCCAGCGCCGGCCTGGGCGCAGGCTCTGGCTGGGCGCCCGGCAGCGCCGGTTTGGCAGCTTCTAGTTCCTGCACCATCCAGGGCGGTATCCACAGCGCCGCCTCCGGCGCTTGCGTGATAGCTGCGGGCAGCTTATCGAATGATGGGTAATATTGCGGCACGGACCAGTGCACCAGGTCCGCCGAGCTGGCATATGCAACCGCCCCGCCCTTGCCGGTCGTTTGCCATGCCAGGCGGAAGATGCCATCCGTCCCGCGCTGCAGCCGCGGCTTCAGCATCTTGCCGTCCGCAGCCTTGATGAACGTCTGCTCCAATGCGCGCCACTGCTTGCCGTCGGCGCTGACCGACATCTGCAAACCGCCATTTTTCGCGGCGACCTTCAGCCAGGCGTCGTCTGGCCAATCCTGCGGCGCCGCGAGCGCGGCAGGCGCGCAAAACATGATGGACAGGCTCGCGAGGCTAGCAAAATTTTTCCAGGACACTTTCACACGAGCTCACTTTCGCGCTAAACTGTTATCGATAACAACCCATACTATTGAACTCTTGACCAAGAGTCAAGCGTTTCAAAGGAGCAGAACCAATGTCCCGATTCACCGTCATGCTGGCCACGGCTCTCCTTTCCGGCCTTCCCGCGCAAGCGGCGCCGCAGGTACCGCTGCGCGTGATCCTGGCCGGCGATTCGACCATGGCTGAAGGCAGCGGATATGGCAGCGCGCTGTGCGCGCGCTTTGCCCCGGAGGTGAGCTGCGTCAATCTCGCCAAGCGAGGACGCAGCAGTGCCAGCTTCCGCCAGGACGGACACTGGGACGAGGTCCTCAAAATGCTTAGGCAAGACCCGGCCGGCCAAACCTATGTGCTGGTGCAGTTCGGTCATAACGACCAGCCGGGAAAGGGTGTGCATTCGACCGACCTGGTGCACCAGTTCCCTGCCAACATGGCCCGCTACGCGCGCGAAGTCCAGGACTTGGGCGGGGTGCCGGTACTGGTAACGCCGTTGACACGCCGGGGTTTCAAAGGGCCCTACGTCAAGGACGACCTCGGGCCGTGGGCGGAGGCCACGCGCCGCACCGCCGCCGCCGGGCACGTGGCGCTGGTCGATTTGAACCGCCTTAGCGCCGACATCGTGCAAGCCATGGGGCAAGCGGAAGCGGATACGCTGGCGCCGGAGCCGCCCGGCCAGCCGAACTTCGACCGCACTCATCTCGGGCCGAAAGGTGCAGAAGTATTTTCCGCCATTGTGGCGACTGAGCTGATTCGCAACATACCGTCGCTCCGACCGTTCATAAAGTCTCAAAGCCGCTGACCTCCCCCATCGCGCCGCACGCGCAGCGCGTGCACCAGCGCCCAATCCTGGTCGTTGGCATAAGGATCGGAGGTGTGCGCCCGCTGGCCATTGACCGACTGCGGATAAATGAAGGCGGCAGAACCGCGCCCGTCTTGCGAGAACAGCGAGAGATTATTGCGGATGATGTTGTCCGCACGCTGCGCGTACGCTGCCGGGCCGCCCGCCTTAGCGTAGTGGTCGAAAGCCAGGGCCGTCAGGGTGCTCCAGTAGTGCGGGAAGGTGTCGCCCCACAGGCGCTTCTTGCCGAACCAGTAGCCATCCCAATGCCGGATCGCGACCTCGTGCAGGCGGTGGTCGGGCTGGCGGCCATTGAACAGCTCAAGCAAGGCAAGGTGCGGTTCGGCCGCGCGCAGCCAGCGCGCTTCCCCCGTCGCCCGGTGCAGCTCCAGCAGGATGATGGTTGCCGGCGCCACGATGGATTGCTCGAAATTGACTTCATGCGCCGGATACTGCAAGCCGGTGCGCACGATTTGCTCACCGTGCGCCGTGAACAGCTCGCGCAGCCGCTCCCCGGCCCTGGCGCCTTCCGTCGCCGCAGCGCGCATGCCTTCGTAAATCGGGATACCGATCGCATAGAAATGCGCGCCGCCGTTGGCGTAGAAGCTTTCGATCGTCAGCATGAAACGCCGCCAGGCATCCGCCGATTTCGTCAGCCGCCATACTTCGAGATGAAGCTCCGCCACCCAGGGCCAGTTATACAGCCGCACTTCCTTGCTGCCGACGCCGTCGAGCACAAAGCCATCGGCCCGCTGCAGCTTGTCGCACACAAAGCGGTAACTCCGCATCAGCGCCGACTGCAGTGCCGCATCCGGGTTTTTCTGCAACCACATCGCGAGCAGCACGCTCATCGCGATGCGCTCGCGCCCTTCATTACGGTCGCGGTCGCGCTCCTTGCGGACCAGGGCTTCCGTTTCATTGTCATAAACGATGAACGCGCCATCCAGCGGATCGCCCGGGTCGTTGACCTGCTGCCTTGCCACGATGAAGCGCAAGCGCTGCCCGATAAGATCGTCGATGGTTGGCGAAACGTTCGCCGCGATGCGGGTCTTGCTGCCGTCCGGCGCCGCCAGCTGGAGCGCGGCTTCGCCCAGCTGGCCCGGATGGATGTTGGCCGTCCATACGCCTTCACGCATCGATAAAGGAATGCGTTTGCCCTCGGCCGTCAATACCAGTTGGCCGGCTTGGCGCCCGCGAAAAGAGAGCCGGATATCTTCGCCCGGGAACGCCGTCCAACGCGCCGCCTCGACGACTATCGCGCTCGGCGAGCGCGCCAGGCATTGCTTAAAAAAATCATCCCAGCCCGTGTGCCAGAACAGAGTCCAGCCGACGCTGCGCGACTGCCCCGGCTGCAAGTTGCGTACGTCGGGATGAAGCAGGAAAGTGCCGCGCGTATTGGAGGAAGTGGTCGTGTCGCGGCCAATGATGCTGTAGCTGTCCAGCGCACCTTCCGTCAGCACCATGCCCAGGTGCGGCGCGCGGCCGCCCATGCGCATGGTCGCCACCCATGCCGTCGAGCCGCCCATCCACAAGTGCGCGTGGCAACGGTGCTCGAGCACGTCGGCGGTGCTGGTGTAATGGTCATTGAACGGCGCTGCGATGGCCAGTGCGGTACCCTGCCAATCATTGATCGGGAGCAGCTTGCCGCCCTGGTTGGTGAAAGTATAGCGCTCGGAGACCGCGTCGCCCAGCAGCTTGCGCTCGACTTCAACCATCAGTGGACCGCATTGGTAGCGCGTGCGGATTTCGCCCGCTTCCTTCGCAACTTCGACGCTCAGCGGATTTTCCCAACGGCCGCGGTGCAGGAACGCTTCGCCCAAATCCGCATAACCCAGGCCCCATTGAGAGGACCGCGGCTGCCACGGGGCATTTTCAACCGACGACAGCCAGTTCATCCGCGCCGGATCGCCAGTATGGACAATCGAAGCCAGGCTGCCCGTCGACAGGTCCACCGTCAATTCGAAATCTCCGCGCGAAATTCCGACGGCGCCGGGCGCAGGCGCAGGTGCCGCCGCCTGGGCATTGGCTGACCGCAGGACGACGCCACTGGCCCCGATCGCAGCGAGAAAGTTTCGACGTTTCATGCAAGCACTATAGCGGCGCCTGGGCATGCACCGATATTCATCTTGGCGTCGAATCTATCTCTTTTGGATATGGCACGAACGCGGATTATTGCGCGCTGGACGGTTTGCGGTAACCTGATTCCATCCACGCCGTCGCGCTCGCCACGCTCAGCTTGAAGTTCGGCGCGACGCGCACTTGCGCTTGTTCCTCCCCGAACGGATCGAAGGCAGTCAGGGTGGCATAGGGATCGTCTTCATCGGCCGTGATATCGAGGTTGACGGTGACGTAGGCGGCGCCAACCGTGTGCACGCGCACGCTCTTGTGCAGTTGCGCATGCAATTGCTGTTCATGGCGCCGGATCACTTCACTGGCGGTCTTGACCAGGGTATTGAAGGCATTCACGTCGAGCGGCTTGGGGTTCTTCTTGTCGCGGCCCATGGTCCAGGGACCAACCAGCGCCGGCTCCGCCTCGCCATCCTTGATCATCGCCACCGCCCAGCCATCGTCGTCTTCATTCTTGATCACGCGCGCCGTCCAGCCATTGCCCTGCCAGACGCGGTCTTCCTGCACCAGCACTTCGTCTTCCATCAATTCTTCGATCATTGCGGCTCCAGTGTTAGCTTGCTGAAAATACTGTAATTATATACAGTTATTTATTTCAGGCAAGGTAATTGCGCCGCTCGATTTAATCCCGGCCCAGGGCCCACTGCCCCGCTCCGCCGAGTGCAGCCGACAGCACGACCAGCAACAGGAACAGGCCATGCAAATTGCCCAGGATCGGTGCGCCGTGCATCCAGCCAAGCACCAGCGGGTAGGCGACCACCAAGGTCAACACGGCGCTGGCGGCGGGCATCAGCAGGCCCAGCACGATAAGCGCGCCGCACAGCATTTCAGTCAGGTGCAAGGCCCAATGGCCGGCACCACCAAGCGTCGATGGGAATGCGGAATGGCGGATCGCCTCGAAGCCCGACAGGATCGCCATGCAGCCAATGGAAAGGCGCAGGAAAAAGCGGGATGCATCGAGACGCGATTTGGAAACTGCCATGAAAATCTCTTGGATGGGTTGATCGAGTGACGCATTGTATATTTCGCCAGCACAATTCGGGCGAATGGCAGCAGCAGTAGAAAACCGTACTGTCCAACCTCAAATCGAAGTGCCGCCCCATGCCGCAAAGTCGAAGCAAGCCAGCGAGGAGAGGCTGGCGCCGACGTACGCCGGAAGATCGGGCTGACGGCCATCGACACGATCGGCAGGCTGTTCGGACTTTACCGATCGATAAAACAAAAAGCCCCGAACTGGTCGGGGCTTTTTGTTTGAATCTGGCGGAGGCGGTGGGATTCGAACCCACGATACAGGTTTTGCCCGTATGCTTCCTTAGCAGGGAAGTGCCTTCGGCCACTCGGCCACGCCTCCTCGTTGAACTGTTACTGCGTCAACGCGACCGCAATATTAAAGACCGTGACCGCTTTGGTCAAGGTAAATACGGCAGTTTTTTTGGAAATATTTACTCTTTGTCCAGCTCGAATGCCTTGTGCAGCGCACGCACTGCCAGCTCCATGTATTTCTCGTCGATCAGAACGGAAATCTTGATCTCGGAGGTGGAGATCATCATGATGTTGATGCCCTCTTCCGCCAGGGTCTGGAACATCTTCGATGCCACGCCCACGTGCGAGCGCATGCCCACGCCGACCACGGAAATCTTGGACACCTTGGCGTCGCCCACCAGGGTGTGGTGGCCGATCTCGCCCTTCTCGTTGTGCAACACGTCCATCGCCTTCTGGTAGTCGTTGCGCGACACGGTGAAGGTGAAGTCGGTCTTGCCGTCGACTGCCTGGTTCTGGATGATCATGTCGACTTCGACATTGGCTTCGGCCACCGGGCCCAGGATGTGGTAAGCGATGCCTGGACGGTCTGGCACGCCCAGCACGGTGATTTTGGCTTCGTCGCGGTTGAAGGCGATGCCGGAGATGACTGCTTGTTCCATATGTTGGTCTTCCTCAAACGAAATCAGGGTGCCCGAGTTGGCTTCTTCTTCCAGATCCATCAGCGGATCGGTCAGCGAGGACAGCACGCGGGTCGGTACGCGGTAGTTGCCGGCGAATTCCACCGAGCGGGTTTGCAGCACTTTGGAGCCCAGCGAAGCCAGTTCCAGCATCTCTTCAAACGTGATCGCTTTCAGGCGGCGCGCTTCGGACACCACGCGCGGGTCGGTGGTGTAGACGCCGTCCACGTCGGTGTAGATCAGGCATTCGTCGGCTTTCAGCGCGGCGGCAATCGCCACTGCCGAAGTATCCGAACCGCCGCGGCCCAGGGTGGCGATGTTGTCGTTCTCGTCCACGCCCTGGAAGCCGGTGATGATCACGATGCGGCCCTTGTCCAGGTCTTCGCGCACGCGGCCGTCTTCGATCGACTGGATGCGGGCTTTGGTAAAGGCGGAGTCGGTCTTAATCGCTACTTGCCAGCCGGTGTAGGAAATGGCGTCCTTGCCGATGGCTTGCAGCGCCATCGACAGCAGGCCCACGGACACTTGCTCGCCGGTGGAGGCGATCATGTCCAGTTCACGTGGGTCTGGCGGGTTCTGGATTTCCTTGGCCAGGGCAATCAGGCGGTTGGTTTCGCCGGACATTGCCGACGGGACCACGACCACCTGGTGTCCCGCGTCGTGCCATTTGGCGACGCGACGCGCGACGTTCTTGATGCGTTCCGTCGAGCCCATCGACGTACCGCCGTATTTGTGAACGATTAAAGCCATGCTGATTTTTCCGCACTGATGTGATAAAGGGAGCCCTTTACTCTACATGCTGCGATGCAAAATCTCAAGTCAAAAAGCTCATACCCTCATACCTAATTGGCATAAGTTCATACGTATAGACAAGTGTCGGCAAAAATTATTTGGTTTCCCAGCGAAACACCAAACGATGCTCTGGACCAGTGCTCAGTTTGTGGCAATCCATGCCGATACCGGCGGCGTAAAGAATTTGGCCGGGAATGCCGACCATGGGCAGCCGTTCGCGCTCCCAGGCCGGGATGCCGAGGCTCTGGTAATGCTGCTTCAGGGTGCGCGTGGGGCGGTTGCGGGCGGGCTTGAGCTTAGCGCCACCCTTGCGCAGCTCGATGGTCAGCATTTGCTGGCGCAGCCAGTCGGGGTCCAGGCCCAGCGGGGCCAGCTCGAAATGCAGCGTGCCGCCGTATTCGGGGAAGTCGATGGCGGTTTCGCCATTCCAGCGGAAGTGGCGCTGGCCCTCCTCCGCTTCGGGCTTGCGCGGCACCAGGTACAGGCGGTCGCGGTGGCGGCGCACTTCGCAGTCGGGATGGGTGACCTTGAGGTTGGCGTCGTCGCGGGCGGTCAGGGCTTGTTCCTGCATTTCGGCCAGCCAGCTGGCCGATGGCAGGCGGATGCCGCGCTCGGTGAACCAGTGGCGCAGCAGGTTGGCCACGCGCTCGGGGCTCAGCATGCGCAGCCGTGCGAGGTTGAGGCTTGCCGCCGGATCCGCACCAGCGCTGGGGCCCTCGCCGTCTGCCAGGCAGGCGCGCAGGTCGTCGGCCGCCTGTTCCGTCAGCAGGCGCTGCGCGGCCTGGGCGTGGCGCGCGCTGCGGGCGAAGCGCTCCTGGTAACCGGGGAAGGCTTGCGCCAGGCGCGGCATGACTTCGTGGCGCAGGGCGTTGCGGGCGTAGCGGGTGTCGGCGTTGGATTCGTCTTCGATGTGGGCGATGGCGTGTTCGCGCGCGTATTCCTCGAGCTGTGCACGGCTGGCTTGCAGCAGCGGGCGGGCCAGCAGCACGTCGGGGGTGCCGAGCAAGGTCGGGGCGCGGTTGGCGGCGTCCATGCCGGACAGGCCGGCCGGGCCGGCGCCGCGCAGCAGTTGCAGCAGGATGGTTTCGGCCTGGTCGTCCAGGTGATGGGCGGTCAGGAGGACGTGCACGCCATGCTCCTGGCACAAGGCGCCGAGGGCGGCGTAGCGGGCCTTACGGGCGGAGGCTTCGCTGCGGTCGTCAAGCGTGACGCGGCGGCTGGCGAAGGGGATACCGAGGCGCTCGCATTCGGCGCGGCAGTGGGCTTCCCAGGCGTCGGCGTTGGGACTCAGGCCGTGGTGGACGTGGAAGGCGTGCAGCTTGCGGCCGGTTTGGGC
>CBFGQI010000142.1:0-13095 GCA_965650885.1 uncultured Oxalobacteraceae bacterium
CGGACAAAAAGCGCGCTTTTTGTCCGGTTGCCAGAGCTGACCCCGACTTTCATGAAAAAAGCGCCCGGAGGCGCTTTCGTTGGGGCGGCGGCGGGATCAGCCGTGAAGGTGGTTGTGCCAGGGCTCGGTCACGTCTCGGATGGCGCGGTCGTTGGCCAGGATTTGCTTCAGCAATTCGATCTTGCGCTGGCGGGCATCGCCCTGCAGGGGCGCGGCGCCACCCATCAGGGCGACCGACGCGGCGGCACATTGGTTTTCCATGCGGTCGAGCGTGTCCCAGTCGCTGGCTTGCGCGGCCACCGCCATCTGGCTGGTCAATCCGGCAATCTTTTCGTAGGTGGCGAGGACTTGGGTCGAGGTCATTTTGAGCCTTGGAATCTGTGCGCGGAGTACCGCTTGTCAGGATTAACGTCAGGCTCGGAAGGAACTTTAGGGTCTTTTTGAAAAATATTTGAAAAAAGCGAAAAAAATTGCCGTTGCGCCCCCATCCCAAGGGCGGCAACGGCAGGAGCTAAAGCGGTTACTTACTTGATCAGTTCGTCGAGGCCGGCGCTCAGCTCGTCCAGCGATGGCATCTGGTCGATCAGGGCGTTCTCTTCCAGCCCAAGCTCTTCGGCGACCGCGGTCGGGTAGCAGGCAGCGATTTGTTCTTCAGTCAACTTATTCTCGTCGACCCGCGCGCGCCAGGCGGCCAGGTGGATCACGGCGGCCAGGGTGTCTTCGCCCGGGTTGGGAATGGCGGCAATCGTATCGGAGAATACTGGCGGGAATTTCCAGCGGCGGGCCAGTTCGGCCCCGACGTCGGCATAGGTATAACCCAGCGCTTCCGATTCGACCTCCATGCGGCGCTCATCGAGCGGGCCGGCCATTTTATCCAGGGCAACGGCTTGCTCCGGCATCCCGGCGTGGATCACCAGTTGGCCGATCGCATGCATCATGCCGATGGTGAACGCCAGGTCGGTATTTTGTTTGCACGCCTTGGCGATGAACTTGGCGCCAACAGCGGTACGCAGGCTGTAGCGCCAGAATTGGCGCAAGTCCAGCCCCGGCACGGTCTTGAAACCGCTCACCAGGCCGGAACTGATCACCAGCGTGCGCACAGTCACGAAGCCCAGCATCAGCACCGCATCTTCAACCGTGCCGATCGAGCGCGACACGTGGTAGTAGGCGGAGTTGGCGAGGCGCAGCAGCTTGGCGCTCAACACCGGGTCGGCGGACAGCTTCTTCGCGATCTCTTCGGTGGAAACGCTGGCCTTGTCGAAGCTGCTGATCAATTCGTCAACGACCTTTGGCGCTGTCGGCAAGGCAGTTGGGTTCTGGAACAGGGCCTCGAGCTTCATGAACAATCTCCTTTGTGAAAAGCGTTGCCGCAGGTGAACTATATAGCGATTCCAGAGGGGCGTGCAGCAAGTTTTTCACATTCGTTGGCATTGCCGCACAGCATTCCCTGATTTCTGCAGCTGGTCCCCCAATTTTGCAGCCTGTCGCAATTGGGCGGTGTTCCGTTCAGGTTCCCCGTAGAGTGCAGCCTGGCTCATTCCGCCATGAAAACACCATAGAGGGATAGAAAAAATGCAAGCATCCATCCGCGTCACGCCGCTCAAGCTGGCCCTTACCCTGGCCTTCTGCGGGGCCGCCTTCGGCCTGGCACCGGCAATTGCCCAACAGGCAAGCCCGGCGCCTTCCTCGACAACGCAAACTGCCGCTCCGCTGCCCGGCGACGATTTCTTCGGCCATGTTAACGCCGAATGGCTGGCCAAGACCCAGATCCCTGCCGACAAAGGCAGCTGGGGCGCCGGTTCGGCCCTGGGCGATGCGACCAATGAGCGCATCGTCAAGCTGATCGAAGAAACCGCCGCCCCGTCCCCGACAGGCGATACGCGCCGCGTGACGGACTTCTACCGCAGCTACATGGATGAAGCGGGCATCGAAGCGCAAGGCTTGAAGTCGCTCAAGCCGGAGCTGGAAAAGATCGACGCCATCAAGGACAAGGCTGCGCTGGTGCGCGCGCTGGGCGCTTCGGTACGTGCCGACGTCGATCCGCTGAATGCCACCAACTTCTTCACCGAAAACCTGTTCGGCATCTGGATCGCCCAAGGCCTGACCGATCCGGACCGCTACACCCCCTATATCCTGCAGGGCGGCCTGGGCATGCCCGACCGCGCCTACTACCTGGAAGACAACCAGCGCATGCACCAGCTGCGCACCGCTTACCAAGCCCATATCGCCGCCATGCTCAAACTGGCCGGCTACAGCGAGCCGGAAACCCGTGCCGCACGCGTGTACGAGCTGGAACGCAAACTGGCGCAAGCCCACGCCACCCGCGAGGACTCGGCCAATATCCAGAAGGCCAACAATACCTGGACCATGCGCGATTTCGCCGCCAAGGCACCCGGCATGGATTGGCGCGCCTTCTTCCGCGCCGCCGGCCTGGGCAAGCAGAACAAGTTCATCGTCTACCACCCGACCGCCATCACCGGCGGCGCGGCCCTGGTGAACGAAATGCCGCTGCAGGCATGGAAAGACTTCCTGGCCTTCCACACCGTGAACCATTTCGGCAGCTACCTGCCGAAGGCATTCGTCGACCAGCGCTTCGAGTTTTACGGAAAGACCCTGAACGGCACGCCGCAACTGTCGCCGCGCTGGAAGCGTGGGCTGGGCGCCGTCAATAACGCGGTGCCCGATGCGGCGGGCAAGATGTACGTCGAGCGCTACTTCCCGGCGGAAGCCAAGGCGCGCTTGCAGACCATGGTGGCGAATATCGTGGACGCCTTCCGCAAGCGCGTCGATGCGTTGGAATGGATGGCGCCTTCGACCCGCAAGGAAGCGCTGGCCAAACTGGATGTGCTGTACGTCGGCGTCGGTTATCCCGACAAGTGGACTTCCTACGAAGGCCTGGAGATCAAGCCCGACGATGCCATGGGTAATGCCCTGCGCGCCGAGAAATTCCACTATCGCCAGCAATTGGCCAAGCTTGGCAAGAAGGTCGATTCGAAGGAGTGGTGCATGCCGCCGCACATCGTGAACGCGGTAAACATGCCGATGCAGAATGCGCTGAACTTCCCGGCCGCCATCCTGCAGCCGCCATTCTTCGACATGAAGGCGAGCGACGCGCATAACTATGGTGCGATCGGCTCGGTGATCGGCCATGAGATCAGCCATAGCTTCGACGACACCGGCGCCCAGTTCGATTCCAAGGGCCGTCTGCGCGACTGGTGGACCAAGGAAGACGGCGAGCATTTCAAGAAGGCGGCCGCCAAGCTGGTGGCGCAATACGATGCGTATGAAGCCTTCCCGGACCTGAAGCTGAACGGCACCCTGACGCTGAGCGAAAACCTGGCCGACCTGGCTGGGCTGGCAGCGGCGCTGGACGCTTACCATGCCTCGCTGGGCGGCAAGGCCACGGCGGCGCAGGACCGCGAATTCTTCAGCGGCTTCGCTTCCAGCTGGGCCAACAAGTCGCGTGACGCTTCGCTGCGCAACCAGGTCATGACGGACGGCCACTCGCCGGCCAAGTGGCGCACCTACACCGTGCGCAACCTGGACACCTGGTACCAGGCCTACGACGTCAAACCGGGCCAGAAGCTGTACCTGGCGCCGGAACAGCGCGTGCGCGTCTGGTAAAGTAGGGCGATGGACGACATCGAGCAAATCACCCGCCGCACGCTGGACCACTACGAACGCAACGCGCAAGCCTTCCTGGAAGGCACGCGCGACCACGACGTGAGCCAGAATGTGGCGGCGCTGCTCGATGCGATCGAGGGACCGCCGCCGTTCCGCATCCTCGACCTGGGCTGCGGGCCGGGGCGCGACTTGCGCACCTTCAAAGCCCTCGGCCATGAGCCGGTCGGCGTCGATGGTTCGGCACGCTTCGTCGAGATGGCGCGCGAATGGAGCGGCTGCACGGTCTGGCAGCAGGATTTCGTCGCGCTCTCCCTGCCGCCGGATTCCTTCGACGGCATCTTCGCGAACGCCAGCCTGTTCCACGTGCCCAGCGCGGCCTTGCCGGGGGTGCTGACCCAACTGCATGCGGCGCTCAAGCCGCGCGGCGTGCTGTTCAGTTCCAATCCGCGCGGCCATAACGAGGAAGGCTGGAACGGCCCGCGCTACGGCTGCTACTACGATTTCGAATCCTGGTCCGCTGTCGTGACGGCGGCCGGCTTCGACCCCGTCACACACTATTACCGTCCGGCAGGCTTGCCGCGGGCGCAGCAGCCATGGCTGGCTTCAGTCTGGCGTAAGCGCTAGTTCTGTTAGCTTGCGTACAGTTGGCAAAAATTCCATTCCGTATGATTTGCTCGTCGCGAACTTTTAAGAGGAGCGCATCATGAACAAGGACCAGGTGAAGGGCAAGGCCAAGGAAATCGGCGGGAAAGTCCAGGAGGAAACCGGTGAACTGGTCGGCAGCTCGAAACAGCAGGTGAAGGGTGTCGCCAAACAGGTTGAAGGCAAGCTGCAAAAGCAGCGCGGCGACCTGCGCGAAGCCATCGACGATGCCACGGACGAGCTGATCGACCGCGGCAACCGGCAGTAATTACCTCACTCCTCGCCGGCCGGCACCCCCAAGGGGAACATGTGCCGGTACGGCTTGGCCTCGGCCCAGGCGCGGGCGAACGATGGGCGCGCGCGCAGGCGGCCGAGATAGGCCATCACGTGTTCATGTTTGGCAGGGATCGGGTGCGACCATTGCGCATATAGCAGGAAGGGCGCGGCGGCGCAGTCGGCCATGCTGAACGACTCTCCCGCAGCCCAGGTGCGCTGCGCCATGACCTTATCCAGCCAGGCATAGGCTGTCTCCAGTTTGCGCCGTGCTTCGGCCACGCCGTGCGCGTCGCGCTCGCCTTCGGGGCGCAGCACGTCGCCCACCAGCTTTTGCTGTGGCGTGGCGATGTGGTTATCGAAAAAGCGATCCATCATGCGCACTTCCAGCGCGGCCTTGGGATCGGCGGGCAGCAGCGCCACCGGGCCGGGGTAATGCAGCGCGAGGTATTCGATGACGATGCTGGCTTCCACCACCATGCGCTCGCCATCGAGCAGGATCGGGAATTTCTGGATCGGCCACATGGCGGCAAACTGCGCGCAATTTTCGGGATGGTCCGGTGACAGCATGCGGTATTCGAACGGCGTGCCATTCTCGTACAGCGCAACCAGCGCCTTCATGGAATAGGAAGATAGGGGGTGGTAGAACAGTTGCAGGGACATGTCGCCTCCGTCGGTGGTGGTTAATCGTACCAGCACGACGTTTGGGGCGTGACGAAATCGACAAAAAAACCGCCGGCTTGCGCGGGCGGTTTCGGAACGGGCAGGACGCAGGCGCCCGGCCTTTAATTGGATTCCGGCTTCAGGTGCTTGCGGAAGAAGGCATCGATATAGGTTTGCACGTGGCGCTTGGCGACACGGTTCGACACGCCATGCTTGGCGCCCGGGTAGGTCATCAGCTCGAACTGCACGCCGCGGTTCACCAGCGCATCGATCATCTTGGTGGTGTTGGTGAACAGCACATTGTCGTCCGCCATGCCGTGGATCAGCAGCAGCTTCGACTTCAGGCCGTCGACGTGGTAGAACACGTTCGACTGCTTGTAGCCTTCCACATTGTTCTTAGGGTGATCCATGAATTGCTCGGTGTAGTGGGTGTCGTACAGGCCCCAGTCGGTCACCGGTGCGCCCGATACGCCGGCCGCGATCTTGTCCGATCCTTGCGACAGCAGGCGCAAGGTCATGAAGCCGCCGTAGCTCCAGCCGTAGACGCCAATCCGCTTGGCATCCACGAACGGCTGCTTGCCCAGCCACTCGATGCCGGTCAGCTGGTCTTCCACTTCCGCCTTGCCCAGGTTGCGGTAGATGGCGTCGGTGAAGGCGCGCTCGCGGCGCGAAGAGCCGCGGTTATCCAGGCGGAACACGACGTAGCCTTGCTGCGCCATGTACTGGTCGAATTGCTGGCCATCCCACTTGCGGGTCACGTGCTGCGAGTGCGGGCCGCCATAGGTGGACAGGTAGACCGGGTACTTCTTGCTGGCGTCGAACTTGTACGGCTTGATGATGGAGTAGTACAGCGTCTGGCCATCCTTCGCCTTCATGTTGCCGAATTCGACCGGCAGCAGGTCCGGCTTGTACTTGAAGTAGGGGTGGCCTTCGTTGACTTCGTTCTTGTCCAGCCAGCTGACCAGGGCGCCATCCGGGCGGCGGATCGCCACCTGCGGCGGATTGGCCGGATCGGACCAGGTGTCGACGAACACTTCGCCGTGCTTGGAGAAGGAGGCGTCGTGCCAGCCGTCGGCGTCGGTGATGCGTTTCGGCTTGTCGGCGGTCGAGCCATCCAGTTTCAGGGCGTAGACCTGCTTGTCGTAAGCGGCGTCCCTATTGGCGGAAACATAGACCATGCCGGTTTTCTCGTTCACCGCCAGCACGTTATCGAAGCCCCACTCGCCCTTGGAGATGGCGTGTTTCAGCTTGCCGTCCATGCCGTAGTAATACAGGTGGTTGCGGCCGGTGCGCTCGGAGGACCAGATGAAGCCTTTGCCGCTTTCGAGGAAATGCAGGTCGTCATGGATGGTGGTCCAGGTCTGGGCGGTCTCGGTCAGCACCGGGCGCTGCGCCAGGGTTGCGGCATCGACGGCTACCAGTTCCAGCTTCTTCTGGTCGCGCGACTGGCGCTGGAAGAACAGCGACTTCGCATCCTTGCTCCAGTCGGCACGCACCAGGTAGATGTCCTTGTTGGCGCCCAGGTCGACGTCGCGGATTTCTCCGCCGGCCGGGGATACGATCTTCAAGCCCACGATGGCGTTCGGGTCGCCGGCGGCAGGGTAGCGCTGTTCCACCACGTCGGTGCGGTCGGCATAGATCTCGAAGCGGCGCGCCACCGGCACTTGGGCCTCGTCGTACCAGCGGAAAGCGATGGCCGAATCGTCCGGGGCCCAGTAGTAGCCGGTACGCTGGTCCATCTCTTCCTGCGCCACGAATTCGGCCTCGCCGTTATGCACGGTGCCTTTGCCGTCGGTGGTCAGCTGGCGCTCCTTGCCGGTCGCCAGGTCGATCACGAACAGGTTCTGGTTGCGCACGAAGGAGACGTATTTTCCCTTCGGCGAAATCTTCGGGTCGATCACGCTGCCGGAGGCCACCAGGCGCGCGGAATCGGGCTTGGTCAGGTCCACCAGGTAAAGGTTGCCGGCCAGCGGCACCAGCAACTGTTTGCCGTCCGGCGACCAGCTATAGGAAATGATGCCTTTCAGCGCGGCGGTGCGTTCGCGTTCGCGGCGCGCCTTTTCGGCGTCGGACAGGTTCTCGACCGGGACCAGCACTTTGGAGTCGACCAGGCGGCGTGTGGTCTTGTCCTTCATGTTGTACTCCCACAGGTCCATCTGGAACTGGTCGTCGGGGCGGGCGCGCAGGAAGGTGACGCGGGCACCGTCCGGCGACACTTTGAGGGCGCGCACGCCAGGGCCGGACAGGGCCGGGTCGGCGTACAGGCGTTCCAGCGTCAAGCGTTCGGCGGATGCGGTGCCGGCAGCCAGCAGGGCCACCAGGGTGAGGATGAGGCGCATTGTTTGTCGCGGTATGGTTTATTTAAGAATCGCAAGACAATACCAGAACCCGCCCTTGCTGAAATTCGGAATGCGATCCCCTATGCCGTCTTTCCTTCGGCTACCCGGGAGTTTGACAGCGTGCGCAAGAAGGCTGTGAGCAAAATGGCAGCGATCGTCAAGCCGAGCACCAGGCCGATCCAGAAACCGGCGGCCGCCATTTCCCGCCACAGGCCCAGCAGGCAGCCGACCGGCAGTGCGAAGCCCCAGAAGGCCAGCAGCTGGATCAGCATCGGCTGCCGCGTCACCTTGTAGCCGCGGATGGCACAAGCCGCCGCCACCTGGGTGGCGTCGGACAGCTGGAACAGGGCGGCGAACAGCAGCAAGGTGGCGCAGGTCGCGCGCACTGCTTGGTCCGTGGTGTAGGCGGCCGCGATCTGGTGCCGGAACAGGGCGATGAAGACGGCCGATGCCACGGCGAATGCCAGCGACAGGCCAAGGCCGACCCAGGATGCGGTGCGGGCGCGGCGCGCATCGCCTTCGCCCAGCGCCTGGCCTACCCGCGTCACCATGCCGATGCCCAGACTGAGCGGCACCATGAACACCAGCGAGGAAAAGTTCAGCGCGATCTGGTGCGCCGACTGCTCCACCACGCCGAAGCGCGCCACCAGCAGCGCCACCGCGCCGAAGGCGCTGACTTCGGCGAAGTAGGTGACGCCGATCGGCAGGCCAAGCTGCAGCATGCTGCGGATTTCCGGCCAGTGCGGCCATTCCCAGTGGGTGAACGGATAGGTGGCGCGGTAGGCCGGCGCAATACGCATCCACACCAGCATGGCGCCCAGCATCAGCCACATGCAGATGCCGGTGGCCACCGCGCAGCCGACGCCGCCCATGGCCGGCAAGCCGAAGTGGCCGAAGATCAGCAGCCAGTTGACCAGCACGTTGAAGCCCAGGCCGAGCAGGGCGATCACCATCACCGGCTTGGTTTGGTTGATGCTGGCGCTGTAGCCGTACAGGGCGCGGTAGCAGGCGAAGGGCGGCAAGCCGATGCTGATGATGTGGACGAACAGCGAGGCGCGCCGGTTCACTTCGGGCGCCAGTTGCAGGTGGTCGAACAATAGCGTGGCGAGGTTGGCCAGCAAGGCTGCCGCCAGCCCGACGCCCAGGCCTTTCCACATTCCCTGGCGCACCAGGTGAGGAATGCGCCCAAGGTTGCCGGCGCCCGCTTCATGCGCCACCAAGGTGTTCATCGCCATCATGGTGCCGACCACGGTCACCACCACGATCGACCAGATCGCCGCGCCGGTCGATACAGCCGCCAGTTCGGCGGCGCTGGTGTGGCCGGTCATGGCCACGTCGGCTACGGCCATGCCGACCGTGGCAAGTTGTCCGATCAGTACCGGCCAGGCCAGTTTCCACAGTGCGCTTGCTTCGTTGCGGAGACGGGCGGTCGATTTTGCAGTCGGCATATGGTGTACGGTAGGATTTTGTTACAAGGTGCGGTAGTCTAACGGGCTTTGCCCGGCGTTAATCTGCTTAGAATGCCCGAAACGGAGATTTTTGATATGAAGAATACCTTGACTGCCGCGTTCCTGCTGGCGGCCACCCTGGCAGGCCAGGCCGCGACGGCCGGCGAAATCCACCTGTTCACGCGCGAAGACTTCCGCGGCGAGCGTGTGGTGATTGCCGATGGCGCGGCCAACGATTTCCGCGATTTCGGCTTCAACGACCGTGCCTCCAGCCTGGTGGTGCGTTCCGGCACCTGGGAACTGTGCGAGCACAAGAACTTCCAGGGCCAGTGCGCGGTATTCGAGCGCGGCGAATATCCGGACCTGCGCCGCTTCAACAATAACTTCTCATCGGCGCGTGAAATCGAGCGCCACCGCGACCGCGGCCAGGGCTGGGCCTACGGCCGCGACGAACGCGATTACCGCGATGACCGCGAGTACCGCGAGTACCGGGAAGAGCGCCGCGACGACCGCTGGCGCGACCAGCGCCGCCAAGAACGCCGCTACGAGCGTGACGGCGGGCCGGCGGTGGAACTGTTCAACGACAATGGCTTGCGCGGCCGCAGCGTGGCCATCGGCAGCGACGTGCGCACCTTGCGCGATGCCGGCTTCAACGACAATGCCAACTCCATGGTGATCCATTACGGCACCTGGGAACTGTGCGAACACGCCGATTATGGCGGCCGCTGCCGCGTCTACGGACCGGGCCGCTATCAGGACTTGCAGGATTTCTCCGACCGCATCTCGTCGCTTCGCCGCATCCGCTGATTTCCTGCTACGCTATGCTTTCCTGCATCGGGAGGGCATGGCGTGGAATACAAGGATTACTACGCAACGCTGGGCGTCGCCAAGACCGCCAGCGATGACGAGATCAAGAAGGCATACCGCAAGCTGGTCCGCAAATACCACCCGGACGTCAGCAAGGAAGCGGACGCCGACGCGCGCACCAAGGAATTGAACGAAGCGTACGGCGTGCTGGGCGATCCCGAAAAGCGCGCCGCCTACGATTCGCTGGGCAGCGGCCAGTACCACGCGGGCCAGGAATTCCGGCCTCCGCCCGACTGGGGCGGCGGCTTCGGCGGCGGCAGCGCCGAAGACTTCTTTGCCGACCTGTTTGCCCACGTGGGCGGCCAGCGCGGCCGTCGCCAGGGCTTCCGTTCGCGCGGCGAAGATATCCACGCCGTGCTCGAAATCAGCCTGCATGACGCCTACCACGGCGCCCAGCGTGAAATTTCGCTGGGCCGCCAGCGCAACCTCAAGGTCAGTATTCCGCAGGGCGTGACGGCCGGCCAGCATTTGCGGCTGAGTGGCCAGGGCGAGCCCGGCCAGCACGGTGGCGAGGCCGGCGACCTCTATCTGGAAATTGCCTTCGCGGCCGATGAGCGTTACCGGGTGGAAGCGCGCGATGTGTACCAGAAAGTGCCGATCCCGCCCTGGCTGGCCGCGCTGGGCGGCGAGCACGAAGTGGCCACGCCATCCGGCCGCGTGAACGTGACCGTGCCGCCGGGTTCACAGGGCGGCCGCAAACTGCGCCTGAAAGGGCGCGGCATTCCCGCCTCCGGCAGCGCCGGCACGGCGGGGGACCTCTACCTGTTACTGGAAATCTTTGCCCCGCCAGCCGATACCCCCGCGCGGCGGGCACTATACGAACAGATGCAGCGCGACTTTGGAGGATGAGTCATGCCACTGGAAGAGATCGTGGAAGGGGTGCCCCTGGAAAACCGGGCACTCACGCTGGATGAGCTGGCGCGCGCCTGCGCTGTCGAGCCCGAATGGGTGGTGCATCATGTGCAAAGCGGAATCTTGCTGGGCCGTGAAGGGGCGACGCTGGAAACGCTGCAATTCACCAGCGTGGACCTGGGGAGGGCGCGCCGTCTGGCCCAGCTGGAAAAGGACTTCGATGCCGACGAAGATTTGGCGGCACTGGTGGTCGACTTGTGCGACGAAGTCCGCCGCCTGAAGTCCCGCCTGCGCGCCGCCGGAATGGCTTAGCCGTTTTGGAGCGGCTTAGCGTTGCTGGTCGCGGCCGCCTCGATTGCCGCGGTTGCCACTGCTTTCTTCATCCATCAGGTCGTCGCGGCTGCCTTGGCGTTGGCCTTGGCCGACGTCGCTCTGCTTGTTGCCCCGCCCCTGGTCGGATTGCTGGTTGCCGCCGGTCAGGTTTTCACGCTGACCTTGCTGGCGATTGCCGCCTTGCCCAGCTTGCCCAGCCTGGTTGCGCCAATCGTCAGATTGCTCACTATCCTTGCGTGGTGCCATGATCGCTCTCCTATGTGGTTGAAGCGGAATCCATGCTAGGCCGATGCGGCAGCCATGCCTGTAGGCGCACATCCCGCCGCCCTGTAGGAGTGGAAGCTAGAAGGCGTCGTGCGGCAAGGTATGGTCAAGGTCGACGAATTTCTGGCGCAGCCACTTGCCCGCCGGCCCCAATTCGTCGTCACTGCGATGGATCACGAACATCGGATAGGCCAGTTCCTGGCCCTCCTGGGTATGCAGGCGCACCAGCCGCCCTTCGGCCAGGTCGCGCATCACCGTGTGCTCGGGCATATTGCCCCAGCCTAGGCCGCCCAGCAGCAGGGCATGTTTGGAGCCGAGATCTCCCAGCCGCCAATCGCGCAAGCCGAGCACGCCGAAGTCGCGGCCTTGCGTCAACTGGCTGCGGTCGGTTACCACCAGCTGCAAATGTTCACGCAGCACCGCGCTCGGGATCGGGGTTTCTTCGCGCGCCAGCGGATGCATGGGCGAACACACCGGCATCAGCTTGACGAAACCCGCCGCGTGGCGCTCCAGTTGCACCGGGGTGGAGGCGGCCATGCCCGCCACGCCGAGCTGGCAGCGGCGGTCCGCCACCATTTGCGACACCGCGCCCAGCGCCTCGGTATGCAGGCGCAGCGAAACAGTGGGGAACTCGCGCTGGAAATGCTCCAGCGCGCGCACCAGCAGGCAGAAGGGAAACATCTGGTCCACCACGATGGACAATTCCGCCTCCAGCCCCATGCCCAGGCCCTTGGCGCGCGAACGCATGCCGTCGACCTTGTTGGCGATGGCGCGCGCATCGGCCAGCAAGGCCTTGCCCGCTTCGGTCAGGGTCGGCTTGCGCGTGCTGCGGTCGAGCAGGGCGATATTCAGCTGCTCTTCCAGGTTGGCGATGGTGTAGCTGATCACCGACTGGGTACGGTGCAAGGCGCGCGCGGCATGGGCGAATCCGCCGTGGTCGATGACGGCAATGAAAACGCGCAACTGGTCGAGGGTGGGCAGGCCGGGATCTCGCATATCAATAAAATCGATAATTTCTATCGTTATAAAACCTATTCCATCGATAATAAACCCGTTCTAAGATGGCCGCAATCACCAACTTTTACTGGAGCAACAAAATGGCTAACGTTCTCTACATTAACAGCAGTGTGCGCAACGCCGGTTCGCTGTCCCGCCAGTTGTCGGCCGAATTCGTCGCCAAATGGAAAGCCGCCAACCCGGCCGATACCGTGGTCGAGCGCGACCTGGCCGCCAATCCGGTGCCGCACCTGACCGAGCAGATGATGGGTGCCTTCTTCACCCCGGCCGAAGCGCGCAACGCCGAGCAAGCGCACATCGTGAAAGTGTCCGACACCCTGGTCGACGAGCTGTTCGCCGCCGACGTGATCGTGATCGGCGCGCCGATGTACAACTTCTCCGTGCCATCCTCGCTCAAGGCCTGGATCGACCACGTGGCGCGTGCCGGCCGTACTTTCCAGTACACCGCCAATGGCCCGGAAGGTTTGCTGAAGGGTAAGAAGGTCTACGTCTTCACCGCCAGCGGCGGCGTCTACAGCGAAGGCGGCGCCGTGGCATTCGACCACCTGACCACCTTCCTGCGCACCGTGCTGGGCTTCATCGGCCTGACCGACGTGCAGTTCATCCGTGCCGAAGGCGTGGCCATGGGCGAGCAAGCCGTGGCCGACAGCCTGGCCAGGAGCCGCAAGTCGATCGACGAACTGATCGCGGCCTGATCGAATTCACTCTCCCCTGTGAACCTTGGCAGCACCGGCCCGCCGGCCCGTGCTGCCTTTTTTTCGCTATCATGGCGG
>CBFGQI010000143.1:0-13038 GCA_965650885.1 uncultured Oxalobacteraceae bacterium
GATTCGTAGATCTGGCCGGTGGTGAAGTTGTTCACCTTGCGCATGCGGGTCGAGATGAATCGCTCGTAGTGACCCAGGTCCAGGTCGGTCTCGGCGCCATCGTCGGTAACGAATACTTCACCGTGCTGCATCGGGGACATGGTGCCCGGGTCCACGTTGATGTACGGGTCCAGCTTGAGCATGGTGACTTTGAGGCCGCGCGATTCGAGGATCGCGGCGAGGGAGGCGGCGGCAATCCCTTTACCAAGGGACGACACAACGCCGCCAGTGACGAAGACAAATTTGGTCATTGCGAGATCGGCGCCGGGGAGGCGCGCAGCGGGAAATTGAAATTATAGCGCATTTTGGAGGCCAATGCGTGCGCCAGCGAACAGACCCTGGCTGGCTGCCGCAGCAAAAATATTATTATTTCAACAGGAGGCCACCATGAGTCTGGAACGCGACGAATATGGCAACTATGTCGACACTGGCCACCAGGGTCCCGGTCCCCGCCTGATGGGCGCCGACACCCTGATCGGCGACCATGTTCATAACCTGAAGAATGAGCACCTGGGCACGGTCAAGGAAATCATGCTCGACATGCAGACCGGGCATATCGCCTATGTGGTGATGGCCAGCGGCGGCGTGCTCGGGATTGGCGAAAAACTGTTCGCGGTACCCTTTGAAGCGCTGTCGCTCGATACGGCCAACCACCGCATGACGCTGAACATCGACAAGGAGCGCATCGAACAGGCGCCCGGTTTCGACAAGAACCATTGGCCGGACATGGCCAACCAGAGCTGGGCAACTGAGCTGCACAATTTCTACGGGACCAGCAGCAGCACCAGTGGCCCGAGCCACCTCGACCAGAGCTCGCGCTAAGCTTCGGCCGGCGCCAGGTCGAGCCGCATCGGGATGAAGCGGATCCCGTGCATTTCCGCCACCGGACCGGTCGCGACGAAACCGAGGTGGCGGTACATGGCTTCGGCGAAGGTCGACGAGTTCACGGTAAAGCTGCCCGGGTTGCCGCGCGCCAGCGCCCCATCCCGGGCCACTTCCCACAGCCGCTTGCCGATGCCCCACCCGTGCCAGGGCGATCCTACGTAAAGGCTGAACAGGTGCGTGTTGTCGCGCACCGCGACCACGCCGGCCAGCGCTTCGCCATCGAAGGCCAGCTGGTAGTGGTAGTTTTCGGCCTGCAGGTTGCGCCGGACGATATCGGGCTGCAGCGTGACCAGGAATTCTTCCGCGCCCGCGCCATCCGGCTCGATGGTCAGGTAAGGCTGGAGCGACAGGATCAGGGCGCTGATTGCTGCGGCATCGTCGATTTCAGCGGGTCGGATGTATAGTGCGTTTTTGTCCATCTTGTCATTATGACATAGCAATTTCCGCTGCCGTGCGGGCGTGGATGCCCGTCGTATCGAACAAGGGCACCGCGGCGTCATGCGGCCCCACCAGCAGGGAAATCTCGGTACAGCCGAGGATGATTGCCTGCGCACCTTGCGCCGCCAGGTCCGCCATGATGCGGCGGTATTGCGCGCGTGACTCGGCAACGATCTTCCCCAGGCAGAGCTCTTCGTAAATGATGCGGTGGATGATGTCGCGCTCTTCCTGCGCAGGTATCAGGACCTCGATCCCATGGCGGCTGCGCAAGCGGTCGCGATAAAACTCCTGCTCCATGGTGAACCGCGTCCCCAGCAAGCCCACGCGCGCAAAGCCGGCCTGTTTGATGGCGGCGGCGGTCGGGTCGGCCATGTGGATGAGCGGGATTTTCACGGCCTCCTCGATCGCCGGCGCGACCTTGTGCATAGTGTTGGTACACAGGACCAGCAAGTGCGCCCCCGCCGTTTCGAGCACGCGGGCGGCACCGGCCAGCAAGGCGGCCGCGCCCTGCCAGTCGCCCTCGCGCTGGCACCGCTCGATGTCATGGAAATCCACGCTGTACAGGATGATCCTGGCCGAGTGGAGTCCCCCCATGCACTCCTTGACCGCCTCATTGATCTGGCGGTAGTACGGAATGGTGGATTCCCAGCTCATGCCACCGATCAGGCCCACAGTCTTCATGATTTCCGTCCTCCAGCTGTCGCGTGTTTAAGTTGGACTACAATAATCCGAGATTCCCTCCTCATCTATCAGGAAATTTCAGTTGGAACCCACACCGGTCAGGCTGGCTTTCGCTTGGGCAGAGGTCGAACTATTCCCCTCGGCGCCTTACTCGATTGGCGATGCTTCGCCATCCTGCATCCTTGGATTGGCACTGGAGCGGCAACGGGGCGTGCATGCCATTGCCAGCGACAAGCGGCAGGACTTCGATGCATGGCCGGGAGACCTCGCCTTTACCTCACCGGACGTCAACATCTTCTCGGAATCCATGCATGGCGGGGAATACCTGGCCTTGCGGGTCGCGCGCCACGCTGCCGGCACTGCGCCGTTGGCCGCACCGCGCGCCATAGTCCACGGCGACCGGCGCGCAGTCGAACTTGGCCTGCGTTTGCGCCGGCTGATGCTGGCCCCGCAGCCCGACGCACCGCTCATCGAAGATCAGCTTGCATTATTCCTGGAGCGCGGCCTGGCCCTCATGGCGGGGCCGCAGGCCAAAAGCAGCACTTACCGCTGCGACCGGAACGCCCACGCGCGCGTACTGGAGTTCATCGAAGACACGCTTGACGGCCCACTGGCGCTCGGCGAGCTGGCAAGCGTGGCCGGCATGCCGCCGCTGCGCTTCCTGCGCAGCTTTACGCACGCCACAGGCCGTACCCCGCATGCCTACATCACCGAGCGCCGCCTGCAACGGGCGCGCTCGCTGCTACGGGCAAGCAACGCGCCACTGGCGGCGATTGCGCTGGACTGCGGCTTTGCCCACCAATCGCATCTGGGCGCCGTGTTCAAATCCCGGCTGGGGCTGAGCCCGCAACAATACCGAACTTTATTGGAAGTCCCGGCTGGCGGTGGGCAGGCGGCCCAGCAGGTGGGATAGGTCGACCAGGCGGCGGGCGACCAGGTGGCGCACGATGCCTTCCTGCTGCCATACGCCATACACGCCCAGCAGCGAAGAGCCCAGCACTTCGCGACGGTACTGTTCCACCAGGTCGGGCCAGACGATCACGTTGACGTAGCCGGTCTCGTCTTCGATGGTGACGAACAGCACGCCCTTCGCGGTGCCGGGCCGCTGGCGGCCGGTGACGATGCCGGCGCCGCGCGCCAGCTGGTTATTGCTGAAGGTGTTCAGCACCTCGGCCGGCAGGAAACGCTTGGCCAGCAACGCCGGCCGCAGCAGCGCCAGCGGATGGCGCCCCAGCGTCAGCCCCTGCGCGCGGTAATCGCCCAGGATTTCCTCGCCTTCGGTCGGCGGCACCAGTTGCGGGGTCGCCTCCTCCACCTCGGTCGGGCGCAGCAAGTCCTTGTCCGGCACCGCGCCCGCCGCGTCCCACAGCGCCTGGCGCCGGTTGCCCGCCAGCGAACGCAAGGCATTGCCACCGGCCAGCACTTGCAGGTCATGGCGATCCAGGTCGGCGCGCCGCGCCAGGTCGGCCACGCTGGCAAAGGGCCGGATCGCCCGCGTCTCCTCGATGCGCAGCGCGGCTTCGGAGCGCATGCCGCGCAGCAGTGCCATGCCAAGCCGCACCGCGGGCTGCGCCCCGCCCGCGCGCTCTTCCAGCGCCGATTCCCACCCGCTGCACGTGATGTCGACCGGCCGCACTTCGATGCCATGACGCTTGGCATCCTGCACCAGTTGCGAGGGCGAATAAAACCCCATCGGCTGGCTGTTCAGCAGCGCGCACAGGAAAGCGGCCGGCTCGTGGCATTTGATCCACGAGCTCACATAGGTCAGCCAGGCAAAGCTGGCGGCATGCGATTCGGGGAAGCCGTATTCGCCAAAACCCTGGATCTGCAGGCAGATCTGCTGTGCAAAGGCTTCCTCATAGCCACGCTCGACCATGCCCGACACGATGCGCGTCTGGTATTTCTCCAGGCCGCCCTTGCGCTTCCACGCCGCCATCGAGCGCCGCAACTGGTCCGCCTCGCCCGGCGTGAAGCCGGCGGCGTCGATCACCACCTGCATCACCTGCTCCTGGAAGATGGGCACCCCCAGGGTGCGTCCCAGCGCCTTTTCCAGCCCGGCAGGATAGTCGACCGGCACCTTGCCCATGCGCCGCTGCAGGTAGGGGTGCACCATGCCGCCCTGGATCGGTCCCGGCCGCACGATCGCGACTTCGATCACCAGGTCGTAGAACACTTGCGGCTTCAGGCGCGGCAGCATGCTCATTTGCGCCCGCGATTCGATCTGGAACACGCCGATGGTATCGGCCTGGCAGATCATGTCGTACGTGGCGCGGTCTTCGCGCGGCACGTCCTGCATGGTGAAAATCTCGCCACGCCGTGCGCTGACCAGGTCGAAGGCCCGGCGCAGCGCGGACAGCATGCCCAGCGCCAGCACGTCCACCTTCAACATCCCCAGTTCTTCCAGGTCATCCTTGTCCCATTGGATCACGCTGCGCTCTTCCATCGCCGCGTTTTCGATGGGCACCAGGCGCGACAGCTTGTCCTGCGAGATCACAAAGCCGCCCACGTGCTGCGACAGGTGGCGCGGGAAGCCCAGGAATTGCAGCGCCAGGTGGGCCCACTGGTGCGCCACCGGCGACTCCGGGTCCAGCCCACACTCGGCGAAACGCTCCATCAACTCGTGCTTGCGGTCGAACCAGCGGTGCGACTTGGCGACCTTTTCCACGATCTCCAGGTCCACGCCGAGCGCCTTGCCGCTGTCGCGCAGCGCGCTCTTGGTGCGGTAGCAAATCACGGTCGCGGCCAGGGCCGTGCGGTGGCGGCCGTATTTGCGGTAAATGTACTGGATCACTTCTTCGCGGCGCTGGTGCTCGAAGTCGACGTCGATATCGGGCGGCTCGTCGCGCTCCACCGACATGAAGCGCCCGACCACGCTGTTGCCCAGCGCCGGGTCGACCTCGGTGATGCCGAGGCAGTAGCAGACCGCCGAATTGGCCGCCGAACCGCGCCCCTGGCACAGGATTTCCTGCGAGCGCGCATAGCGGACGATGTCGTACACCGTCAGGAAGAAGTACTCGTACTTCAATTGCGCCGCCAGCGCCAGCTCGTCCTCGATCTGCTGTTGCACATTGGCCGGCACGCCGCCCGGATAGCGGCGGTGGGCGCCGATATAGGTTTCCTGGCGCAGGAAGCTGGACGGCGTATGGCCCGGCGGGATCAACTCGTTCGGGTATTCGTAACGCAATTCTTCCAGCGAGAAGGTGCAGCACGCCGCAATACGGATGGTTTCCTCCAGCGCCGGCGCCGGATAAACATTCGCCAGCCGCAAGCGCGAACGCAAATGCTGTTCGGCGTTTTGCGCCAGCTCATAACCGCATTCGCTGACCGGCTTGCCGAGCCGGACGGCCGTCAGCGTATCGTGCAGCGGCTTGCGCGAGCGCACGTGCATGCACACGTGGCCGGCAGCGGCCACGCGCAGGCCGTGCTGCAGGGCCACTTCCTCAATGGCCGCATGGTGCGCTTCATCGAAGGCGCGGCCCAGCAGGGTCAGACCCATCCAGCTGCGCTCGCCGCCAAAGGTGGCCGCCATCCAGGCCGCCTGCTGGTGCAGGCGGTCCACCCCGGCCGGATATTCCGGCAGCAGCAACAGCAGGCAATCGGGCAGGCCGCGCAAATGTTCGCGTTCCGGCGGCGGATGGGCGAAATCGTCCGGATGCAGCTGGTAGCTGCCCTTGTCGGCGCGCATGCGGCCGAGGGTGATCATTTCCGACAGGTTGCCGTAGCCATTGCGGTTGGTCGCCAGCGCCAGCAGCGAGAGCGCCGGGCTGCCATCGTCGTGCGTCAGATGGAAGTGGGCGCCGATCAGCAATTGCAGGCCGCTTTCCTTGGCCGTTGCGTGCGCCCTTACCACGCCGGCCAGCGAACATTCATCCGTGATGGCCAGCGCTTCATAGCCGAGCTTGATCGCGCGCTCCACCAGCTCTTCCGAGTGGGAGGCGCCTTGCAAAAATGAAAAATTTGTCAGGCAAAACAGCTCCGCATAGGCGGGCAGCCCGGCACGCGATGACGGTATATTCATAAACGGTATCCACTTGGCGCAGCGATGACACGATTACTGTATGGATATCCAGTATTTTACCACCAAAAGCAGGCGTCGACTACTCCAGCATCTATTCCAGCTCGGCGACCAGTTGCGGAACCAGCTCGAACAAGTCGCCCACGATGCCGTAATCGGCAACGCCAAAGATGGGGGCTTCCGGATCCTTGTTGATGGCGACGATGGTCTTGGAATCCTTCATGCCGGCCAAGTGCTGGATCGCGCCGGAGATCCCGACGGCGATGTACAGCGCCGGCGCGACGATCTTGCCGGTCTGCCCCACCTGCCAGTCGTTCGGCACAAAGCCCGCATCGACCGCCGCGCGCGAGGCGCCCATGGCCGCCCCCAGCTTGTCGGCCAGCGGTTCCAGCACCTTGAAGTTCTCCGCCGAGCCGAGGCCGCGTCCGCCCGATACGATGACGCGTGCCGCGGTCAGGTCAGGACGCGCCGAGCTGGCCAGTTCGCGCGAAACGAAGGCAGATTTGCCCAGGTCCGCAACCGGCACCACGCTCTCGACCGGCGCCGCCGCCGGCCCTTCCGGGGCGGGATCGAAGCCCGTTGCGCGCACCGTGACGACTTTCACCGCATCCGGCGCCTGCACCGTCGCGATGGCGTTGCCGGCATACACCGGCCTTTCGAAAATGTCTGGCGCCAGCACGGCGGTAATGTCGGAAACCTGGGCCACGTCGAGCCGCGCAGCGACGCGCGGCGCGATATTCCGGCCAAAGGCCGTAGCCGGCGCCAGGATGTGGCTGTAGCTGGCGGCGAGCGCCAGCACTTGCTCGGCCAGGTTTTCCGCCAGGCCGTAGGCAAGGTGCGGCGCATCGGCTGCCAGCACCTTGCCCACGCCGGCGATGCGGGAAGCCGATGCGATGACGCCGCCGCAGCGGTGGCCGGCGACAAGCAGGTGGACCTGGTCGCTGCAGCGCAGCGCCGCGGCGACCGTATTCAGGGTGCTGCCCTTCAGGCGGGCGTTATCGTGTTCTGCAAT
Organism: uncultured Oxalobacteraceae bacterium; assembly: GCA_965650885.1. Taxonomy (GTDB): domain Bacteria; phylum Pseudomonadota; class Gammaproteobacteria; order Burkholderiales; family Burkholderiaceae_D; genus Rugamonas. Next base: position 7,071 of record CBFGQI010000143.1, read on the forward strand.
GACGAGTGCTGTCATGATTGTCTTCCTTATGCAATGAGCTTGGCTTCGCCTTTCAACCTGGCGACCAGCGCCCTGACGTCCGCCACCACGACGCCGGCCGGGCGCGCGGGCGGCTCGGATACCTTCAGCGTCTTCAGCCGCGGCGCCACGTCGACGCCCAGGTCCGCTGGCCGCATCGTGTCGAGCGGCTTCTTCTTGGCCTTCATGATGTTGGGCAGCGTGACGTAGCGCGGCTCGTTGAGCCGCAAGTCGGCCGTGACCACGGCCGGCAGCGCCAGGCGAAGGGTTTCCAGTCCGCCATCGACCTCGCGCGTCACCATGGCGGCGCCCTGCTCCACGATTACGCTGGAAGCGAACGTTGCCTGCGGCCAGTGCAGCAGCGCGGCCAGCATCTGGCCAACCTGGTTGCAGTCGCCGTCAACAGCCTGTTTGCCCAGCACGGCCAGTTGCGGCTGTTCCAGCTCCGCCACGCCTTTGAGCAGCTTGGCCACGGCCAGCGGCTGCAGCTCACCTTCGCACTCGACCAGGATGCCGCGGTCGGCGCCGATTGCCATGGCCGTGCGCAACACGTCTCGGCTGGACGGTCCGCCACAGGTCACCACCACCACCTCCGTGGCCATGCCGGCCTCCTTCATCCGCACCGCCTGCTCCACCGCAATCTCGTCGAAGGGGTTCATCGACATCTTGGCGTTACCGGCATCCACGCCCGAACCGTCGGCTTTCACGCGCACTTTCACGCTGAAGTCCACCACCCTCTTCACAGCAACCAGGACCTTCATGCCATCTCCTCAAATAATGTTTTTGTCACGCAGCGCCGCCAGTTCCGCTCCGCGCACGGCCAGCCACTCCGCCAGCACTTCCGCCGTATCCGCGCCCAGCGTGGGCGGAGCGCGGCGGTACTGCACGGGCGATTCCGACATGCGGATCGGATTGGCCACCAGCGGCACGCTTCCTGCCAATGGATGGGGCATGTCGATGCGCATGCCGCGCGCCTGCACCTGCGCATCGGCGAACACCTTGTCCAGCGTGTTGATCGGTCCGCATGGCACGCCGGCCGCCTCCATCGCCGCCACCCACTGCGCCGTGGTTCTGGTCACGGTCACGCGGTGGATACGCGCCACCAGCTCCTGCCGGAATTTCACGCGCTGCGGATTGGTGGCAAAGCACTCGTCGTCCGCCCATTCCGCATGGCCCAGCACCTCGCAGCATTTGGCGAACTGGCGGTCATTGCCGACGGCGATGATCATGTAACCGTCCGCAGTGGCGAACTCCTGGTAAGGCACGATGTTCGGGTGGGCATTGCCCATGCGCCCCGGTATCGCGCCTCCCACCAGGTAGTTCGCCGCCTGGTTGGCCAGGCAGGCCACCTGCACGTCCAGGAGGGCCAGGTCGATGTACTGCCCTGTTCCCGTGCGCTCCCGCCGCGCCACCGCAGCCAGCGCTGCCACCGCAGCGTACAGCCCGGTCATCACATCGGTCAGCGCCACACCGGCCTTCATCGGCCCGCCCCCCGCCGTCCCGTCCGGCCGGCCGGTAAGGCTCATCAAGCCGCCCATGCCCTGGATCAGGAAGTCGTAGCCGGCGCGCGCGGCATACGGCCCGGTCTGGCCGAAACCCGTGATCGAGCAATAGATCAGGCGCGGGTTGGCTGCCTTCAGACTGTCGTAATCGAGGCCATACTGGCGCAAGCCGCCAGCCTTGAAGTTCTCGATCAGGATGTCGGCCTTCGCCGCCATCCGCCGCACCAGGGCCTGTCCTTCCGGCTGGGCGAGATCGATCGTCAGCGAGCGCTTGTTGCGGTTGGCGCTCAGGTAGTAGGCCGCTTCGCCGGTCGGCACGCCAGCCTCGTCCTTGAGCCATGGCGGGCCCCAGGCCCGGGTGTCGTCGCCGGCGCCGGGCCGTTCCACCTTGACCACGTCCGCCCCCAGGTCGGCCATCAGTTGGCCCGCCCAGGGTCCGGCCAGCACGCGCGACAGGTCCAGCACCCGTAGTCCGGACAGCGCTCCATCCGGCAGCATCGCCTCCATGGCCTCAGAAGGCGGCCAAGCCGGTGATGGCACGGCCCAGGATCAGGGCATGCACGTCATGCGTGCCCTCATAGGTGTTGACCACCTCCAGGTTCACCATATGGCGGATCACGCCGAATTCGTCGCTGATGCCGTTCCCGCCCAGCATGTCGCGCGCCATGCGTGCCACGTCCAGCGCCTTGCCGCAGGAATTGCGCTTCATGATCGAAGTGATCTCGACGGCGGCCGTTCCTTCATCCTTCATGCGGCCAAGGCGCAGGCAGCCCTGCAGGCCGAGCGTGATTTCAGTCTGCATATCGGCCAGTTTTTTCTGGATCAACTGGTTGGCGGCCAATGGCTTGCCGAACTGCTTGCGGTCCAGCACATACTGGCGCGCGCGATGCCAGCAGTCTTCCGCCGCGCCCAGCGCGCCCCAGGCGATGCCGTAGCGCGCGCTGTTCAGGCAAGTGAAGGGGCCTTTCAGGCCGCGCACCTCGGGGAAGGCGTTTTCGTCCGGACAGAACACCTCGTCCATCACGATTTCCCCGGTAATGGAAGCGCGCAAGCCCACCTTGCCGTGGATGGCCGGCGCGCTGAGGCCCTTCCAGCCTTTTTCCAGCACGAAGCCGCGGATGGCGCCTTCATCATCCTTCGCCCACACCACGAAGACATCGGCGATCGGCGAATTGGTGATCCACATCTTGCTGCCGCTGAGGACAAAGCCGCCATCAACCTTGCGGGCACGGGTGCCCATGCTGCCGGGATCGGACCCGTGATTGGGTTCGGTCAAGCCGAAGCAGCCGATCCATTCGCCCGTGGCCAGCTTGGGCAGGTATGTGCGGCGCGTGGCTTCGCTGCCGAATTCGTAGATGGGAACCATCACCAGCGACGACTGCACGCTCATCATGGAGCGGTAGCCGGAGTCGACGCGCTCGACTTCGCGCGCCACCAGGCCATAGCTGACATAGCTCAATCCCGAACCGCCATACGCTTCCGGGATCGTCACGCCCAGCAGGCCAAGTTCACCCATCTCGCGAAAGATGGCCGGATCGGTGCTCTCGTTGCGGAACGCTTCCAGCACACGCGGCGCGAGGCGTTCCTGGCAATAGGCGCGCGCAGAATCGCGCACCATGCGTTCGTCTTCGTCCAGTTGCTGCTCCAGAAGCAGCGGGTCATCCCATTGAAAGGCTGGCGAATTATGCTTGGAGATCATTCCGTATTCCTTAATTATTTGTCGTAAGACCAATGTACAGTGCATAATCAGGCGAGACAAACGATTTGTTCGCACCAAATTGTGCGAAAAACTCACTTCGAAAGCCGAATGCCGTGCGCAGAAAGATCCCCTCCACCGCCGCCCTGACCGCCTTTGAAGCGGCGGCGCGCCACCAGAGCTTTACCAAGGCGGCCGACGAGCTGGCGCTGACGCAGAGTGCGATCTGCCGCCAGATCGGGGCACTGGAAGAATTCCTGGGCGTGCCGCTGTTCCGCCGCAGCCGGCGCGGCGTGGTGCTGACGGATGCCGGCATGGATTACAGCCGCAAGGTGACCGCACGCCTCGACGAGGTGGAACGCGACGCGCTGGAGCTGATGGCAAAGGGCGGCAGCGGAGGATCGCTGGAGCTGGGCGTGGTGCCGACCTTCGCCACCAAATGGCTGCTGCCAAGGCTGCCCCTGTTCGCGCAGCTATACCCCGGCATCACGATCAACCTGAGTTCGCGCACGCGCCCCTTCCTGTTCGATGAAACGCCGCTCGATGCGGCGATCTATGCGGGCGAGGCAACCTGGCCCGGCACGGAAGGCTTGTTCCTGATGCGCGAGCAGTTGGCGGCCGTGTGCAGCCCGGTGCTGGGCCGCCCCGACTGGCGCCGCCACACGCTGCTGCAATCAAGCACGCGGCCGTATGCCTGGCGCGACTGGTTCGCCTCGCGCGGCATGGACATGGAAAGGGATATGGGCGGTCCGCGTTTCGAACTGTTTTCGATGCTGGCGGAAGCGGCCGTGCGCGGCATGGGCATTGCCTTGCTGCCGCGCTTCCTGGTCGAAGACGAACTGGAGCGCGGCGTGCTGGTGCTGGCGTCGCGGCACGAGGTATTGAGCGACCGCTCCTACTACCTCACCTATCCCGAAAGGAAATCGGAGAACGTCGCGCTGACGGCCTTCCGCACCTGGCTCGACGGCCAGGCGCGGGAGTACCGGGCGCAGGCCGGCCTCGGTTAGCGCAGGCTGCAGGCCTCTTCGAATGGCAGCCGTGGGTGGCGCGGGAACAGGCCTGCCGGATCGCCATAGCCAAGCCCACAGACAAAGTTGACGCGCAGCGCGCCGTCCGGGAAGAATGCCTGGTTCAGGATGTTTTCGTCGAAGCCGGACAGGGGCCCGCAATCCAGTCCCAGCAGCCGCGCCGCCACCATCAGGTAGGCTCCCTGCAGGCTGCTGTTGCGGAAAGCCGTGTCCTGGCTCAGCTTGGCGTTGCGCCGGAACAGGTCGCCCGCTTCCGGCCGGTGCGGGAACAGGTAGGGCATGCGTTCATGGAAAGCCGTATCGTAGGCGACGATGGCCACTACGGGGGCGCCGCGCACCTTCTGCACATTGGGCGCCGCCATGGCCTGCACCAGCAGCTCCTTCGCCGCCACCGTGCGCAGGAACAGCAAGCGCGCTGGCGATGTGTTCATGCTGGTCGGCCCCCATTTCATGAGCTCATACACGTCGCGCAGCAGGCTGTCCGGCACGGCGCGCGGCAGCCAGCGGTTCTGGCTGCGGGCGGCGCGGAACACCAGGTCCTGCGCAGTTTCGCTGCAATCCGCCAGCTTCATGTTCGCACCGCCCCGATCAGGACGAAGGCCACCGTGGCGACCTTGCCCGTCCGGTTGCGCCATGCGTGGCGCGTGCCGTTCTGCACCACGATATCGCCGCGCCGCACCTTCTTTTCAGCGCCGTCATCCAGCTCGAGCCAAAGTTCGCCGTCGAGCACGATGCCGTAATCGATGGTGTCCGTGGTGTGCATCCCCGGGCAATCCGGCTCGAAGCATTCGATCAGGCCAGGCAGGGCTGGCGCCAGTTCCACCCCTGCCGCCGCGCCGTCGAAGGAAGGGCTGGCCATGACCGAATCCGGCGGGAAGGCCACCACCAGCAGGCTGCTGGCGCCGTGACCTGGCAGCAGCGAGCCGCCATCGGCGGTGGGGTCGCCGGCCCGATGCGGCACGGTGGCGCCGGCGGTGGTGGCCCACACCTGGGCGAAGCCATGGCCCGGAATGGCCTTGAAATCCCGCTCCCTCGGCGCGTCGCCGTCCGCAACAAAGATGGATTTCCCATGGCCGTCATGGCCGGTCACGATGCGTCGAACTTTCATGGTCTCCTCCAGTTTATGTTTATCGCAAGCCGTCGTTGCCGGCGATGTCCGCCGCCGCCAGTCCGCCCAGCCGCGCATGGATGCGCCCCCCGCTTGCCATCGCCAGGCCGAACGCGATCTCGTCGCGGCGCGGCCCATCCCATAGCGTCATCTCCGCCGAACCGAAATGGCTGCGCACATAGGCGGCCTGGATATGGCCCAGCGGCACAATCAGGCGCGTACCGGTGCCGCCGATGGTCTTGGCGGCCGGGACGATCGCCTTCGGATTGCCGAGTGCCTCCCGCATGGCCCAGCCGCCGGCCTCATGCCAGACAGCGCCGTGTTCCAGTTCACCATCCTCCCCCACTATCGCCCCTTTGCCGTAAGCCTGCACCACGCCCGCACCGCCCAGCGCCGCGATCATGCGCGCCGACAGCTCGCTGCCAAGCTGGCGCAGCTCGGCCATAAACGGCAGCAGGTCGGCTTCGTAGCGTCCCGCAAACGGGTTTTTCACGATCGCCATCCCCACGGCGACGCGCAGCGGGCTTTCCAGCCGCGGTCCACCTTCATGCCAGCATTCTTCCACATCCAGCTTGTACTTGCGTACGTTCACGAGCGACATTCGGTTTCCTCCATC
>CBFGQI010000144.1:0-13034 GCA_965650885.1 uncultured Oxalobacteraceae bacterium
GTCGTCGGCGCAGGAAAACGCATGAAAGTGGCCCGCTGACCGTGACGAATTCGGCAACGTGCAGAGTACAATAGCGTATTCACGGAACCTTTTTTCTTGGAAATCACATGTCTGTCTACGAAAAACTGAAGTCGCTCGATATCACCCTGGCACCGCCAGCCGCCCCTGTTGCCGCCTACGTCATGTACGTACAGACCGGCAACCTGGTGTTCATTTCCGGCCACATCGCCAAGCGCGCCGACGGCAACCCATGGGTTGGCCAACTGGGCAAGAATATCTCGACCGAAGAAGGCAAACAGGCGGCACGCGCCATCGCCATCGACCTGATGGGCACCCTGCAGGAAGCCTGCGGCGGCGACCTGAACCGCGTCAAGCGCATCGTCAAGGTCATGAGCCTGGTGAATTCCACCCCCGACTACACCGAACAGCACCTGGTCACCAACGGCTGCTCAGAGCTGCTGGGCGAAGTGTTCGGCGACGCCGGCAAGCACGCCCGTTCCGCCTTCGGCGTGGCGCAGATCCCGCGCGGTTCCTGCGTTGAAATCGAACTGATCGCCGAAATCGCTTAATACGAGAATCACCATGAAAATCGAGAACCCAAACCCATTGCAGTGGCATTTTTCCGAACGTGCCAAAGGCATGCAGGCGTCCTTCATCCGTGAAATCCTGAAGGTCACCCAGCAGCCTGAGATCACTTCCTTCGCCGGCGGCCTGCCATCGCCAGCCACCTTCCCGGTGGAGATCATGCAGGCGGCCTTCGACAAGGTGCTGTCGACCAACGGCAAGGTCGCCCTGCAATACGGCCCGACCGACGGCTATATGCCGCTGCGCCAATGGATCGCCGATTCGCTGTCCCAGAATGGCGCCAAGATCGCGCCGGAACAGGTGCTGATGGTGTCCGGTTCGCAGCAGGCGCTGGACCTGATCGGCAAGGTGCTGATCGACGAAGGCAGCAAGGTGCTGGTCGAGACCCCGTCCTACCTGGGCGCGCTGCAAGCGTTCTCGGTATACCGTCCTGAATTCCATTCCGTCGCCACCGACGAACACGGCCTGGTGCCGTCGTCGCTGGACGCCATCGCCGACGGCGCGCGCCTGCTGTATGCGCTGCCGAACTTCCAGAACCCGACCGGCCGCTCGCTGTCCGTGGCACGCCGCCAGGAACTGGTGGAAACCTGCGCCCGCCTGAACCTGCCGCTGATCGAAGACGATCCGTACGGCGCCCTGTCCTACTCCGGCCAGCCAAGCCCGAAGATGGTGGCAATGAATCCGGAAGGCGTGATCTACATGGGCTCCTTCTCCAAGGTGCTGACCCCTGGCATCCGCCTGGGCTATGTGGTCGCCCCGCTGCCGATGGTGCGCCGCCTGGAACTGGCCAAGCAAGCGGCCGACCTGCACACCGCGCAACTGACGCAAATGGTGGTGCACGAAGTGGTGAAGGATGGCTTCCTCGACAAGCACATCCCGACCATCCGCGAACTGTACGGCAACCAGTGCAAGGCCATGCTGGACGCGATGGATGAGCACTTCCCGAAAGAAGCCTCCTGGACCAAGCCGGACGGCGGCATGTTCATCTGGGTCGAGCTGCCGCAGCATATCAACGCGATGGAACTGCTGGACGAAGCGATCAAGAACAAGATCGCCTTCGTGCCGGGCGCCCCGTTCTACGCCAACGAGCCGGCCACCAACACCCTGCGCCTGTCCTTCGTGACCGTGCCGCCGGAACGCATCCGCGCCGGCATCGAGGTGCTGGGCAAGCTGATCAAGGCCCGCATGTAAGCTGCCGACGCTGCATGGCGAACAAGGCTGGTTCCGCAAGGGCCAGCCTTTTTTATGTGTTAAAGAAGACAGGTGGGCCCGCGTTGGCTCGCCAAGGCATGCGATTGGCTCGTGAGGCACGGTTGTGCCGCAACCGCGCGTCCCTTCGCCGTGGTGAAATGAACCACACAAAAACCACGGGAGACACCGCATGAAAGTGCTATCGCACCTGGCCCTGGCCGCCGGCCTGGCCGCTTCCTCCGTCCACGCCGCCAACAACGACCCGGTCGTGCTGGTGCACGGTTTCCTGGGCTTCGGGCCGGAGACCTTTGCCGCCACCGGCTTCAAGTACTGGGGCGGTTTCAATGACATCGCCGCGCACATCCGCGGCACGCAAAGGCAGGTGTTCACGGCCGGTGTGGGGCCGGTCAGCTCCAACTGGGACCGCGCGGTCGAACTGTATTACCAGATCAAGGGCGGCTGCGCCGACTATGGCCTGCGCCACACGGCGGACCATGCGGCAGCAGGGCATCTCCAGAAACCGGCCGGCAAATGCTGGGCGGCCGATCCTGCCAATAATCCCAACAACTATCCGCTTGCCCTGTATCCGCAGTGGGACGCCCAGCACCCGCTGCATTTCGTCTCGCACAGCCAGGGCGGCCAGACCATCCGTACCCTGATCCAGCTGCTGGAAAACGGCCCGCCCAACGGCGCCGGCAGCGAGGGTGCAGGTACCCTGTACGGCGGCGGCAAGGTGGGCTGGGTCAAGAGCGCAACCTCGATCTCGTCGCCGCACAACGGGACCACGTTGCGCGACGTGGTGGTGGAATTCGTGCCGAAAGTGTCGGAACTGGCTGGCAGTATCGTCGAAGTGGCGGGCCTGGGCGGTTCGGGCGGCAGCGGCTACAAGTTCCGGCTCGAGCAGTACGGCCTGGCGCAAGGGCCGGCGGAATCGATCGGCGACTTTATCGGCCGCACGCACGGCGCTCCCTTCTGGCAATTGACCAACCGCGACGCGGCGCAATGGGACCTGGGGCCGGACGGTGCGGCGCAGCTCAATGGGTGGGTCAAGACGTCACCCCATGTGTACTACTTCTCCATCGGTTCGCGCGCCACGGAGCAAGGCAGCTGGTGCTGCAACAACACGGACCGCATCATCGCGCCCTTCCAGAACAGCGATTACCAGTACGCCCGCAACGACATGATCTTCTTCCTGAAGAATACGGCCGGGGAATGGGTGGTGCCATCCATCCTGCAGCGCGGCATGGGCTCCTACCGCGCGGCGGACTGGTATGCGAACGATGGGGTGGTCAACACCGGCTCCATGCGCGGACCAGCCGGCCAGCCGCTGCGGAACTTCGACGGCTCGCCGGTCAAAGGCAGCTGGAACTACATCGGCTATTACGACCAGTACGACCACTTCGACGTGATCGGATGGGATTCGGCGCCCTGGGCCGTGTATCCGATCTACGACCATCTTCTGGGCATCCTGGGCGGGCTGTAAGCATGCGCGCCACCGTCGCCATCGTGGCGCTGGGCGTGCTTGCGGCACTCTGGCGGGTTGGCGGGCCGGAGCGCCCGGCCTCGCCTGCCCGCGCGACGGTGGCGGTGCAGCCGGCAGCCATTTCGCGCTCCGCGCCCTCCACAGCCCCGGCTCCGCCCACAACGTCCGCGCCGCCCGGCCCCGCTCGCGGGCAGGGGCCGAGCGCCGCGGCGCTGCCCGCGGCGGACCACGCGGCCAATGCGGCCAGCGCGGCCGCCAGGCTCTTGCGAGCGCAAGCCGCCGTACAGGCGGCGCGCCGTCAAGGCAAGGACGAACAGGAAGTGCACCGCTTGCGCGTCGCGCAGTTGCCGGCGCAACAGGCCGAGGTGCTGGCCCGGATGGAAGCGGCCGAGAAGAGTTGGCGTCAGCGGGTCGAAGCCTTGCAGGCCGCGTGTGCCGCCGGCATCGGCTGCGAAGACGCGCGTGCGAGTTTCACGCGCGACGAACTGGCACGCACCGCCGCCTACGCCGCGCCAACCTTGCGCCGTTGACGCGGCCGGCGCTTCGCCGGTTTATTTGCTCGTCACGTTGACCATGCCCTTGAAGTCGTACGGGATGACGACAGTCTGCACCTTGCCTGCGGCGATGCCTTCGGCGATCTTCATCTGCGCTTGCGCCTGCATGTAGGAGATCGCGCCGGCATTGGCGTTCAGGGCGGCGATACGCTCGGCCTCCTTCTTCGCAATCTGCACCTCAACCTCCTTGGTCTTTTCCTCGTTCTTGGCCCGCACCAGGTTGTCGGCGCTGGCCTTGACCGCATCGCTCGGCACCATGCTGCCCACGCGCACCTGCGAAATCACGATGCCGTTCAGCTTTTCATCGGCCAGCGTGGCGACCATGGTGGCCTGGATTTCCTGCTCGATCTGGGTGCGGTTGTCGTTCATGTTCAGCGCCTCGTATTTGCGTGCCACCTTGTACACAGCATTGCGCGCGGTCTGGTAGATGTAGGCGTGCATCAGGTAGATATCGCCGCTGGCATCCTGCGTGTGGAAGGAGCGGCTCTTGTTGACGTACAGGTCCGACACCGACGAAGGCGTGATGTTGTAGATCACGGCCAGGTCGAAGTCTTTCATGGTCGAATTGTCAGCCGCCAGCGGCATCAGGTCACGCACGTCGACGCTGACATCCTTGATCGGGAAAGTCAGCACCGAACCAACGATGGTCTGGTTGAAACTGCCCGCCACCCTTTCTTCCGGTTCGACCGTCTTGTCGAAATTGACGCGCAAGCCCACTTCGCCGGTGTCGATCACCTTGCAGCCGGTGACGCCAAGCGCGGCAACAAGGACCGGGATCAGCAGGAGCGGAAGTTTTTTCATGACTATCTCTAAGAGTTGAAAGGACTTGTATTTTATTGCTTTCCAGACAGATAGAAATCATGCAAATGTGGCCCCGATTACCGTTGACTATCAGCCAACAAAAATGTCTCAATATTCACAAAATGTCACAATTTCGCGCTGTATAGCGGAAACTTTGATCAACTTTCAAGAATTCATCGTCTTTTTTCGGCAAAACCTTCCTTGATTTTTTACAATTCCAGTTGGCAACACGGTATCATCGACGCCATATCCTCCTTTCCCACCAAGCCAGCATGAATCAAGGCGGTATCAGCTTTACCCCACGGCGGGACGCCGTGATTTTGATTGTTGATGATGCGCCAGACAACCTTTCCGTGCTGCGCAAGTTGATGGTCGAGCAGGGCTACCAAACGTATGTCGCCAATTCCGGCGAGCGTGCGTTGGAGATCGCGCGCCGCGTCCACCCGAACCTGATCCTGCTCGATGTCATCATGCCCGGCATGGATGGCTTCGAGACCTGCCGCCAGTTGAAAGCCCACCCGGCGACGGAAGACATCCCGGTGCTGTTCATGAGCGCCCGCAACGAGCAGGAAGATGTGGTGACCGGTTTCGAGCTGGGTGCCGTCGATTACATCGGCAAACCGCTGCGCATGGCCGAAGTGTGCGCGCGCGTGCGCACCCAATTGCAGATCCGCTTCGCCACCGAGACGCAGCAGGAGCAGTCGGAGCGCCTGCGCACCATCGTGAACAATATGGCCGAAGGCTTGCTGATCATCGAAGCCGACGGCCGCATCCAGTTCACCAACCCGGCGTGCGACCAGTACCTGGGCTATATGGCGCACGAGCTGGCGGGCAAGTCGATCTCCGACCTGCTGAACCCGCTGGTCGCCGACGAATACCTCGAATACTTTGCACGTTATGCCGCCAACCCGGAAACGGCGCACAGCCACGGCACGCGCGAAGTGATCATCCGCCACCGCACCGGCAAATCGGTGTGCATGGACTTGACGCTGACACCGATGTTCCTGCGCCAGCCGCTGTTCATCGGCCTGCTGCACGACATCACGCACCACAAGCTGTCGGAAGACGCGCTGCAGCGCGCGGCCATGATCGACCCTCTGACGAAAATCGCCAACCGCCGCCACTTCGACTCCTTCCTCGAAAAGGAATGGCAGCGGGCGATGCGCACGGGCGCGCCGCTGTCGCTGGTGGTGCTCGACGTCGACCACTTCAAGCTGTACAACGATACGCTGGGCCATGCACAGGGCGACGTCTGCCTGCAGCAAGTTGCGCAAGCGATCGGCGCGCACGCGCTGCGCGTGACCGACCTGGCCGCGCGCTACGGCGGCGAGGAATTCGTGCTGCTGTTCGCCGAGACCGACGCCGACGCCGCGTTCCAGATGGCCGAATCGATCCGCAGCCACGTGGAATCGCTGCACATTCCGCATCCGCGTTCGGTGACCTCGCCGCACATCACCGTCAGCATCGGCGTGGCCACGCTGTGCCCGACGCCGACCGACAATATCGAATCGCTGTTCGTGGCCGCCGACCGCGCCATGTACGTGGCCAAGGAAGACGGCCGCAACCAGGTACGCGCCACCCGTCCCCCCACCACCGCCATCGAAGCCGCCCGCGCCGCGCTCGCCAAACGTTAAATGTCCACTTTGGGGTCAGGAACGAAAGTGGACATTTCCCAAAGAAATGTCCATTTCAGTTCCTGACCCCAAAGTGGACATTTCGCTAGAGCTTTTCCGGGTAGCCGGTGATTTTTGCAATCTCGGCGTACATCGGCCGCAGGCGCTTGTACATTTTCAGGTAGACCCGGTGGTAGAGCTGGTCGTACGTCTTGCGGTGCGCGGGGTCGGGCTGGAACACGCGGCCCTTGCGCGTCATGGCGTTGATCGCGGCATGGAAGTCCGGCTGCAGGCCAAGCCCGGCGGCCACCGCGATGGCCGCGCCCAGGCCGCTGGTCTCGTACACGTGGGCCCGCGCCGCTGGCAGGCCGAAAATGTCGGCCGTGAGCTGCATGGCGGCGTCGCTCTGCGAGCCGCCGCCGGCCACGCGCAATTCCGTGATCCTGGTGCCGCTGCGTTGTTCGATGCGTTCACGGCCTTCGCGCAGCGCGTAAGCCAGGCCCTCCAGGATGGCGCGGTACATATGGGCGCGCGTGTGCACGTCGCCAAAGCCGATCATGGCCCCCTTTGCTTCCGGCCCCGGCACCTTGATGCCCGGACTCCAGTAAGGCTGCAGCATCAAGCCCATCGATCCCGGCGGCACCTCGTTGACCAGGCGGTCGAACAATGCTTCCGGCGCCATGCCCTGCTCCAGCGCCGCCGATTGCTCGAGGTGGCCGAACTGCTCCTTGAACCAGTTGACCATCCAGTAGCCGCGGAAGATCTGCACCTCCGTGCTGTAGGCGCCGGGGATCGCCGCCGGATAAGGCGGGATGAAGGGCGTGACTTCGACGTACTTGCTGGTGGTGGTGTTGATGGTGGCGGTGGTGCCGTAACTGAGGCAGCCGATGTGCGGCTCCAGGCCGCCGGCGCCGATCACTTCGCATGCCTTGTCGGCGGCGGCGGCGACCAGCGGCACGCCTTGGGGGATGCCGGTGGCTGCCGCCGCGGCGGCGGTGACCGCGCCGATCACTTCGCCCGGCGGCACCAGCGCGGGCAACTGGTCGGGGCGCACCGCCAGCGCCTGCCATTTCCAGTCGCGCGCGCCAGCCCAGGCGTGGCGCTTGTAATCGAAGGGCATGTAGGCCACCTGCGAGCCGGTGGAATCGGCAAAGCGGCCGCTCAGGCAGTGGTTCAGGTAACCCGATAGCAGAAGGAATTTGTGGGTGCGCTCCCACAAGCCTGGCTGGTGGGCCTTGATCCAGTTGACTTCCGCCTCACGCCGGAAGTAGTCGATCGTGCCCTGCACGCCGGCCAGCCTGAACGCGGCTTTCCACAGCGCGCCGATCGGCGGCACTTGCTCGGTGCGGCGCTGGTCGAGCCAGGTGATGGCAGGGCGCAGCGGCTTGCCATCGCTGTCGACCGGCACCACGGTGCCGCGCTGGGTGGTGACGGCGACGCCGGCCACCGCCGTGCGGGGAATGTCGGTGACGGTCCACAGGCGCTGGCAAGCAGCGCAGACCGCATCCCAATACCCTTCGGCTTTATGCTCGGCCCAGCCGGGCTGCTCGGAAAAATACGCGGGCTGCAAATGCACCTGGGTCTTGGCGGCCAGGTTGCCCTGCAGGTCGAACAGCAAGGCGCGCACGCTTTGCGTGCCATTGTCGATGGCGAGAAGGTATTGGGTCATGCGCGTGCTTTCGGCAGGCTGTAATGTGCCCGGCATAATGCCAGATATGCCGCTTCTTCGGCGGCCCAGCGTTGGTCGTCCCAGCCGAGTTCTGGTTGGCAGATGGCGCGGACCTTTGCCAGCACTGCCGCGCCGCCGTGGGCGAGCTGGATGCCGAGACGGCTGCGGCGCAGCATCAAGTCCTCCAGGTGCTGCACGGATTCGTGGCGCGCGGCCCAGCGCAGCTGTGCCCACAGGGTTTCCGTGCCGGGGACGGTGTCAAGCTCGCCTTCGCGGGCGGCGCCGACCAGGGCGACGGCCTGCTCTCCATAGCGGCCTTGCAGGCGCTGCGCCTGTCCGGGCCGCAAGCGCGTGCCTGCCGCGGGCAAGGATGGGACGGGGGCGAAAATGGCGCGCGGCGCCAAGTCGGCACGCCAATGCGGCAATTGGGCGGCGGCGTGGCGCAGTACGTCCAGCGCGATGGCACGGAAGGTGGTCAGCTTGCCGCCGGTGACGGTGAGCAGGCCATCCCGCAGCCACAGCACGTGGTCGCGCGCTTCCTTCGATGGGTCGGCCTTGCCGCTGTCGATCACCGGGCGCACGCCGGCGTAGGTCGCCAGCACGTCCTCCTCGCCCAGCGCCAGGGTTGGGAATTGGTCGCGCAGGGCGGCCATCAGGTAGTCGGTTTCCTCTTGCGTGATCGCCGCTTCGGTCTGCAGGTCGGCGCAATGGTCGACGTCGGTGGTGCCGACGATGGTGACGCCCTCCCACGGGAAGGCGAACACCGGCCGGCCGTCGTGCGGGTGCATCAGGCTGATCGCCTGCGCCAGCGGCAGGCGCCAGGATGGCAGCACCAGGTGGCTGCCGCGCAGTGGCCGCAGCCGCGCCGAGGGCGCGTCGTGCAGCCGGTCGGCCCAGGCGCCTGTGGCATTCACCACCAGCCGCGCGCGCACTTCGTGCGAAGCGCCACTGATCGCACAACGCACCAGCGCGCCGCACACCCGCCCGGCGCGCGCCGACGCCCCAGTCCCCTCCTCCGCCGCCGCCCGCGCTCCTGCCACCGAAGCCGCTGGCGCCATCGCAGGCCCCGACGCCGGCGATCGGGCCGCGCCTCCGCTCTTGGCCGGCACCATGGCGGCGCCGACGACCAGCGCAGGTCCGGCGGCAAGCGGCGCTGCGGCCGCACCGGCCGTCGCGGCCAGGGCATCGTCGCGAACCAGCGCCTGCGCGGCGCAGTAATTGAGCGCGACGCCGCCGTGGGCCTGGGCCTCCTGCAGCACGCGCAGCACCAGCCGCGCATCGTCAGTCTTGGCATCCTGGTAGCAGATCCCGCCCTGCAGGCCGTCGCTGCGGATGCGCGGCGCCAGCGCCAGGAATTCCGGTGCCTGGTAATAATGGCGTGCGCGCTGTCCCGCCATGCGGTCATAAATGGCCAAACCAAGCAGGAAGGCGCGGCGCCCCGGTTTGCGCCCGGCATAGTCGCCGAAAGCGAAACCTTGCGGCTCCACCAGGCCCGGCGCATCGCGCAGCAGCGCGTCGCGTTCGCGCACCGATTCGCGCGTCAGGGCGAAACGACCCTCCTTCAAATAGCGCAGCCCACCGTGCACCAGCTTGGACGAGCGGCTCGACGTGCCCCAGGCGAAGTCGCGCTGCTCGACCAGCAATGCGCGCAAGCCCCGGCGCGCCGCTTCCAGCAGGATGCCGGCACCAGTGATGCCGCCACCGATCACCAGCAAATCCCACTCCTGTGCCAGCAAGCCAGGCACGAGTGCCCGCCCGCCCGGCGCCCAGTGCGCCGCGCCGCCATCGCCCACGCGCGGTGCCGAGGCGTTCATGCCATCTGCTCCGCCACCACCAGCTTGCCCGGGTTCATGATGCCCTGCGGGTCGAAATGCGCGAACAGCGCCTGCATGGCGGCGATCCCGGCCGGCCCCTTCTCGGCCGCCAGATAAGGCGCATGGTCGCTGCCGACGCCGTGCTGGTGGCTGATGGTCCCGCCGTTGTCCACGATCGCCATGCTGACCGCATGCTTGAGGGCGCGCCAGCGCGCCATATCGGTCTCGAAATCGCCGCCCAGCCGGTACACGAAGGTCGTATATACGCTGGCCCCTTGCGCATACAGGTGCGACAGGTGGGTATAGGCATGCACCTTCTCGCCCATTCCCGCCAGCACACCGCTTGCCGCCGCTTCCACTGCGCGCATCATCAAGGACACGCGCGGCCAGTCCACCGCCGTCTCCACCGTATCGATCACATAGCCGTGCTCCCAGGCGGCGTTGCGCAGATACACGTTGCGGAAGCGCCCTTGCTTCCATTTGTCGCCCAGGTGGCGCCCGACGTGCACGCCCTGATGGTCGCGGCAGGCGGCAACCGCATTGCGCAGCGCAGCGCGGGCCATGGCGCGCTGGCCGCTGGCGCCGATCATCAGCATGCATTTGCCTTCGCCGCAGCCGCGCAGGCGCAGCCAGGCTTCCAGCAGCCCGACCAGGCGCCGATGGCCGGCCAGCGCCAGCATGGTCACGGTCTCCATCGGGTTCGACAGGCGCAGCATCGACAAACCGCCGCGCGCCTGCGCCAGGGAGCGCACCGCCGCCTCGGCGCGCTCCCAATCGGGGAAGAACACGGCGTGGAAGGCTTCATGCTCCGGCACCGGGCAAACCCGCACGGTGGCTTCGGTCAGGATGCCCATGCGGCCTTCCGACCCCAGCACGATTTCGCGCAAGTCGGGACCGGCGGCCGAAGCGGGGAAAGTCGGCAGGTCGAGCCGCCCGCGCGGCGTTTCCACCACGCCGCCCGCAAACAGTTGCTCGATCCGTCCATAGCGCAGCGATTGCTGGCCGGACGAGCGCGTAACGACCCAGCCGCCCAGCGTGGAGTATTCGAACGATTGCGGGAAGTGGCCCAGCATATAGCCGTGGGCGCGCAACTGCGCTTCCAGGTCCGGCCCCAGTACGCCCGCGCCGAAGGTGGCCAGCTGCGATTGTTTGTCCAGGTAATGCAGTCGCCCCATGCGCGTCATGTTCACTGCCAGCACCGGCTTGCCGTCCTGCGGTGCGGTCAGGTGGCCGGCCACACTGGTGCCGCCGCCCTGAGGGATCAGCGACACGCCATGGCGCTGGGCATAATCGAGCAGCTCGCGCACCTGCTGCGCGCTTTCCGGATACGCCACGCCATCGGGCGCGCTGCCGATGCGGCCGTAGCGCAGCCTGAACCAATCCGGCAAGCTTTGGCCGAGGGCATTGCGCAGCCGCACGGCCGGCGTGGTATCGATCAGTGCATGGGGCGGCAGGCGCGATGCGGCCAGCGTGCCGCAGGCCGCCTCAAAGCTGGCGTCCTGCACCGCCCGGCCCGGGCCAATGCGGCTGGCCAGGAATGCCAGCGCATCCGTGTGCAGCGGATACACGATGGTCTCCTCGCCCCAACCGTTCCAACGCTTCATATCGATTCCCTTGTTATACTTTACTCAATAAAAGCTTAACCCATTGCCACCCGCCAGTCTTGCGTTTTCATGCCAGCCGAATTGTTCGATCATGCCAACCCACCTCGCGTGGCGGGCTCCTACCTGCAACCGTTGCTGGAAACCGCCGCGGCGCACGGCGTCACGGCGCAGGCGCTGGAGCAGGCAGCAGGCCTGCCCGCCGGCGCCCTGGCGCCGCTGCCCGAAGCCCTGCCGGCCGACACCTATGTCAAGCTGCTGGACATCGCCGCTGGACTGGCGGACGACCCGCATTTCGGCCTGCACGTGGGCGAACGGGTCAAGCTGGGCACCTATACCGTGTACGGCCTGATCCTGCTCAGCTGCCGCGATTTCGGCCAGGCTTTCGAGCAGACCATGCGCTACGAACAGCTGGCGCATGACCTGGGCCGCTCGACCCTGCAAGTGAACGGCCTGCTGGCCGACTACACCTGGCATTCCAACTATCCGGCACGCTGCCGGCACCTGGTCGACAGCGTGTTCGCCGGCATCCGCGTGTTCGGCAACTGGCTGGCGGGCGCCACCCTGCCGCCCGCCGAACTGTCGCTGACGCACGATGGCGGCGACCCGGTCGGCCATGCGGAATACATGCGCGTGTTCGGCGCCCTGCCCCGCTTCAACGCCAGCGCCAACGTCGCCCAGTTCGAGGCCTCGCTGCTGGCCTGGCCGGTGCCCAATGCGGACGTAAGCCTGTACCCGGTGCTGCAGCAGCACGCGGACCAGTTGCTCAAACAGCGCGCGCTGCCGGCCAATGCCGGCCTTGCCGCCAGGGTGCGCGAAGCGATCTCCGGCCGCCTGGCGCAAGGCCAGGTGCGGGTCGCCAGCGTGGCGGAAGAACTGGGCCTGGCGCCACGCACGCTGCAGCGCAAACTGGCCGACGCCGGTTCGAGCTTCCAGCAAGTGCTGGACGATACGCGTTTTGCGCTGGCGCGCGACTACCTGCGCCAGCCGGGATTGTCGCTGGTCGATATCGCCTTCCTGCTTGGCTACCAGGAGCAGAGCGCCTTCACCCACGCCTTCCGCGAGTGGGCGGGCATGAATCCGGGCGCATGGCGCGCCGCACAGCGCTAGCTCAGATTTCCTGGCCTTTCACGCGGATGAAAGGGCCGATGCAACTGGCCATGTCGCGCCGCTGGCACATGAGGAACATGTTGTTGGAGGGATGGAAGACGATGAAAGCCTGGATCACGTGGCCGACCGCGGTCACCTCGCCGGTGCAATCCTTCTTGCCGTTATCCTTGACGATCTTGTCGTTGGAGCGGTAGAAGCCATCGCCGTCGGGCTGGTCATCGATGTCGAATTCCGTTTCCGCTATCTCGGCGGCGCTGGTGATCAGGGCCGTGCCGTCGGCGCGGATGCGGTACATTTCGTGGCAGGAGCCATCGGGCAATTCAAAGCGCCAGGTGCCGACGATCGGATGGTCGGCGCGCAAGGGAGCGGCGGGCGCCGCTTGGGCAGCCAGCAGGGCTGCGGTGAACAACAGGCTTGGTTTCATGGCAGCCCCCTGGAGAGATTACAGCCAGTATAGCCCTGTCAGGCTCATTGCACTTTCCTGTTGCCCCCGCGTAAACCGTCATTTCTCGGCGACCTGTTTCAGCTGGGCCAGGCCCTTCTCGAAATCCTTGCCGATCATCTTGTCCATGCTGACGAAAACGCTCATCAGTTTGGTGACGAACTGGCTCGG
>CBFGQI010000145.1:0-12824 GCA_965650885.1 uncultured Oxalobacteraceae bacterium
TCCTCGATTTCGTTGTGGCTGATGCCGTCCTTGCAAGGGACGAAGATCATGCCGGCCGGGGCGACGCGGGCGGCATAGATGGCGTCGTGGCCGGCGCCGGATACCACGTCCATCGTGGAGTAGCCGAGTTCCCTGGTGGCCTTGCGCACGGCGCCGACGCAGTCGGGATGGAAGGGGCACGGCGGGTAATACGATACGCGCTCGATCTTGATCTCCAGGCCGGTGTCGGCGGACGTCTTGTCGATGAAGGCCAGCATGTCCTCGTGCATCTTGTTCAGCAGTTCGTCGTTCACGTTGCGCAGGTCGATGCTGAATTTGACCTGGCCGGGAATGACGTTGCGGCTGTTGGGGAAGACTTGCATCATGCCGACAGTGCCACGGCCATACGGCGGATAGCGGTTGGCGATGGCGACCACCTCGGGGATGATCCGGGCGGCGACCTGCATGGCGTCCTTGCGCAAGTGCATGGGCGTGGGGCCGGCGTGGGCTTCCATGCCGGTTACGGTGCAGTCGTACCAGGACAGGCCCATGACGGCGGGCACGACGCCGATCACCTTGTCGGCGTCTTCCAGCACGGGGCCTTGTTCGATATGGGTTTCGAAATAGGCGCCGATCGGGTGCTGCCCGGGGACCTGGTCGCCCTTGTAGCCGATGCGTTCAAGCTCCTCGCCGACCGTTTTGCCTTCGGTGTCCTTGGCGGCGTAGGCGTGTTCCAGCGTGAAGGCGCCGCAGAAGACACCGGAACCCATCATCACGGGCACGAAGCGCGAGCCTTCTTCGTTGGTCCAGAAGGCGACTTCGATCGGGGCCTTGGTGCGGATGCCTTTGTCGTTCAGCGTGCGCACCACTTCCAGGCCGGCCAGGACGCCGTAGTTGCCGTCGAACTTGCCGCCGGTCGGCTGGGTGTCGATGTGGCTGCCGGTCATGATCGGTGGCAGCGTGTTGTCTTCGCCGTCGCGGCGCATGAAGACGTTGCCGATCTGGTCGATGGTGATCGACAGGCCGGCATCGCGTGCCCAGCCGGTGACCAGGTCGCGGCCTTGCTTGTCCAGGTCGGTCAGGGTAAGGCGTTTGACGCCGCCTTTCGGGGTGGCCCCGATTTTGGCCAGTTCCATCAGCGAGTCCCAGAGGCGGTCGCTGTTGATGCTTAGCTTGTTCATTGTATGCTCCTTCTTTTTGCCTGGGAAACCGGTAGACCGGGGTCAGGCCCTAGGGCCTGACCCCGCCTTGCCGGTTTAAGGCCAACGTACCCGTTGGCAGCCAAACCAGCCAGTTTCAGGGCGCGACCGGCGCAAAAGCCGGCCGGTCAATGTGACGGCCGGCCCCCTCCACCGCCCGCAATTCGCCACGGTGGAAGACAACCTTCCCAGCAGCGACCGTGGTGCTCGGAACACCTTTGACGGTGCGTCCTTCAAAAACGTTGAAGCCGCCTTTGGCAAACTGGGTCCTGGCCGAAATCGTGCGGCTGCCTTCCGGATCCCACACGACAATGTCCGCATCGGAACCAGCCGCGATCAAACCCTTGCGCGGATAGATATTGAATATCTGCGCCGCATTGGCCGACGTCACCCGCACGAACTCGGATGGCGTCAGCTTGCCGCTGTTGACGCCCGCATGCCAGATCACGGCCATGCGGTCTTCCACCCCGCCGCAGCCGTTCGGGATTTTGGTGAAGTCGCTGCGCCCCGCGGCCTTCTGTTCGGCGCAGAAGGTGCAGTGGTCGGTGGCGGTGGTGTGAAGATTGCCGCCCTGCAGTCCTTGCCACAACGCTTTCTGGTGCTCGCGGCTGCGGAACGGTGGGCTCATCACGTGGCCCGCCGCGAAATCGAAATCGGGGTGCTCATACACGCTGTCGTCCACGATCAGGTGCCCCGCCAGCGCTTCGCCGTAAACGCGCTGGCCGGAGGCACGGGCGCGTGTGATCGCGTCCAGCGATTCCTTGCAGGAGACGTGCACGATGTACAGCGGCGTATTCAGCACATTGGCAATCGCGATGGCGCGGTTGGCCGCCTCCGCCTCCACTGCGGGAGGCCGCGACAGCGGGTGCGCGCGTGGACCGGTGATACCCTGCTTCAGCAAATCCTGCTGCAGCTGGTACACCAGCTCGCCATTCTCCGCGTGCACGGTCGGGATGGCGCCCAGCTCCAGCGCGCGGCGGAAGCTTTTCACCAGCGTTTCGTCGTCGGCCATGATGGCGTTCTTGTACGCCATGAAGTGCTTGAAACTGTTCACGCCATGGTTACGCACCAGCGTGCCCATCTCCTCATGCACCTTATCCGACCACCAGGTGATGGCAACATGGAAGGTGTAGTCGCCCGCCGCCTTTTCAGCCCAGCCGCGCCACTGGTGGTAGGCCTCCAGCAACGGCTGCTGCGGATTGGGGATGACGAAATCGATGATGGTGGTATTGCCCCCGGCCAGCCCGGCCGCCGTGCCGGTGAAGAAATCGTCCTGCGTCACCGTGCCCATGAAGGGCAGGTTCATATGGGTGTGCGGGTCGATCCCGCCCGGCATCACGTACTGGCCGCCGGCGTCGACGATTTCCGCACCGGGCGGCGCGGCCAGGCCCGGCCCCACCGCGACGATCTTGTCGCCCTCGCACAGCACGTCGGCGCGGAAAGCACGGTCCGCGTTCACTACAGTCCCGCCACGAATCAAGGTTGCCATGTTCACGCTTTCTCCGGAATGGGTGGCTGCACGGCCTTGGCCGCCCTGCCCTTCATCATGATCCCGTACACCACCGCCGCAATGGCGATGCCGACGAACCACGCATAGGTGTAAATCAGCTTGAAGCCCTCGCCGACATCGCCGAACGATGCGGGGAAGGCCGCGTTCAGGAAGCCAGGCACATTTGGCGCCACACCCAGCGCAAACGCCAGCAGGGCGGCCGTATTCCAGCCGTTGGTGTAGCTGTACTCGCCGTTGTCGGCGTACAGCGCGCCGACGTTCAGCTCCGTCTTGCGGATCAGGTAGTAGTCGACGATCAGCACGCCCGCGATCGGCCCGAGCAACGCCGAATAGCCGATCAGCCAGGTGAAGATATAGCCTTGGGTGGTTTCCAGCAGCTTCCAGGGCATCATCGCCAGCGCGATGCCGGCCGTGATGTAGCCGCCGGTGCGGTAGGAAATGTGCTTGGGCGCCAGCGCGGAGAAATCGTAGGCCGGTCCGACCAGGTTCGCAGCCAGGTTGACCGAGATGGTGTCGATCAGCAGGACCAACAGCGCCACCAGCACCGCTACGCCGGTCATGCGGCTGGCCAGGTCGACCGGATCCCAGATCGCCTTGCCGTACAGGACCACCGTGGCGGAGGTGACGATCACTGCCAATGCCGCCAGCAATCCCATGGGCACCGGCAAGCCGATGGACTGGCCCAGCACCTGGTCGCGCTGGGTCTTGGCGAAACGGGTGAAGTCCGGGATGTTCAGCGCCAGCGTGGCCCAGAAGCCGATCATGGCGGTCAGCGAAGGCCAGAACGTCGGCCAGAACTGGCCGGCCTTCTTGCCGCCTTCGACGAATTGCGATGGCTGGTCGATCAGGGGTCCGAAGCCGCCGGCTTTCTGGTATACCCAGCCGAGCAGCACGAAGCAGATGATGATCTTCAGTGGCGCGGTGTAGGTTTCCAGTTTGCGGATGGCGTCCATGCCGTGCACGATGTACCAGAACTGGATGGCCCAGAATGCGAGGAAGCAAAGCAGTTGGGCGCCATTGATGCCCAGGGCGGCGATTTTTTCGCCGCCGATCTCGCCGCCCATCATTACGCCGAGCAGGGTGTAGATCATCTGGCCGCCGAACCAGGTCTGGATGCCGTACCAGCCGCACGCCACGATGGCGCGCATCAGGGCCGGCAAGCGCGCGCCGCGCGTGCCGAAGGAGGCGCGTGCGAGGACGGCGTAGGGAATGCCGTATTTGGTGCCGGCGTGGCCGATCAGGAGCATCGGCAGCAGGACGATGGTGTTGGCGAGGAATACGGTGAGGACGGCCTGGCCGGCCGACATGCCGCCTTCGATCAGGCTGGCGGCCAGGGTGTAGGCGGGGATGCACATGACCATGCCGACCCAGAGTGCGGCGAAGTGGTACCAGCGCCAGGTGCGCTGGGATTCATTGGTGGGGGCCAGGTCTTCGTTCCACAGGTGTGGGTTGTCGCTCATTCGGGTTCCTTTTTTTTAAACCGGTAAACCGGGGTCAGACCCATAGGGTCAGACCCCTACCGGCTTTTCGGCGCGCGGATTGCGTGGATCCTGGATCCAGTTCATATAGGGCTTGCCCGTCGGGACTGCGACCATCGTAATACATCCCTGCACCGGACAGGTGATTTCGCACAGGTTGCAGCCGACGCATTCATCCTCATTGACCTTGTAGGTCCGGGTACCGGTAGCCTCGTCGACCAGCTGGAAGATCGATTGGTGCGAGGTATCCTCGCAGGCCACGTAACAGCGGCCGCATTTGATGCAATCCTCCTGGCTGATATGGGCGATGGACTTGTAATTCATGTTGAGGAATTTCCAGTCCGTAGTATTCGCTACAGCCTTGCCCATGAAATCGTCGAGCGTCTTATAACCCTTGGAGTCCATCCAGCGTTCCAGGCCATCCTTCATCTCCTGCACGATGCGGAAGCCGTGCAGCATGGCCGCCGTGCACACCTGCACGCATCCCGCGCCCAGTGCGATGAATTCCGCCGCATCCTTCCAGTTGCCGATGCCGCCGATGCCGGAAATCGGCAAGCCCCGCGTTTCCGGATCGCGCGCAATCTCGGCCACCATGTTCAGCGCGATCGGTTTGACCGCCGGACCGCAATAGCCGCCGTGGGTGCTGGCGCCGCCCACGTTGGGGAAGGCAACCATCTGGTCCAGGTCGAGCGAAGTGATGGAATTGATGGTGTTGATCAGCGACACCGCATCCGCGCCGCCCGCCTTGGCCGCGCGTGCCGGCCGGCGGATGTCGGTGATGTTCGGCGTCAGCTTGACGATCACCGGCAGTTTGCTGTGCTTCTTGCACCAGGCGGTCACCTGCTCCACATACTCCGGCACCTGGCCCACTGCGGACCCCATGCCCCGCTCCGGCATGCCGTGCGGGCAGCCGAAATTCAGCTCGATGCCGTCCGCCCCGGTCGCCTCCACTTTCGGCAGGATGGCGGCCCAGGCCTGCTCTTCGCAAGGCAGCATCAGCGACACCACGATGGCGCGGTCCGGCCAGGCCTTCTTGACTTCCGTGATTTCCTGCAGGTTCAGTTCCAGCGAACGGTCGGTGATCAGCTCGATATTGTTGAAGCCAATGACTTCGCGGTTCTTGCCGTAGATCGCGGAATAGCGGGAGGAGACGTTGACGGGCGGCGGATCTTCGCCCAGCGTTTTCCAGACCACGCCGCCCCACCCTGCTTCGAAAGCGCGGATCACGTTGTATGCCTTGTCGGTAGGCGGTGCGGAGGCGAGCCAGAATGGGTTCGGCGCCTTGATGCCGCAGAAGTTGACGCTCAGGTCGGCCATTATGCTGCCCCCTTCTTCGATTGGATGTCGGAATGGATTGCCATGGCGGCGCGCTTGCCGTGCTCCACGGCCTGCACCGTCAAGTCCTGGCCAGGCGCCACGCAATCGCCGCCGGCATAGATACCGGGCAGGATGGTGCGGAAGCTGTCGTCCACATGGATCTTGTCGCCGTCGCGCTTCAGCATGGCGGCCAGCGGATCGGCCAGCGCGGCCGGCGCCATCGCCTGGCCGATCGCCTTGAAGATGGCGTCGGCCGGCAGCTCGAACGTGATGCCGGTGCCGATCATGCGTGTGCCGTCCATCGCCGTGCGTTCGAAGCGCATGCCGCGCACGCGGCCCGCCTCGTCCAGCAGCACTTGCTTCGGCTGGGACCAGGTCACCATGCGTACCTGGTTGGCTTTCGCGATGTCCTGTTCATGGTGGGTGGCGCTCATGGCATCGAAGCCGCGGCGGTACACCATCGTCACTTCTTCCGCGCCCAGGCGCTGGATCTGCACCGCCATGTCGATCGCCGTATTGCCCGCGCCGATGACGATGGCGCGGCGCGGGACCGGCAGCTTGCTCAAGTCGTCAGCCTGACGCAGCTCGGCAATGTAGTCCACCGCCGCCATCAGGCCCGGCGCCTCTTCGCCGGTCAGCCCCAGCGCGCGGCTGGCGCCCAGGCCCAGGCCGAGGAACACCGCATCGTAATGCGCGTGCAATTCCTTCAGGTTCAGGTTGTCGCCGAGCTTCTGGCCATGGCGCACCTCAATGCCGCCGATCCCCAACAGGAAGTCCACTTCCTTTTGCGCGAAATTGTCGGTCAACTTGTATTTGGCGATGCCGTATTCGTTCAAGCCGCCGGATTTCTCATGCGCCTCATAGATCACGACGTCGTTGCCCAGCATGGCCAGGCGGTGCGCGCAGGACAGGCCGGCAGGGCCGGCGCCGACCACGGCGACCTTCTTGCCTGTGGAAGGCGCGCGCTTGAACGGGTGGCCGTCCAGCGTGGCATTGTCCAGTGCGAAGCGCTGCAACAGGCCGATCTTGACTGGCTGCCCTTCCGCATCGTGGTTGCGCACGCAGGCATCCTCGCACAGGATTTCGGTCGGGCAGACGCGCGCGCAGCTGCCGCCCAGGATGTTCTGTTGCAGGATGGTGACCGCGGCGCCGTTTACGTTCTTTTCATGGATGTTGCGGATGAAGCTGGCCACGTCGATGCCGGTGGGGCAGATGCGCGTGCACGGCGCGTCGTAGCAGTACAGGCAGCGCGAACTTTCGATCGCGGCCTGGCGCGCGTTGAGCGGCGGCGCCAGGTCGGTGAAATGACCGGACAGTTCTTCGTTCGTGGCTTTGGGCTGCGGTATGAATTTGAGTGACTCGATCATTTGGTTCCATCCTCACTTCATCTGTGGGAAAGCAAACTGCGCGCCAGCGCTGGCGGTATTTGGCCAACGCTCCATCACGGCCTTGTGGCGGGTGTAGAAACGCACGCCTTCCGGGCCATAGGCATGGTGGTCGCCGAACAGGCTGCGCTTCCACCCGCCAAAACTGTTGAAGGCCATCGGCACCGGCAGCGGCACGTTGACGCCAACCATGCCGACCTGGATCTGGCGCACGAATTCGCGCGCCACGCCGCCGTCGCGCGTGAACACCGCGACGCCGTTGCCGTACTCGTTGTTGTTGATCAGCTCTACCGCCGTCGCCACGTCCGGCAGGCGCACCATGCACAGCACCGGGCCGAAGATCTCTTCCTTGTAGATGCTCATGTCCGGCGTCACGTGGTCGAACAGCGTGCCGCCGATGAAGAAGCCGTTCGGACGGTCGGCCACGCGGTAGTTGCGGCCATCCACCACCAGGGTGGCGCCCTGCTCCACGCCTTCGCCGATCAGGCGTTCGATGCGCTGCTTGGCCGCCGAAGTCACCACCGGTCCCATTTCCGCGTCGGATGCCATGCCGTCGCGCACTTTCAGTGCGGCCGTGCGCTCTTTCAGTGCGCCCAGCAGCTTGTCGCCCGCATCGCCCACCGCCGCCACCACGGAAATGGCCATGCAGCGCTCGCCGGCCGAACCGAAGGCGGCGCCCATCAACGCGTCGACCGCCATTTCCATGTCGGCGTCGGGCATCACCACCATATGGTTCTTGGCGCCGCCCAGCGCCTGCACGCGCTTGCCGTGCTGCGAGCCGCGCGAGTATATGTATTCCGCGATCGGCGTCGAGCCGACGAAGCTGACCGCCTGCACCACGGGATGGTCTAGCAGCGCATCGACCACCACCTTGTCGCCCTGTATGACGTTGAACACGCCGTCCGGCAAGCCGGCCTCCTTCAGCAGCCGCGCATGCAGCAGCGAGGGCGAAGGGTCGCGCTCGGACGGCTTGAGCACAAAGGTATTGCCGCAAGCGATAGCGATGGGGAACATCCACATCGGCACCATCACCGGGAAGTTGAATGGCGTGATGCCGGCCACCACGCCCAGCGGCATGCGCATCGACCAGGCATCGATGCCGCGCGCGATCTGGTCGGTGTATTCGCCCTTCATCATCTGCGGGATGCCGACGGCAAATTCCACCATCTCGATACCACGCGCCACTTCGCCCTTGGCATCGGCGAACGTCTTGCCGTGTTCGCGGGTCAGCATGGCCGCGAATTCGTCCGTGTGCCGGTGGCACAGCTCAAGGTACTTGAACAGCACGCGTGCACGGGTCAGCGGCGGTGTGTTGGACCAGGACGGAAATGCCGCTTCGGCGGCGCGCACCGCAGCATCGGCCTCCTCCGCCGTGCCGAGCGCCACGCGCGCGACCGGTTCGCCCAGTGCGGGGTTGAAGACGTCGCCATAGCGCCCGCTGGCCGTATCGGCTTTGACGCCATTGATGAAATGGGTGATGGTATCGAGATTGCTCATATCAGGCTCTGAGGTTCAGGCCAGCAGCGATTCCGCCGGCACATAGGTATAGCCAAGGTCGCTCGCCACCGCTTCATAGGTGACCTGGCCCTGGCAGACGTTAAGTCCATTGCGCAGGTGCGGGTTGGCCTTCATGGCCTTGGCCCAGCCCTTGTCCGCCAGCGCAACGGCGTGGCCGATGGTGGCGTTGTTCAGCGCAAAGGTGGAAGTGCGCGCCACCGCGCCCGGCATATTGGCGACGCAGTAGTGCACCACGCCGTCCACCACGAAGGTCGGGTTTTCGTGGGTGGTGGCGTGCGAGGTTTCGAAACAGCCGCCCTGGTCGATGGCAACGTCGACCACCACCGAGCCGGGCTTCATGCGCGACACCATGGCCTTGGTGACCAGCTTGGGTGCGGCTGCGCCCGGGATCAGCACGCCGCCGATCACCAGGTCGGCATCCATCACGGCGTCGTCGATGGTGTAGGCATTCGAGTAGATGGTCTGGATGCGGTTGCCGTATACCAGGTCGAGCTGGCGCAGGCGGTCCACGTTTTTGTCCAGCACCGTGACGCGGGCGCCCATGCCGACGGCGATCTGCATCGCGTTGGTGCCGACCACGCCGGCGCCGATGATCGCCACATGGCCGGGCGCGACGCCGGGCACGCCGCCCAGCAGCAGCCCCATGCCGCCTTTGGATTTTTCGAGATGGGCGGCACCGGCCTGGATCGCCATGCGGCCCGCCACTTCGCTCATCGGCGCCAGCAGGGGCAAGCCGCCGTTCGGGCCGGTGATGGTTTCGTAAGCGATGCAGATGGCGCCGGATTTCACCAGGGCCTTGGTCTGCTCGGGGTCGGGGGCCAGGTGCAGGTAGGTGTAGAGAATCTGGTTCTCGCGCAGCATCGCGCATTCCTGCGGCTGCGGTTCCTTTACCTTGACGATCATTTCGGCGCGGGCGAAGACTTCTTCCGCGGTCTCCACGATCGAGGCGCCGGAGCCTACGTACATTTCGTCGGTCAAACCGATTGCTGCGCCCGCGTTGTGTTGCACCAGGACCTGGTGGCCGCGGAGTGTCAGTTCTTTGACGCTGGCCGGGGTAAGGCCAACGCGCGATTCCTGATTCTTGATTTCCTTCGGTACGCCTACCAACATGGTTGTCTCCTCTCGTTTTTTAAACCGGTAAACCGGGGTCAGACCCGAGGGTCAGCCCCCCTTCTGCTCGGCCGCCGCTAGCCAGCCAGAACCGCAGGCGTTTGATCAGTCGGGGGTCTGACCCTTGGGTCTGACCCCGGTTTGCCGGTTTCAATCAAGCGTCTTCAACACCTTCCCAAGCTTGTCGAACAACTCATCGATATGCCTTTTCTCAAAGGTCAACGGTGGCGACAGCGCAATGATGTCGCCGGTAACGCGGATCAGGACACCATCCGCGAAAGCCTGCTTGAACGCGGCATAAGCGCGCGCGCCCGGCGCACCGGGCCTGGGCGCCAGCTCGATGCCGGCCACCAGCCCAATGGTGCGGATATCGATCACATGCGGCATGCCTTTCAGCGAATGCACCGCGTCTTCCCAATACGGCTGGATTTCCTTGGCATGGTCCAGCAGCTTCTGCTCCCTGAACACTTCCAGCGTGGCGAGCGACGCCGCGCAAGCCACCGGATGCCCGGTATAGGTATAGCCATGGAACAGCTCGATGCCCGCCGGCGCATCCATGAACGCGTCGTGGATGAACTTCTTGCTGAACACCGCCCCCATCGGGATGGTGCCGTTGGTCAGTCCCTTGGCCGTGGTCATCATGTCCGGTTCGACGTCGAAGTAGTCGGTGGCGAACGGCGTGGTGAGGCGGCCGAAGCCGGTGATCACTTCATCGAAGATCAGCAGGATGCCGTGCTTGGTGCACAGCTCGCGCAAGCGTTTCAGGTAGCCTTTCGGCGGCACCAGCACGCCGGTGGAACCGGCCACCGGCTCCACGATCACCGCGGCGATGGTGGAAGCGTCGTGCAGCGCGACGATGCGTTCCAGTTCGTCCGCCAGGTGGGCGCCGTATTCCGGTTCGCCGCGCGTGTAGGCGTTCTTCTCGATATTGTGCGTATGCGGCAAGTGGTCCACGCCCGGCAGCAAGGTGCCGTAAGGCTTGCGGTTGCCGGCGATGCCGCCGACCGAAATGCCGCCGAAGCCGACGCCATGGTAGGCGCGTTCGCGGCCGATCAGGCGGGTGCGCGATGCATCGCCGCGCGCCTTGTGGTAGGCCAGCGCAATCTTCAGCGCAGTGTCGACCGCTTCGGAGCCGGAGTTGGTGTAGAAGACGTGGCCGAAGCGATGGTTGGTGTATTCCATCAATTTTTCGGCGAGGTCGAAGGCGGCCGGGTGGCCCATCTGGAAGGTGGGCGCGAAGTCGAGCTGGCCAACCATTTCGCTCACCGCGGCCACGATCTTCGGCTGGCGGTGGCCGCAGGGGACGCACCACAGGCCGGCGGTGCCGTCCAGGATCTGCTTGCCGTCGACGTCCTTGTAATAGACGCCTTCGGCGGAGACCAGCAGGCGCGGGTTGGCCTTGAAGTCGCGGTTGTTGGTGAAGGGCATCCAGAAGGATGCCAGCGATTGGGGCCGGGCTTCGTTCATTGCTATCTCCCTGTTTTTAAAACCGCGAAAACCGGTAAGGCGGTGTCAGACCCACAGGGTCTGACACCGGTGTGCTGGTTTTCGCGGTTTTTTACAATGCTCAAAAAACTTTACCAGTTGGCAAAATCATGATGCAATAATAGACAGCAAGGTAACTATGGCACATATACACACACGCGGAAACGTCCCAACCGTACAGGTAGCAAAAACAGTACAGTTTTAAAGGTCACCCATGTCCCCACCCGTCTGGCCCGAGCTGGCCATCGAGCGCACCAAGAAAGGCAGCCTGGTCGAAAAGATCGTGGACGCCATCAGTGCCATGGTGGCCAGCCGCGAGCTGCGCGTTGGCACGAAGATGCCTTCGGTCCGGCAATTCGCCAAGTGTAATGGCATCAGTACCTTCACAGTTGTCGAAGCCTACGACCGCCTGGTGACGCTCGGACTGTTGTCCTCGCGCCGCGGTTCCGGCTATTTTGTTGCCAGGCAGGAGCCGCCGGCGCTGGCCGCGCCGTCCGCCCTGTTCGCCACCCCGGCCGCCGTCGACGCCCTCACCCCCGAGCTGTATTCCGGCGCTTCCGAAGCGCTGCCGGTCGGTGCCGGCTGGCTGCCGCCCGAATGGTATGGCGAAGACACCATCCTCGACGCCGTGCGCCACGCCATGCGCATCCCCGCCAACCGTTTGCGCGGCTACGGCCACCCGCTCGGCTTCCCCGGCTTGCGCCAGCACATGGCATTCACCCTGAGCGACGAGCTGTTCATCGTCGAAGCCGAACAGATCCTGCTGACGCATGGCGCCACCCACGCCTTCGACCTGATCCTGCGCACGCTGACCAAACCGGGCGATACCGTCTTCGTGGAAGACCCGGTGTACAGCAACCTGCTGTCCCTGATCCGCCACCACGGCTGCCACGCCATCGGCATCCCGCGCGGCGAGCAGGGCCTGGACATGGACTTCCTCGCCGCCCAGGCGCGCGAAACCCAGCCCAAGCTGATGTTCGTCAATACCGTGCTGCAGAATCCCCTCGGCACCAGCCTGTCGCAAGCGCAGGCGCACCGCTTGCTGGGCTTTGCCGAGCAGTTCGACTTCTGGCTGGTGGAGGACGATATCTACCGTGAGCTCACCGCGCGCGGCGAAGCCTCGCTGGCGGCGATGGACGGCTTGCGGCGCGTGATCCGCGTCGGCAGCTTCTCGAAGACCCTGTCGCCGGTGCTGCGCGTCGGCTCCATCTGCGCCTCCGCCTCGCTGCTGCCGGAGCTGGTGCGGGTGAAGATGCTGGCCGGCCTCACCACCTCGGAAGTCAATGAGCGCGCGGCCTACCACGCCATCACCGCGCGGCCCTACAAACGCACGGTGGAGCGCCTGGTGGCGCAACTGGCCGAAGGCCGCGAACGCACCATCGAACTGCTGGCCCAGGCCGGCATGGCGCCGATCGCCCGCCCGCGCGGCGGCATGTTCGTCAGCGCCGGCTGGCAGCAGGCGCCGACACCGGAATGCAACGGCAAGCTGCTGGCCGAGCAAGCGCTCAAATCCGGCATCCTGCTCGCGCCCGGGGAATTCTTCCAGCTGCGGCAGCCGTCCTCGGTCTGGTTCCGTTTCAACGTCGCTTATTCGGACAGTCCGCAACTGCGGCACTTCCTGCAAGCCATGAGGAGGGAATATGGCATCAGCTAAACTGCGCCGGGTGCTCAACCGCGACCGGCTGGAGGCGGACATCACCGCCGAAGCGGTGCGCGTGTTCGCCGAAAACGGCTACGAAGGCGCCTCGGTCGCCGCCATCGCGGAAAACGTCGGCCTGTCCAAGCAAAACCTGATGTACTACTTCCCCACCAAGCAAGCGCTCTACCAGCGCGTGCTGGACGA
>CBFGQI010000146.1:0-12760 GCA_965650885.1 uncultured Oxalobacteraceae bacterium
TTCCTGAAAGACCAGCACCAGCCGGTCCTGCCTTACCGCGCCAGCTACCAGGCCTGGAATCCCGATTGGCGCCGCGACCTGGACCCGAGCCAGTGGATCAGCTTCTCGGCCGCCTGGTACGCGCAGCAAGTCACGCGCCACATCGGGCACGAACGTTTCGACCGCTACATCCAGGACTTCGGCTACGGCAACCGCAATATTGCAGGTGATGCCGGCAAGGACAATGGCCTGACCTGGTCCTGGATCGGCTCCTCGCTGCAAATCTCCGCCGACGAACAGGTGGCATTCCTGCGCCGCCTGGTGCGGCACGAATTGCACGTCTCGCCGCACGCCATCGAACAGACGACACGCCTGCTGAAAGCGAAGGATCTGCCTGATGGCTGGCAAGCCTACGGCAAGACCGGCACCGGCGCGCCCGTCGGCCCGGACGGCAAGGACGATTACACCCGCTCCTACGGCTGGTTCGTCGGCTGGGCCACCAATGGCGAACGCACCATCGTGTTCGCCCGCCTGAAACAGGATGAAAATTTGACCGAAGGCGCGGCCGGGCCGCGTACCAAGGCAGCCTTCCTGCGCGACCTTCCCGCGCAGCTCAGCAAACTCTGACCGGGATTGAAAATGAAAACGAAAATCATCGCCCTGCTCACGGGGCTGGCCCCCCCTTTGCTTGCGCATTCCGCGCAACACTGCCTCGCCATGGCCGATGCCGCCACCGGCAAGTGGCTGGTGCATGAAGGCGTATGCGACCAGCGCATGCCGCCGATGTCCACCTTCAAGCTGCCGATTGCCTTGATGGCTTACGATGCCGGCGTGCTGCGCGACGAGCACGTTCCGGTACTGCCCTTCAAGGAGGGCTACGTCGACTGGCGTCCCGTGTGGCGCCAGCCGCACGACCCGAGCTCCTGGATGAAGGAATCGGTGGTCTGGTATTCGCAGCAGGTCACGCAGCAACTGGGCGGGCAGCGTTTCGCCGCTTACGTCAAGCGCTTCGGCTATGGCAACGCCGATGTGAGCGGCGACCCGGGCAAGGATAACGGCCTGACCGCATCGTGGCTCGGCTCATCGCTGCGCATTTCACCTGACGAACAGGTTGCCTTCCTGCGCCGGATGGTCAACCGCGAACTGGGCCTGTCCGCGGCAGCCTACGCGCATAGCGCCGCGCTGGCCAGGGTGGACACGCCACTCGACGGCTGGCAGGTGCACGGCAAGACGGGCAGCGGTTCGGCCGGCCCGGGCCAGTCGCTGGGCTGGTACGTTGGCTGGATCAGCAAAGGACCGCGCACCATCGTGTTCGCGCAAATGTCGCTCAGCCCGCGCGACCCGGCCGCTCCGCCGTCCGGCCTGCGCCTGCGCGACGCATTCCTCAATGCCCTCCCGGCCCGCTTGCGCGCCCTGCCTTAATTGCCGCTCAGGGACCAGCTCATTTCCACGTTCACGGTCCGCTCCGCGGTGCCGAAGATCGCGGACTGCACCGGGACCTTGAGCGTGGTGCGCGCCTTGCCCGAGCGCGGGGCGCCAAGCAACTGCTTGTTGATCCAGGCCCAGGCTTCGGCATTCGGCGCGATATCCAGGTTCTTGTTTTCCATGTAGACGACGCCGGAACGGGTATGTTGCGCCATGCCCTTCACCACCGGCAGCATGGACCTCACGAAGATCTTGCCGCTTGCCTTGTCCAGCACGAGCTGCGAATTGCACAACATCTGGCGTTCATGCTCGTTGCCGAGGTAATCCGCTTCCGTCTTGTTGGCAAAGGGTTTCGGCCCGCCCACGTCGGCCTGCTGGCCCTTCTCGCCATTGCGCACGCGCGCGCTGAACTCGGGTTTGCATGCCGCCCCTTCCAGCGCTTCGTATTGCAGGAAACTCCCTTCGCTGTCCGGCACCGGCGCCGCTGCACCGGCATTCCACGCAGCCGTCGCCTTGGCCATCTTGTTGGCCAGGCTGGTCATGCATTGGACATTGCCCTTGCACGCATTGGCTTCGGATTCGAAGCCGCGCATCATTTCGGCCTGCTTGTCCGGTGCCGGTGTGCGCGCCTGGGCCGCAGCCAATTGCTGGCTGGTGCGCGCGGCATTCGCACCGTCGTCGAGCAGGTTGACGGGGGTTGTATAGTCCGGGCGCGCCAGCGAATACGCCACGTGCACCACTTCCGACACGGAACTGGCATTCAGGTTGTCGCCTTTCTTCTGGGTCGCGCTGCCGTCGATCTTGACGTCGAGCGTGAAGCGGGCGGGCTGGTTGGCAGCCAAGGCGGGAATACTTGCCAGCACGGCGGCCAGCGTCAGGGCAATCTTGGTCATGATAGCGGTATCGATGATAAAAAATTGTCATTTTAACACTGTCGTGCGGATGATCTAGGTCAAGTATTTCCCAAGCATTTTGCGATTCGCCAAGCGTTTGGTTTTTTTTGATCTGCGTCAATTCAATAAGATGCATCCCAAACATATGATTTGTCCGTCAAACGGCGCAATCCCGTGCCGGACAAACCTGTGAGAAGAAAATGAAACCGACCTTGATGTCCAAAGCCATCGCGGCACTGGTGATCGGCGCCGCCACCCTGGCGCCGGCTTATGCACAACATGGCCAGCATGGCGGCAACAGCACCGCCGTCCAGTACCGCCCCGACGTGACCTACACCTTCCGTACCGATATCGCCGACGGCAAGCTGGTCTTCATCAGCGATTCCGGCGAAACCAAGGGCAAGGCCAACCCGACCCTGCGCGTGCCGGTGGGCGCCGTGGTGCAGATCAACCTGGTCAACGGCGACGGCGCCACCCACGATATCTCCGTGCCGGACTTCAAGGCCAAGTCGAACCAGCTGAAAGACAAGGGCGCCTCCACCGCCATCGTGTTCAAAGCCGACAAGAAAGGCGAATTCACCTATATCTGCACCCTGCCCGGCCACGTGGCGGCAGGCATGATCGGCAAGATCATCGTCGGCGAAGGCGAAGCGAAGCCGGCGGTGAAAGCGGCCGACATCTCGCAAAATCCGATGGCCGTCGGCAGCCCGGTCGGCAAGCGCGGTCCGCAAACCGTCAACGTCAAGCTCGATACCACCGAGATCACCGGCCAGCTGATGGACGGCACCACCTACAAATACTGGACCTTCAACAGCAAAGTCCCCGGCCCCTTCATCCGCGTGCGCGTGGGCGACACCGTCAACGTCGACATGAGCAACGCCAAGGACAGCCAGATGATCCACTCGGTCGACTTCCACGCCGTGACCGGTCCTGGCGGCGGCGCTGCGGTGACCCAGGCGGCCCCGGGCAGCACCAAGAGCTTCACCTTCAAGGCCATCAACCCCGGCCTGTACGTCTACCATTGCGCGACCCCGATGGTGGCCCAGCACATCTCGAACGGGATGTACGGCATGATCCTGGTCGAACCGGAAGGCGGCCTGCCGAAAGTCGACCGTGAGTTCTACGTCATGCAGGGCGAGCTGTACACCGCGCAGAAACATGGCACGCCTGGCGAAGCCGAATTCTCGCTGGACAAGCTGCTGGCCGAGCAGCCGGAACACCTGATGTTCAACGGCACCCATGACGCCCTGACCAAGACCCACCGCATGGAAGCCAAGGTCGGCGAGACCGTCCGCATCTTCTTCGGTGTCGGCGGCCCGAACGCGACTTCCAGCTTCCACGTGATCGGCGAAGTGTTCGACCGCGTGTACAACCTGGGCGACCTGACCTCGCCGCCGCTGCAGAACGTGCAGACCACGACCGTGGCGCCGGGCGGTGCAACGATGGTCGAGTTCAAGACCGAGGTGCCGGGCCGCTTCATCCTGGTCGACCACGCACTGTCGCGGATGGAGAAAGGCCTGGTCGGCTTCCTCTACGTGACGGGCAAGGAGAATCCGGAAATCTTCCGCACCAACAGCAAGCCTGACGGCGACTCGGGACATTAATCCGATAGCGCCCCAACAAAAGACTGGACCCGCAACTGCGGGTCCTTTTGCCATTTCAGGAGAACAAAATGCCAAGCCCAAAAATCGACCCCCGCGAATTCCTCAAGCGGCTGCCCTTGTTCCATGACTTGTCGCCCGAGGAACTGTCGCTGGTGGCGGCCGGCACCACCGAGCACCACATCCCGCGCGGCAGCGCCGTGTTCCAGCGCGGCGATCCATGCGTGGGTTTCCACATGGTGATCTTTGGCCAGGTCAAGCTCAGCTTCCTGTCCGCGCAAGGGAACGAGAAAATCGTCGAAATCATCGGCCCCGGCCACAGCTTCGGCGAAGCGCTGATGTTCATGGAAAAGCCCTATATCGTCACCGCCCACGCCGTCAGCGATTGCATGCTGCTGCACATTTCCAAGAACACCGTATTCGCCGAACTGGCGCGCAATCCGCAATTCGCACGCCGCATGCTGGCCGGCATGAGCCGCCGCCTGCACGGCCTGATCTCGGATGTGGAAGCGTATTCGCTGCGCTCGGGCAGCCAGCGCATCATCGGTTACCTGCTGAAGGACGACGACGCCAGGGATGGGTCGGAAATCACGCTGGCCGTCAGCAAGAAGCTGCTGGCCTCGCGCCTGAACCTGACGCCGGAATACTTCTCGCGCGTGCTGCACGAGCTGGCCGACCAGGGCATGATTGCCGTGAACGGCCGCCAGATCAGGATTATTGATTCTGCCCGCTTGCGGGCTTACGAAGGCTGAACGCCGCCAGCGCCAGGTCGAAACCCAGGCGCATGCACGCCACCGCCAGCACCGCGCCTGCCAGCTGGGCAAGCCAGCCGGGCGCCATGACGGCGGCAAGCAGCATCACCACGCTGGCCGCATGCCAGGCAAACTGCACGCGCGGTACGCTCTCCGGCATCAACTGGCGCACGCCCGGCACGTCGCAGCCGGCGTGCTGGCCGTGGTACCACAGCAGGAATGGCACGATCTTGTACAGCATGCCGTTCACGGCGGACATGGCAAAGCCGCCAATGAACAGGATCCCCAGCACCAGCGCCTTGTCGCCACCGAACGGGCAGAGGAACACCACCACGCTGGCGATCAGCGAGCCGAGCGACAGGCACCAGTACCAGGTCGACACGTCCACCGCGCGCTTGCGGCGATACAGCAGCACCAGCGTATAGCCCGCAAACAAGGCCAGGCAGGCCGCCACCAGGCCCGCCCCCGCCCATTGCCATGCAAAACCGGACAGGTAGCCGGCAGTCCACAACAGCAGGCCGCCCAGGCAGAGCGGCGGCAGCACGAAGGCCAGCGGACGCGGGAACAATTGGGTGGACTGGAACATCGGCACCACCTGGTAGACCACCGACACCACCAGCACGCCGACCCAGCCCACCAGGGCCCAGGCCGCGTGCACATTGGTCCATTCCATCACGCGCAGGGGCAAGGCGCCGACCAGGAACGCGGCCAGCGCCACGCCGATGGCGACGGCGCAGGCCAGCGCCACCACAGCCTGGCGCATGCCGGCCACTACCGGCAGCGCCCCCGGCGCGGGGCGTTGCGACAGGGCGCGCCCCAGCACCGCCAGCAGCAGCAGGAAGCCCAGCCCCAGCAGCGCGCTGCCGGCACGCAGGCACCACGGCAAGCCGCACAGGAAGCCTCCGGCCAGCAGCAATGCGCCGCCGGCCAGCGCGCCCCAGATCGCAGGCCCCAAGGAACGCGCCCAGCGCAGCTCGACGCCTGCCACCACCGGCACCATCTGCAGCAGCGAGCCGGCCATGGCCATGCCGAGAAATCCCAGCGTCAGCAAATGGGTCACGGCCAAGGTCGCCGGCGCCCAGCGCGTGGCCAGTGCTTCGCTACCCTGCCACACCAGCAGCAGGCCCGCCAGCGCGCCGAACCATGGTGCCAGCAGCAGGAAGCGCAGCGGCAACGCCAATCCCGGCGTATGCTCGAATGCCAGCTTGCGTTGCATCACTCGGCTTGGCTGATCACGATTTCGTAGGTGTAGTCGTCGCGTGCCGAAGTGCGGTAGCAGTAGCCGTTCTTTTCGAGAATGCGGTACAGCGGCACCGGTTCGCGGTCGATCACCATGCGGATATGCTGGCCGGGTTGCAGCAGGTCGAGCGCTTCCAGAACGCGCTCCATCGGTTCGGGCGGCACCATGCCGCACAGTTCAAGCAGGATTTCAGGTGCACTCATGGTAAGTCCCTCAAAGTAGGTCCGCCAGGGTCTGGCGGTCGAGATGTCCGAGGTAAGCCTCGGTCGCGCGGTACAAACCTTCCTGCAGGCGGCAGGCACCGCTCAGCTGGCAGGTGTTGCGCGTGACGTTGAAACATTCGACGATCGTGAAATCGGCTTCGGCCAGGCGCACCACGCGTCCGACCGAAATCGAAGCCGGCGGCTGCGCCAGGCGCAATCCGCCGGATCGTCCGCGCCAAGTGGCCACCAGCCCGGCTCGGCCGAGCCGGTGCGCCACCTTGCGCAAGTGATGCTCGGAGATCGCATGGGCTTGCGCGACCTCCTGCACGGTCACCAGCCTGCCCTGCTGCCGGCCCAGGTACATGAGCAGGCGCAGCGCATAGTCGGTGTAGCCCGTGAGGCGCATGGCTTAATTCTCCAGCACCACGCCTTCCGCCACGGTCTCCTCCTTCTTCGCCTTGCCAATCAGGCGCAGGGCGAACAAGGCCAGGAACACGCAGCCAAGCGCGAACACGATGTCGCCCGGCACGCGCAGCCAGACCGCGGTTTCCATGAAGCTGGAGTGCACCACTTCAGGCGAGCGGGCGAACCACATGCCTTTGGTGATCGCTGCCACAGCCTGGTAGATGCCGGCCGGGACCAGGGACATGAACACCATCATGGCCAAGCCGATATTCATCGTCCAGAACATCGATGCCAGCAGCTTGTCCGACCACGCCAGGCGGTCCACCAGGCCGCGCAGGCAGAACAGCATCAGGCCGATACCCAGCATGCCGTACACGCCAAACAATGCAGCGTGGCCGTGGGCTGCGGTCATGTTCAAGCCTTGCATGTAGTACAGCGCGATCGGGGTATTGATCGAGAAGCCCAGCAGGCCGGCGCCCACGGTATTCCAGAAGCCCACGGCGATGAAGCACAGGATGGCCCACTTGTAGGCGCCAACCCATGGCGCCGACTTGGAGCGCTTGTAGTTGCGGTATGCTTCCAGGCCGATCAGCGACAGCGGCACCACTTCCAGCGCCGAGAACATGGCGCCGATGGCGATCACCGAAGTCGGGGTACCGGTGAAGTACAGGTGGTGCAAGGTGCCCAGGATGCCGCCGAACAGGAACACGATGGTTTCCAGGATGATGGCGCTATTGGCCGAGGCGGCGCGGATCAGGCCCAGGCGGGTGAACAGCAGCGCGATGACGGCGGTTGCGAACACTTCAAAGAAGCCTTCCACCCACAGGTGCACCAGCCACCAGCGCCAGTACTCGATCATCGAATAGTGGGTGCCACGGCCCCAGGTCAGGGAGGTGGCGTAGAAGCCGCCGATGCACAGCGCAGCCAGGAACACCATGGCGATGATGCCGCGGCTTTCCGAAGGCTTTTTCAGCGCAGGCCACAGGCCACGGCCCAGCAGGAAAGCCCAGAACAGCAGGCCGACGAACAGCAGGATTTGCCAGATGCGGCCCATGGAAGTGAACTCCAGGCCCTGGTTGCCCAGCCAGAAGGCGAAGTCGGTGCCCTTGTGCTGCAGCACGCCCAGCCAGCCGGTGGCGGTCGAACCGACCACGATGAACAGCAGCGCGTAGAACAACACGTCGGTGCCCAGCTTCTGGAACTTCGGTTCCACGCCCGAGATCGCGGGAGCGATGTACAGGCCGGTGGCCAGCCAGGCGGTGGCGATCCACAGCACGGCGAACTGGGTGTGGATGGTGCGGCTGACGGTGAACGGCAGGATGTCGGCCAGCGGGATGCCGAAGAAGCTCGAACCTTCCACCGCATAGTGCGCGGTGATCACGCCCATGCCCACTTGCGCCAGGATCAGGCCGATCACCACCAGGAAGTACTTCTTGGTGGCCTTCATCGAAGGCGTGGCTTTCAGGCTGAACAGCGGGTCATTCTTCGGCGGCACGGGATCTTCTTCTTCCTTGTGCATGGAGTGGAAGAACAGCATGCCGGCGATGGCGCCGATCATCAGGATCACCGAAGCGATCGACCAGATGCCGGCCCCGGCGGTCGGCGTATTGTCGACCAGCGGCTCGTGCGGCCAGTTGCTGGTGTAGCTCAAGCCGGTTTCGCCGGGACGGTCGGCCGCGGCGGCCCACGACGACCAGAAGAAGAAGCCGGCCAAGGCAGCGCGGTCGGTGGCTTCCGGCAGCGAGTTCGGCTGTATCGCGTATTGTTCGCGCAGCTGGGCGTACTGGTCGGCGTTGCCGAACAGCCCCGCGTAATGCGCGGCCACGATGCGTACCGCTTCAGCGCGGATGGCTGACAGCTTCAGCTCATTGGACTGGGCATTGTAAGTGTTGGTGCGCAGTTCGCTCTTGACCAGCGCATCGACGTGGGCCTTGCCGCCCGCTTCGAGCTGGGCATAGTCCTTGTTGAAGTGCTTGCGCGCGAACAGGTCTTGCAGCGCCAGCGCTTCGCGGTGCAGCCAGTCGGCCGACCAGTCGGGCGCCAGGTAGGAGCCGTGGCCCCAGACGGTACCGAGTTGCTGGCCGCCAGCCGACAGCCAGGCGCTCTGGCCGTGCTTCACCTGGTCGGGCGTGTACAGGACGGCGCCGGTATCGTCGACGACTTGCGCTATTGGAGGCGCTTTCAGGTAAATTTCGCGGCCCACCCAGCCCAGTACCGTAAACGATAGCAGGCAGATAATGGCGAGCCACGTCCATAACTTCTTAGTGGCGTGCATGATAGCTCCTTTTGTGGTGTTTCAAATGTATGTTTTTAGCCAGAATACAGCCGCCACCCGGGCAGCTCACATGATCCAGGTCAAGTGTTGCTCAATGGCCGCCGCAGCCGCCGCAGCAGGTGTGGCTGCGCCGTTGCGGCGCCACAGGCGGGTAACCGTGTTCTTCCAGCAGCTTGCCCAGATGCGGGACGCTGGTCAGGGAATCGTCGAAGGCGACTTCGATATGGGCCGCGCCGGCCGGGGCGTGCACACCGCGGATGCCGGGCACGGTACGCAGCAGGTCAAGCACGCGGGTGACGTTGGCGGCGTCCAGGGCGGAAGCAAGTTGGAAAGAGTGATGCATTTTGTTTGTCCTCCGAGGGGTTAGTGTGGGAGGAAGTGTAGGCAGGGGCGGGATTTTCTTCCTTGATGCACCTTAAGCAAAACCGGTACACCGGGGTCAGACCCCTGACGGCCTCGCAGCCAGCGGCCGCAGCGCAGACGGTGTCAGACCCTGCGGGTCTGACACCGGTTTACCGGTTTAGAGGGTTTTCAGCCACACCCCCCCATGTAATGACACTCCACACACCGCGTACACCCATCAACCTTATGCAGCGCCCTCGCCCCGCACTCCGGACACTTCCCCGCCGACTGCGAAGGCGCAGCGCCCGCCGCCGTCATCGCCTCCGGCGCCGCATGCCCCATCTCCCCGCGCGCCGCGAACTGCACCGCCAGTTGCGGCACCGGCACCTGGTTCCCATACGCATCCAGGAAGCCGCG
Organism: uncultured Oxalobacteraceae bacterium; assembly: GCA_965650885.1. Lineage (GTDB taxonomy): Bacteria > Pseudomonadota > Gammaproteobacteria > Burkholderiales > Burkholderiaceae_D > Rugamonas. The sequence continues at coordinate 9,533 of CBFGQI010000146.1, forward strand.
CCGGATCAGCATGCGCTGCAAGGTGAACGCAATCGCCGCCACCTCCGAATCATGGAACACCGGCACCTGCACCCCATCCTCCCGCGTCAGCAGCCCGCAGCGCACCGGACCCTTCTCCCACACCACCTCCCGCATATCCGCCAGCGCCTTGGCGATCGAACTGCCCGCCCGCGCCGCCATCGACAGCAGGCGCATGGACGAGGTAATCCATTGCTGCCCATCGCTGCGCTGGTTGGCCGGCATGAAGAACTCGAACGGCCGCTCGATGCGCACCGGCGCGCCCTCCAGCGTGCCGTCGACCGCAATGAAGCTCACGGTCAGGTAAGCCGACTTCTTGCCCTCCTGGGTCCAGTATTCGACCTTGGAGGTCACCGATTCCAGTTCGCCCAGCGGCCGCCCATCGAAGCGCTTGCGCAGCGGGTCTTCATCGCGCGGTGCCGTGCTGGCCGGCATCTCCGGCGCGACGCTGAGCACGCTGCCCGTCACCGAATTGGGCCGGAAGGTCGCCAGCCCTTTCAGCCCCGCCAGCCAGGCTTCCGAGTACAGCTCCTTGAAGTCCTCGTAGGGATAATCCTCCGGCACGTTGACCGTCTTCGAAATCGCCGTGTCGATGAATGGCTGCACCGCCTCCATCATGCTCACATGGTCCAGCGCCGCCATATCGAGCGCCGTCACGAACTGCGGCGGCAGTTGCTCCATATCGAAGCCCATGTGGCGGTACAGCCGCCACGCATGGTCCGCCACCTCGTAGGAGCGCGACGACCCATCCGGCATCCGTTTGCGGCGCTGGTACACCCACGAAAACGCCGGCTCGATGCCGTTCGATGCATTGTCCGCGAAGGCCAGCGTAATGGTGCCGGTCGGCGCGACCGACAGCAGGTGCGAGTTGCGGATACCGTGCTTGGCAATGGCTTCGCGCAATGCGCCCGGCAGGCGGCGCACAAAGGCGCTTTCCAGGTAGAGATCCCTGTCGAAGAACGGGAACGCGCCCTTCTCCTGCGCCAGCGCCACCGAGGCGGTGTAAGCCGCGTCGCGCAAAGCTTCCGCGATGCTGGCCGCCATGGCGCGGCCATTGTCCGAGTCGTAGCGCAGGCCCAGCATCACCAGCGCGCTGCCCAGGCCCAGGAAGCCCAGGCCGATGCGGCGCTTGGCGGCGCCTTCGTCGGCCTGCTGCGGCAACGGCCATTGGGTCGCGTCCAGCGCCAGGTCCAGCATGCGCACACCGATGCCGGCCACGCGGCGCATGGCCTCGTAATCGAACTCGGCGCGCTCGCTGAATGGATGCTTCACGAAACAGGTCAGGTTCAGCGAACCCAGGTCGCAGCAGCCGTAGCCCGGCAGCGGTTGCTCGCCGCAAGGGTTGGTGGCGCGCAGCGTTTCGCAGTAATACAGGTTGTTCTCGGCGTTGATGCGGTCCACGAACAGCACGCCCGGTTCCGCATGGTCGTAAGTGGATGTCATCACCTTGTCCCACAGCTCGCGCGCCGGGAGGCGGCGGTAGACCCACATGCCATCGTCGCGCAGGTGGGCGCCGGCGGCCAGGTCTTCGTCGCCCGGCTCAACCTTGTGCACCAGTTCGAACTCGCCATTGGTCGTCAGCGCATGCATGAAGCCATCCGTCACGCCGATCGACAGGTTGAAGTTGCGGAAGCCGCCATTGTCCTTGGCGGCGATGAAGCGCTCGATGTCGGGATGGTCGATGCGCAGCACGCCCATCTGCGCGCCACGGCGCGCGCCGGCCGATTCGACCGTCTTGCAGGAAGCGTCGAACACTTCCATATACGACACCGGGCCTGAGGCGCGCGACTGCGTGCCCTTCACCTTGGCCCCTGCGGGGCGGATGGCACTGAAGTCATAGCCCACGCCACCACCGCGGCGCATGGTTTCCGCCGCTTCGGCGACGGCGGTATAGATGCCGGGCAGGCCATCCGCCTCCCCCGTCACGGAATCGCCGACCGGCTGCACGAAGCAGTTCATCAGGGTGGCCTTCAGCCCCAGGCCAACGGCGGAGTTGATGCGGCCGGCAGGAACGAAGCCGTTCTCCTGCGCCCACAGGAATTGCTGCTCCAGGTCTTCGCGCAGCTCAGGCGCCTCCAGGGCGGCCAGCCCGCGCGCTACGCGCCGGCGGACGTCGACGATGTCCTGCTCATCCCCCTTCGCATATTTTTCGCGCAGCACGTCCAGCGAGATTTCCTGGGGCGGCATGGGGTTGCCGAACATTTTTTCATTTGCATTCATGGATAGTCCTGCTCAGGTTAAAACTGAGCCCGACTATCGCCCATCGCGAGGCTAAATTCCTTGATTCAGGATAAGTTTGGTCCCCAGATCTCGGCTTCGGTCCAGCCCAGCTCGCGGAAGTCCTGCTCGCGCAGCGGCGCCTCGCCGGCAGCGAAGAACTCATCCAGCTGCGGCGGCGCCAACGAGGTCGAGGACAGCATGGCGTGCACCTGGCCGCGGTGGTGGATCTGGTGCTCGAACAGGTGGGCCAATAGCCGCTGACGGGTATCGCGCTGCCACGCGCCCTCGCCGCGGTCGATGCTCACGATGCGGCCCAGGTCCGCGTCCCGCAGTGCCCGGCAATACGCGATCAGGCGGCGGTCGGCAGCCCGCTGCGCATCCCACAGCGCACCACAGGTGTCGAACGGCTCCGGCACGGCGAAGAACTCGGCGCGAAAATCCGGATGGGGCGGTGCCCCACGCGCCTCCCGTTCCAGCGCATCGATATAAAACCAGTCGACGGTCAGGATATGGTTGAGCGTTGCCTTGATCGACGGGAAGAAGCCGCTGCGCGGGGCGACGAAATCCGCCTGCGACAGTTGCGCGCACGCCCGCAACAGGCGGTGGTTCGCCCAACCATTGTTATACGCCTCCGCCAGCAAGTGCCGCGCCAGCCGGTCGCTGCCCGCGCCGGCCCAGGCGGCGACCGAGGCGCGGTACCCGTCCGGCAAGCGATCGGGCAACGCGTCCGGTGCGAACAGGCCGACTTCCTGATGTTCGTGGCTCAATACCGGGACGAAGCCGCCTTCCAGGGTGCAGGCGTAGGTCACGATGAATACGCTTTTGCCCGGGATGACTTCAAACAGATAGCTGTCGAGTGGCGCACCCACGCTGACGCGCACGCCAAGCTCTTCCTCCACTTCACGCGCCAGGCAGGCAGCGGGCGATTCGCCGGGCTCGATGCGCCCGCCCGGCAGCTCCCATTCGTCGCGTTCATTTTTCAGCAGCACG
>CBFGQI010000147.1:0-12508 GCA_965650885.1 uncultured Oxalobacteraceae bacterium
AGTACTTGGCTACGAACCAAGGGGTCGTGGGTTCGATTCCTGCCAGCCGCGCCAAACGAAAAGGGTCCATACCGGAAGGTGTGGGCCCTTTTTCCTTTTCCGCCAAGATTGGCCTATACTTCAGGCATGAACAAGCTCATTCACGCCACTGGCGCCGCCATCCTGCTCTTCGCCTCGGCCAGCGCCTTTGCCGGCGCCACCGTCAACTTTGTCGACATCGGCAAGATGAGTGATGTGCCGCGCGATTTCCACGACCGCGAGAACATGCAGTTCCTGTTCCGCGAGCATCTCAACCTGCTGTCGGCCAAGCTGCCCGCGGGGCAAGTGCTGAAGGTGGACTTCCTCGATATCGACCTGGCGGGCGACGAATTCCCGCGCGTTGCCGTGCGCGACGTGCGGGTGCTGAAAGGCCAGGCCGACTGGCCGCGCCTGCACTTGCGCTACAGCGTCGAGCGCGACGGCCAGGTGCTCGCCAGCGGCGAAGCCAAGTTGTCGGACCCGAATTACCTGATGGGTGCCAACCGGTACAACCGCGACCTGTACAGCCACGAAAAACAGATGCTGGACGACTGGTTCCGCAAGGACGTCCTGAACCAGCGCTGAGTTGTATCAAGTCCCCACGTCCCCGTCGCGCTCAGAATCGTTCCTGTGCTTGCTTGACGGAGAAACGATCATGCCCAAAGATGAAAACATGGACGTGCGGATCGCAATAGTGGAGTCGAAAGTCGACGATGTGCTTGGCAAAATCGCGGAGCTGCAGCGCCACGTGGAGGCCAATATGGCCACCAAAACCGATATTGCCAATTTGCAGCGCGAACTCGATGGCTTGCAACGCCAGCTCGATTCCATGCGAAGCGAATCGGCCGGCGCGCTCGCCGCTGCCGAGGCGCGGCTCCAGCAGCGTCTTGAATCCGAGCTCAAGCAATTCGCGACCAAGGCCGAAGTCCGCAAGGACTTTTTGATCTTCGCCCTCGGTATCATTACCGTACAAACCGCTATCAATGGAGCCATGGTCTCGGCCGTCGTCCAGCTCTTCCGCTAATCTCGCGCATGGCAGGCCGAGCCGTTCGCGCGGAACACCAAGCCGGCCAGCAGCTTGCACAACTCTTCCAACAGGGTGGGTTCGGTGTTGTTCATTTGCATTACCTTTCTGTCAAAGTAAGTGCATTCTGAACTGTTTCATTGTTGGGATAAATGCTTATAATTGCATAGAGTATCCCAAAAATGGAGCAATGAATGGATCGGCTGCACCACATGCGCCTGTTCGTCGAAGTGGCCAAGCGCAAGAGTTTCCGCGCCGCCGCCGAGGCGCTGGACATGTCCAATTCCACCTTGTCGCGCAATATCGCCGAACTGGAAAAGACCATCGGCTTGCGCCTGCTGCACCGCTCCACGCGCAAGGTGGAGCTGACCGATGCGGGCGAAGCCTATTTCAAGCGCTGCCAGGGCATTGTGGAAGAGGCGATGAGTGCCCACGAAGCGCTGCTGGACTGGTCGGAAAAGCCGGCCGGCATCCTGCGTGCCACCATGACCTCCAGTTTCGGCATGGGCTACCTGGCGCCGGTGCTGGCGGAGTTCGCCGACACCTATCCCGACATCAAGATGGAGTTCGACATTTCCTCGCGCCCCGTGGATTTGCAGTCGGAACCGTTCGACCTGGCGATCCGTATGGGGCCGCCGCCCACCGCGCCGTCCACCCTGGTGGTGCGGCGCATCGTCAGCATGCCGCGCTTCCTGTACGCCTCGCCGGTCTACCTGGCCAGGATGCCGCCGCTGGTGCATGCCAGCGACCTGGTGCAGCATACCTTGTGCGGCCGGTCCTTCTCCAGCCGCTTGCCCGACATCTGGCGCAAGCTGTACCGCGGTGAGGAAGTGGTGGAAGTGGCGGCGCAGGCGCGCTACGCCACCAATAGCGCCGCGCTCAGCCTGTCGATGGCGGCCAACGGCTTGTGCGTGTCCGCCCTCGACCCCTTACTGGCGCGGCAGGAAGTGCAGGCAGGCCGCTTGCAGCGCGTGTTGCCGGATTGGCATATGGAGCCGATCCTGGTGCATGCGTTGACCGAGACGCGCCATTTGCCGGCGCGCACGCGGCTGTTCATCGACTTCCTGCGCCGGCGCCTGGGTGCCGGCTGAGCTTAACCGCCGCCGATCCCTTCGATGATGCGGCCGGTGCCGCCGCAATTGGGGCATTCCTTGCCGTCCGGGGTCTTGCCGCTGCCGCTGCAGACGGGGCAAATGCCTTCGCCGCTGCCGGGCGTGCCGGGTGCGGCTTCATCGCCGGGATGGAGTGGTTGCTGGACTGGTTCGTTTGACATCAGAGTGTACCTCCCGCAACAAGAATACCCGGGCTTCGCAACATTTTCTGCGTTGCGCTTAACATTTGTCGGTAGAATTGAGCCACTGCAATTCCTCCAAGGGGAAGGCCATGTCGACTCTGATCAAGCACCGCGGCGTGCGCATAGTGACGCTTTCCAAAGATGATGTTCTGCTGGAGCATTGCGGGCCGCGCGACATCGCCATCGTGCCCGACCCGGCCGGCTGGTGGACCTACTTTATTGGTGAAGACGGCAGTGCGGAACGTTACGATATCCCTTTCCCTACCTATCAGGAAGCGCTCTGGTCGGCCAAAGCGGCAGCCGAGTTTGACGCGCAGTGAAATATTTTTGTTGTGTAGTAACCGGTTGTGCTATTCTTGCAATTATTCGTTACAACATGACAACTAACTTCCGATAAGAAGGCAAACCTCTTGCAGGCGATGAAACGACTCGCGCTGGCTGTTGTGACCAGTGTGCTGGGCTTTGCGTTGACCGGTTGCGCCATCAAGCGCGGCCATTACGACGTCCCGGAGATCCCCCTCCCATCCGCGTACCCACGCGCCGAACCCGCGCCGGGCTTGCCGCCGGCCGCGCCCGCTGCCGTTGCGCCGGCCACCCACCAGCTCGACAAAGTGCTGCCGCAGTGGTGGCGCATGCTGCGCAGCGCCGAGCTGGACGGCCTGGTGGCGCGCGCCCTGGCGGATAACCAGGAGTTACGCGCCGCCGAGCAGCGCTGGCTGCAGGCAAAAGCGCGCGCCGCGCAAGCCGGTGCCGACCGCCTGCCGGCGGTGACCGGCTCGGTGCAGCGCCGGCGCGAATCGGCGGCGGGCGAAGTGGGCGGCAGCGTCACCGGCGGCCACACGCCGGCGCGCGACATTGGCCAGGTGGGCTTGCGGGCCGACCTGCGCCTCGATATCTGGGGCGAACGCCAGGCCATGTTCGAATCGGCCGACCTGCAACAGTGGCGCGCCCGCTTCCTGCGCGACGAAGTGCAGCGCACCGTGGTGGCCAACGTGGTGTCGGCCTACCTCGATTACCTGTCGTTCGACGACCGCTTGCGCGTGGCGATGGAAACCGATGCCGCCGTCTCCGACATGCTGGCCGACATCGAAATGCGCCTGGAAAAGGGCGATGCGAACCTGATCGAAATGGAGCAGCAGCGGGCCGCCGTGTACGCGGTCAAGGCCACCATCCCCACCCTGGAATTGCAGCGCGACGAAGCGCTGAACAACCTGGCGCTGCAAGTCGGCGTCGCGCCGGGCACGCTGAAGCTGAGCGGAAAAGGCTTGGCCTCGCTAAGCTTCCCGGCCGTGCTGCCGGATTTGCCGTCGGCCCTGTTGCTGCGCCGTCCCGACATCCGCGTGGTGGAAGCGCGCCTGCTGGCGGCCGAAGCGGACGTGGACGTGGCGCGCAGCCGGCTGCTGCCGCCGCTGGACTTGTCGGCGCAAGCCGGTTACGGCAGCCAGTACATGTCGCGCCTGTTCGAGCCCAGCACGCTGTTCTGGAACGTGCTGGCCAGCTTGTCGGTGACGCTGTTCGACCATGGCCGCCGCGACAACGAAGTGGCGTACAGCAAGGCGGTGCGCGAAGAATTGGTGGCCACCTATGCGCGCACGATTTACGGTGCGGTGCGTGAAGTGGACGATGCGCTGAACGGCATCCGCCTCGGCGGCCGCCGCCTGGAAGCACAGCGCCAATCGGCGCAGGCGTCGCGCCGCGCCTGGGATTACAGCCGCGAATCCTACCGGGCGGGCGGCATCGACCATTTGCTCCTGCTTGACACGGAGCGCAATTACCACCGCAACCTGGACGAGCAACACGTGATCGACCGCGCACGCTACCGTTCCCTGGTCAACCTGTTCTCCGCCTTGGGCGGCGGCGTGGCCGGCGCGGAAGCGCTGCCGGGCAAAGGCCGCCGTCCGGCGGCCGCGGCGGCGCAAGGGCGTGTGCTGGAAGGTGTTGCCGACCAGGACGCGCCAGGCGATGCCGCCACCGGCAACCGGGCAGCAGCACACGGCGCGCCCGACGCCGGCTGGCACCTGGAGCTGGACAGCGTTGCGCGCCAGCGCGACGTGGCGGCGACCTGGCGTGCGCTGGAAAAGCGCATGCCCGCCCTGATGAATGAGCGCACGCTGGCCGCGCGCCGCGCGCCGGAAGGATCGGCGGCCTTGCGCGTCTTCCTCGGCCGCTTTGGCAGCAGCACGCAAGCCGAGCAAGCTTGCGGCGCACTGCGGGCGCAGAAAATCGCTTGCCGCCTGGTGGCTCCTGGCGCGCCGGAGCTGGCGCAGCCATGAAACCCCAGCCGCTGACAACGCGTGAGCCCGCGCGGGACGCTGAGCAAGCGCCCTCGCTGGAGGAGCTCACGCCGCGCCAGCGCCAGATCGTCGAATTGCTGCGGGCCGGCAAAGTCAATAAGGAAATCGCCCGCGAACTGGGCATTGGCGTGGGCACCGTCAAGCAGCACGTCGTGACGCTGTTCCGCCGCCTGAACGTCAGTAACCGCACCATGGCCGTGATGGCGCTGGCAGGACAGGCAGGCACTGCCGCGCCAGCTGCCGGCACGCCGGCAGCGCGCACCGAGGCGGCGCCGCCAGCGCACGCGGCGCCGGGCGTGGCGCGCGAGGGCGCCACCGTGGCGGCGGCCGCACTGGAACGGCGCCCGTGTGTCCTGCTCAGCCTGGGGGTGGCGGCCGACGCCGGCGAAGCGGCGTTGCGCCGCCTGCACGGTTTGCTGGCGGCGCAGGCATGCGATACCGATGCCGTGTTCCTGGCGCGGCGCGGCCAGGCCGGGGACTTGATCTTTGGCCTGCACCAGGTCGGCGAAGGGGATTTGCGCAAGGCGCTCGAGACTGCGCGCCGCCTGTACGCCGAACTGCAGGCGCAGGCACCGGAACTGGCGCCCAGCCTGCGCGGCGGCATGACGGTCGGGGAAGTGGTGGCCAGCATGCTGCGCCAGGGCGGCTGGTCGGGCGAGGCCGTGGCCAGCACCGCGTTGGCTGCCGCGCGCACGCTGCAGGAGCAGGCTACCCCGGGCCACTTGCTGCTGGGCCGCCCCGTGCTGGCCTTGATGCAGGCGCTGGGCATCCGCGGCGAAGCGTGGTTCGGCGCGGGAGCAGCTCCCGGCGCAGTAGGCTTTGACGGGCTGGACGCGATCGATTGGCGCAATGACCGCCATTGCTATCCGCTGGTGGGGCGCCGCGAGCAGCAGGCGGCGCTGGCCGGCCTGCTGCAGGGCGGCGGCCGGCTGGTGCTGCTGGAAGCGGAAACCGGCATGGGCAAATCGCGCCTGTGCGCGGAAGCGTTAGGGCGGTGGCGCGCGGCCGGCCGGCAGGCCTGGCTGTGCCGCGTGGCGCCGCATCCCACAGCGCACCGCCCGGGCAGCCAGGACGATTGCAGCGCGGCCCTGGCGCTGCTGCAGCAGCTGGCAGCGGCGCAGCTGGCGGTGGTGGACGATTGCCACCTGCTGGCGCCCGCCGCACGCCAGGCCTTGCTGGCGGCGGCGCAGGCAGCGGCGCAGGCCGGCGCCGTGGTGCTGCTGTCGGGGCGCCCGATGGCGGAAATGGCGCCGTTGCAAGCGCCCGAAGTCATGCGCCTGGCGTTGCCGCGCCTGTCCGCCGACGACACGGCGGCCTTGGTGGCGCAGGTGCTGGCCGAGCAGCACCCTGGCCCAACGGAGCGCGCCATGCCGCTGCGGCCGCGCACCGAAGGCGGCACGCAGGCCGCTGCCGTGACGCCGGGACACGGCGCCAGCGAGGCATGGCAGATCGCCGCCGATGCCGCCGGTGTGCCGCTGTTCGCGGTCGAACTGGCGCGCCACAGCGGGGAAGAGGGGATGGCCGTGTCGCTGCTGGCCACCGTGTGCGCCCGCCTGGACGGACTGCACCTGGACCGCAAGCTGCTGCGCGCCGCCGCTCGCCATGGCGCGCCTACCTTGGCCGGCCTGGCGGCGGCCATGGGCGAGCGTGAAGAGACGGTCGGGCCGCTGGTGCAGCGTGCCCAGGCCGCCGGCGTGCTGCGCGCCGGACCAGGGGCGGCGCTGGAATTCGGCCATCCCTTGCTGCGCAAGATCATCGACTATTTATGCATTGAGTGACATGGACACAAGAACCAACACGGAGTACGAGACGGCCGACCCGGCGCAGGAAACGCCTGCACCGGCCGCGCCGCCCGCTGCGGGGCTGCGCGCCGCATTGCGCGATGGCCCGCTGGGCCAGGTGCTGCGCTCGCCCGACCTGCGGCGTGTCGCGCCCGGCCTGGCGCTGTCGGCCCTGCTGTCCAACCTGCTGTCGCTCGGTTTGCCGCTGGCGATCCTGCAGATCTTGGACCGCGTGCTGGCCAACCAGTCGCTGGAAACCCTGGCCCTGCTGGTGGCCGGCATCATCGTCGCGCTGGCGCTGGAGGAAGTGCTGCGCGGCGTCAGTGCCGTGGTGACCGGCTGGCTCGGCATCCGTTATGAACACAGCACGTCGCTGAAGGCGCTGGAGCGCTTGCTGCGCGTGCCGATGCGGCGCTTCCGCCAGGAGGAAGCCGGCAACTACGCCGAGCGCATCCTGGCCAGCACGCGCGTGTCCGAGTTCTACTCCGGGCAAGCCTTGCTGGTCGTGTTCGACTTGCCGTTCGTGCTGCTGTTCCTGCTCATCATCCTGTTGATCGGCGGCTGGGTGGCCCTGGTGCCGGCTGCATTGCTGGCCCTGTTCGTCGTGCTGAGCCTGCGTTTCGGCCATCGCCTGAGCGCCCAGGTCGCGTGGCGCCAGACCCTGGACGACCGCCGCAGCAGTTTCCTGGGCGAGGTGCTGGCCAATATCCATACCGTCAAGACGCAGGCGATGGAGTGGCTGATGCTGCGCCGCTACGAGCGCCTGCAGGAAGCCAGTGCCGGCGTCGGGGAAGCGCTCACCGGCAGCAGCGCGCGCGCCACCGACCTTGGTTTCGTCTTCTCCCAGGTGATGGTGGTGGCCGTGGTGGCCGCCGGCGCCGCCGCCGTGATGGCAGGCCAGATGACGCCCGGCGGCCTGGCCGCGGTGATGCTGCTGTCGACCCGCGCCTTGTTGCCGTTGCGCCGCACGCTGGCGGTGTGGCTGCGCTACCAGTCTTTCGTGGCCGCCGAACAGCGCCTGGCCGGCATCATGGACATGCCTTGCGAAGAGAGCGTGGAACTGCCGCCGCTGGCACCGCTGACGCAAGCGCTGGAGCTGCGCGATGTGACGCTGGCGCACGGCGATGGCCGCGTGCTGTTCAACGGCCTGTCGTTGACCGTGCCGGCCGGCCAATGCATCGCCATCCAGGGCGAAAGCGGCAGCGGCAAGAGCAGCCTGCTGTCGCTGGTGAACGGGCTGGAGCGGCCCGACCACGGTGCCGTGCTGCTGGACGGGCTGCCGCTGGCTGCCAGCGCGCCGGACAGCATCCACCGACAGTTGGCCTACCTGCCGCAGGTCGGCCAGATCATGACCGGCACCATCCTCGACAACCTGACCATGTTCGAACCGTCCCTGAACCAGAAAGCGCTGGCCGTGGCGCGCGAACTGGGGCTGGACCGTGTGGTGGCCGGCATGAAGACCGGCTACCAGACCATGCTGGGCGAAGGCAAGGGCGAAGGATTGCCGGAAGGCGTACGCCAGATGATCGCCATCGTGCGCGCCCTGGTGCATGAACCGAGCGTGATCCTGTTCGACGAAGCCAATATTTCGCTCGACCTCGAAAGCGACCGCCGCCTGCTGGCCTACCTGGCCGCGCGCAAGGGCCGCAGCACCATCATCATGGTCACGCACCGGCCTTCGATGCTGGCGCTGGCCGACCAGGTCTACACGCTGGCCGGCGGGCGCCTGCGTCCCGGCCGTATGGACCTGGCAGCGCAGGCCGAGCAAGCCGAAGCGCCGCCGGCCCCGGCGGCCGACCGGCCGGCACCGCAGCAATCGCTGGCCGACGTGGTGGACCGCTATTGCAGCCCGCCGTCCGACCTCGGACGCTGCCTGCCGGTGCTGCTGGACGTGCTGTCGTGGTCGGGCGAGCCGCGCCAGCTGGCCGACGCCCTGCCGCATTTGCGCGGCGCGCTCGACCTGTCCGGCCTGTGCGGCGTGCTGTCCAACCTCGGCATGCAGCCGCAGCACTTCCATACCGCGCTGGACGACCTCGACGCACGCTTGTTGCCATGCCTGTTCCTGGCGCCGGGCGCCCCGGCCATGGTGCTGCTGGCGCGCCAGGCCGACGGCAGCCTGCGCGTGTTCGACGGCGTCAGCGGCCGCGAAGCGGTACTCGACGTCGACACCCAGGCAGTGCAGGGCGAGGCATACCGCTTCACGCCGGTGGCGCCGAAAGAACGCCAACTGCAGCCGGGCCAGAGCTGGATCGGGCGCCTGCTGTGGCGCTTGCGCAAGCACTTGACGCTGGTGATGGGCCTGACCATGCTGTCGACCGCCCTGGCCCTGGTGCCGCCGCTGTTCGTCAAGACCGTGTTCGACACCGTGATCCCGGGCGGCGACCTTGCGCTGGGCGCCATGCTGGCGCTGGGCGGCTTGCTGATGATCGGCCTCGATTGCGTGGTGCGCGAACTGAAAAACCGGGTGCTGGCCTTTATCGGCGGGCGTACCGAATTCGTATTGAGCACCAGCGTGTTCGAGCGCGTGATCTGCCTGCCTGCCACCTCCATGGAGGGCGTGTCGCCGACGCGCCAGCTGGAACGCATCAAGCACCTGGAAAGCCTGCGCGACTTCTTCCTCGGCCCGCTGGTGCTGATTTCCTTCGAGCTGCCGGCCAGCCTGGTGATGCTGCTGGCGCTGGCCTTCATCAACCCATGGATCCTGCTGCCGATCGCCGGCGCCACCCTGGCCTATTGCGCCCTGTGGTACGGCACCCGCAAGTGGAATGAAGCGTCGATGTCGCGCGCCTCGCAGCAGTCCAGCGTGCGCGGCGAATTCATCAACGAAGTATTGTCCGGCATGCGCCTGATCCGCAGCGCCGGCGCGGCGCAGACCTGGCTGAAGCGCTTCCACGAGATCAGCGGCAAGGCCGTGGTGGCCGGCTTCGAGGACCAGCAATTGCGCGCGCGGGTGGGCGGGCTGGCCCAGGTGTTGGGCATGACCACCGGCTTGCTGTGCATGGCGTTGTCGGCGTACCTGGTGATCACCGGGCAGTTGAGCGGCGGTGCGCTGGTGGCGACCATGATGATCGTGTGGCGCCTGACCGGGCCGATGCAGAACCTGTTCCTGGCCGCCAACGCCCTGGTGCGTACGCGCGCCAATATCCGCCAGATCGAAAACCTGATGCGGCTGCCGATCGAACGCGAAAGCGGGATCAAGCCCGCCGTGCGGCCGCAACTGGGCGGGGAGCTGGGCTTTGCACGCGTGTCCTTCCGCTATGCCAACGATGCCGACCCGGCGCTGCTGGGCTTGAACTTCACGGTGGCGCCGGGCGAGATGGTGGCGATCGCCGGCGCCAACGGCTCGGGCAAATCGACCCTGCTCAAACTGCTGGTGCGCATTTACGCGCCGCAGGCCGGCACCATCCGCCTCGACCAGGTGGACTTGCGCCAACTGGCCGCGCCTGAGCTGCGCAGCAATATCAGCTATATGCCGCAGCAATGCGAGATCTTCCACGGCACGGTGCGCCAGAACCTGATGCTGGTGCATCCGGCCGCCACCGAGCAGGAGGTGCGCTGGGCGGTGGACATGGCCGGCCTGGCGGCCGACATCGCCAGCCTGCCGGACGGCTTCGAGACGCGCATTTCGAACAGCAGCGCCGAACAGCTGCCGTTCGGTTTCCGCCAGCGCCTGATGCTGGCGCGCGCCATGCTCAAGCCGGCGGCACTGGTGCTGCTGGACGAGCCGGGCACCGGCATGGACCAGGCCGGCGAGCAGGCGCTGTTGCGCTGCATGGCCTGGCTGCGCGGACGCGCCACCTTGCTGGTGGTGTCGCACCGGCCTGGCCATATGCGCATGGCGGACCGGGTGATCTATTTGGAAAACGGCGCGGTGACCGCAATGGGACCGTTTGAAAGTGTCAAAAACAAGGTAATGGCAGGGCAGGCATGATGAAAAGACTATTCGAACTGATGTCGAACCGGGGCGGCCGCGAAGCGATGGATAGCCGCAAGCGCCGCCTGCTGGCGGAAGCGGTGTGGGTGGAAGAGGAACTGGTGCCGGCCTTCGTCCGTCCGCTGTTGCTGCTGGTGGCGGCGGTGGTGCTGGTATTCCTGCTGTGGGCTGCGCTGACCCGTATTACCGAAGTGGCGCGCGCGCCGGGCGAAGTGTCCCCATCCGGCCAGGTCAAGGTGGTGCAGCACCTCGATGGCGGCGCGGTGACCGAGATCCTGGTGGAAGAAAAGGCGCTGGTTGAAAAGGGCCAGGTGCTGCTGAAGCTCGATGGCGCCCAGGCCCTGGCCGAGTTCCGCCAGGGCGAGGCGCGCATGGCCACGCTGCGCCTGCGGGCCGAACGCCTGGCCGCTTTCGTCGAGAACCGGCCGCCGAAATTCGAAGGGCTGGCCGACGCCTATCCGGAACTGGTGGACCATCAAATGCAGGTGTACAAGACCCAGGTCTCGGCGCGCGCGTCGGCGCTGGCGATCCTGGAGCACCAGATCAACCAGCGCAGCGACCGCCTGGCGCAGCTGCACAAGGCGCAATCGGTGGCGCAGCAACACCTGGGCCTGACCGGCGAACTGACGGCCATGCGTGAAGACCTCGCCAGCCGCAAGCTGGTCAACCGTTCGGTGCTGCTGGATACCCGGCGCGCCAAAGTCAGCGCGGAAGGGGAACTGGCGCGGGTGTCGGCCGACGCCAAGGTCGCCGAGCAAGAGCTGGAAGAGAGCCGCAGCCGCAGGCTCGACACCCAGAACGTATTGAAGCGCGATGCGCTGGCGGAATTGGCCAGCGTCGGCGCCGAATTGGCGGAAGTGACCGAGCTGCTGGGCCGCATGCAGGCGCGCGTCGACCGCCTGGTGGTCCGTGCGCCGGCGCGCGGTTATGTGCAGGATTTGAAGGTGCAGACCGTGGGCCAGGTCATCCAGCCGGGTGGCCTGATGCTGCAGATCGTGCCGGATAACGTGCCGCTGGAAGCCATCGTCCGCATCGCGCCCAAGGATATCGGGCACGTCAAGGCCGGCCAGCCGGTCAACCTGCGGGTGACGAGTTTCGATTATTCTCGCTTCGGCATGGCCGAAGGCACCTTGCAGCGCGTGACCGCCACCAGCGTGGTGGGCGAGGATGGACGGCCTTACTTCCGCGGCTGGGTGGCGCTGCCCCATGCATATGTCGGCAACGAAGCGGGGCGCTACCCGCTGCAGCCGGGCATGGGGGTGGAGGCGGAGATCCTGACCGGCGAGAAATCGGTGTTGGCTTACCTGGGCAAACCATTGGTCGACCTGTTCTCACGTTCCTTTAAGGAAAGATAAGCTTCCGAACTATAACCTTTGGCTGTCTAGCCGGCGGGAAACTGCGAAAGTTAAACTAAAGAATCGCAAAATACCGTCTAGGAATAGTTCATGGCTGATAACAATACTCAAAATCCCGAGCAGGGCGCGGCTTCGGGCGCCACCGCCGGGCAGCAAGATGCGGCGCTGTTTGACGACTTGACGGTATTGAGCCGTGGCGACGGGCTGGGTGAAACCCGCCGCACCGAGGACATGGGCGCGGTGCCTGAGCGCGTCGACAACACCGGCAATGAAAACGTCCAGTCCGACCTGGCGGGCAGCGAATCGCGCGAGGGCGCTGAGGTCGTTACTGTTGGCGCAGGCGGAGGCGATGTACTGCTGGGCAGCCAAGAACAGTCTGGCGGCCTGACAATTGATGAAATTGAAACATCGAGCGCGGGCCGCCAGGCCGGCGTGCCATTCGTGGACTCCACGCCGCCGGCTGCGGAAGCGCAACTGGCCCAGGTAGATAGCGTAGCGGCGGCAGAACCGGAACGCACTGTCGAGGAAGAGGAAGAGGAAGAGGACGAGGCCGCCCAAGCGGAAAGCCCGGCGCAGGCGGCAGACGAGGGTGGCAGCACGACCGATATTTCCGGCCCAGCTGATCCGGCCCCGGCGGCAGAGACCGATTCTCCGCCGGTCGCCCTGACCGCCGCCCCGACGCCGACCGAAACCCCGGCGCCGACCGAGACACCCGCACCAACCGCAACTCCGGCACCAACCGAGACGCCCGCTCCGACCGTAACTCCGGCACCAACCGAGACGCCTGCACCGACCGCAACTCCGGCAC
>CBFGQI010000148.1:0-12488 GCA_965650885.1 uncultured Oxalobacteraceae bacterium
CATTTCGCACGCGAAATGTCCTTAAGCGTGCCTGACCCCGAGGTGGACATTTACCGTGGCGAAAGGTCCGCTTCAGCCTCCCTTCGTAGCTGATCTTGCTTGGCGGTAATTTCGCGGTAGCGTACACCAATTTCTTCGGATGACAAACCGGCTGAGAACAGCTGGTCCAACTCTTGTTTCAACGCATCCATCTTCAGGTGGCGCACGGTGGCGAGCAGCCACAGGCGCTCTGCTTCGATATCGGGCTCCGGGGCGGCGGCGATTTCGCCGATCAGCGCGTCGTAGTCTGAGCCCGACTCTTTTAACAATTGGCACAGGGCGGCAAATCCGCCCTGCTCGCCCAGCGACTGGGCCAACACCACCAGCCATACCAGGCGCTCGGCCGCTTCCTGGCCGAAATGGCTGAACGCGAGCAAGGCTTCGTCGTCCAGGTACTGCGACAGCGTGGGGTGGGTGATCAGCACGCGGATCAGCTTCAACTCCAGCCCCACCGGCTGTTCGCGCCGGCTGCGCGGCGGCGCGATCTTCGATGCCGCCACTGGCTTGGCCAGCTCGAACAACTGCTCAATCTCGCCCGGCGTGCTTTGCGTCATGGTCGCCAGGCCGCGCACGATCTGCAGGCGCAGCGCGGTCGGCGGCATCGCTTGCAGCAGCGGCTTGGCGTCGAACTGCACGCGGGCGCGGCCTTCGGGCGACCCCAGGTCGTGCTCACCGGCCGCTTCGCGCAACAGGAATTGCGACAGCGGCATGGCTTCCTGCACCTGCTGCGCGAACGCTTCGGCACCGTATTCGCGGATGTAGCTGTCCGGGTCGTGCTCCGCCGGCAGGAACAGGAACTTGATCGTCTTGTCATCCGACACATGCGGCAGGCAGGCTTCCAGCGCGCGCCGTGCGGCGCGGCGGCCGGCCTTGTCGCCGTCGAAACTGAAGATCACGTTGTCGGTTTGACGCAACAGTTTCTGTACGTGGGTCGTGGTGCAAGCGGTGCCAAGGGTGGCCACCGCCTGGGGAAAGCCCATCTGGGCCAATGCCACCACGTCCATATAGCCTTCCGTCACCAGCACATAGCCGGCGTCGCGGATTGCCTGGCGCGCTTCGAACAAGCCATACAGCTCCGAGCCCTTTGAAAATAAAGGCGTTTCCGGGGAATTCAAGTACTTCGGTTCGCCCTGGTCCATGATGCGGCCGCCGAAGGCGATCACCTGGCCTTTGGTGTTGCGGATGGGGAACATCACGCGTTCGCGGAAGCGGTCGTAGCGCTTGGTGCGTTTGCCGTCTTCGTCGACGTTCTGGATGATCAGGCCGGCTTCCACCAGGACCGGGTTTTCATAATCGGGGAACACGGCTTTCAAGCTGTCCCAGCCGCTGGGCGCATAGCCGAGGGCGAAACGGGCGGCGATTTCGCCGGTCAGGCCGCGGCCCTTCAGGTAGCCGATGGCTTGCGGCGCGTGCCGCAGCTGGGCCTTGTAGAAATCGCTGGCCTTGGTCATGGCGTCGGACAGCGCCATGCTTTGCTGCTGCTGGGCGGCGCGCTGGGCGGGCGGGATCTTGTCGTCCTGCTCGGGCACCACCATGCCCACGTTCTGGGCCAGGTCCTTGACCGCGTCGACAAAGCCCATGCCCGAGTATTCGATCAGGAAACCGATCGCCGTGCCGTGGGCACCGCAACCGAAGCAATGGTAGAACTGCTTGGTCGGGCTGACGGTGAAGCTGGGGGATTTTTCGCTGTGGAAAGGGCACAGGCCCTGGTAATTGGCGCCCCCCTTTTTCAGCTGCACGTAGCGCCCCACCACGTCGACAATATCGACGCGGTTGAGCAGGTCCGAAATGAAAGACTGTGGAATCACGAGGCTGAACGGTATTTGTTATAAATCAGACTATACCGCCGCGCGTGCGATGCGTTTGATTTACATCAATACGCGCGGCCACGGCTCGGCCGTGGATTATGCCGGGCTCAGGGCTTTCTTGACCAGGCCGGAGACCACGGTCATGTCGGCGCGGCCTGCCAGCTTCGGCTTCAGGATGGCCATCACCTTGCCCATGTCTTGCGGGCCGGCGGCACCGGACTCGGCAACGGCGGCTTTGACTTCGGCGGCGATCTCGTCGTCGGACAGGCCGGCCGGCATATAGGCGGCCAGGACGGCCAGCTCGGCCTTTTCGATGTCGGCCAGGTCGGCGCGGCCGCCGGCTTCGAACTGGGTGATGGAATCCTTGCGCTGCTTGATCATCTTTTCGACGATGGCCACGGTCTGGGCATCGTTGACTTCGATCTGCTCGTCCACTTCCTTGCGCTTGATCTCGGCCAGCAGCAGGCGGATCGTGGCCAGTTTGCCGGCTTCCTTGGCGCGCATGGCGGCTTTCATGTCATCGTTGATCTGGGCTTTCAAGCTCATGGCGTCCTCAAAAG
Source organism: uncultured Oxalobacteraceae bacterium (assembly GCA_965650885.1). Lineage (GTDB taxonomy): Bacteria > Pseudomonadota > Gammaproteobacteria > Burkholderiales > Burkholderiaceae_D > Rugamonas. The sequence goes on from CBFGQI010000148.1 coordinate 2,408, forward strand.
TGTGCGTGAAAAAAGGAAAACCCGCTGCGGTTCAGACCGGAGCGGGTTGAAACTCTGGCGTGGGCATCCGTGGCGATCAGTGCGCCTGCAAGGATGACCAACGAGAGCTGAATCAGTACAGCTTCTTAGGCAGTTGCTGGCTGCGGATGCGCTTGTAGTGGCGCTTCACGGCAGCGGCCAGCTTGCGCTTGCGCTCTGCGGTTGGCTTTTCGTAGAACTCGCGTGCGCGCAGTTCGGTCAGCAGACCGGTCTTTTCGATGGTGCGCTTGAAGCGACGCATTGCGACTTCGAACGGCTCGTTTTCTTTAAGGCGGATAGTAGTCATGTAAAAATTCAAACCGTTAGGGTTCAGGAAAGACAGCGATATTAGCAGCTTTTGCTCAAAAAAGGAAGAGACAACAGACGCCAGACCGCGCTGAAATGGCGGTTCCCAGTGGATATCGACGTCTTTCGAGGGCAATATTTCAGCCCCGCTAACATCATGAAACCCGACGAAAAATGCGTTGCCGGGAATCGAATGATATCAAATTGCGAGCCCAGCCGCCACTCCGGATGCCCATGCCCATTGGAAGTTGTAGCCGCCCAACCATCCGGTGACGTCCACAGTTTCCCCAATGAAATACAGCCCGGGCACATTCTTGCATTCCATCGATTGCTGGGACAGCTCGCGCGTGTCGACCCCGCCACGCGTGACTTCGGCCTTGCGGTAGCCTTCCGAGCCATTGGGCGTGATGGTCCACTGGTTCACGGCGCGGCCCAGCTTGCGCAATTGCTCGTCTTTCATGTCGGCCAGGCGGGCGGCGGCGTCGAAACCGTGCGCCTGCAGCAGCCCTTCCGCCAAGCGGGCCGGCATCCATTGCGACAGCGCATTGCCCAGCTGCTTCTTGATGGTGCCCTTGCCCTCGATCAGGGTTTGCGCCAGGTCCATTTCCGGCAACAGGTTGATGACGATCGGCGTGCCGGGCTGCCAGAACGAGGAAATCTGCAGGATGGCCGGGCCGCTCAGGCCGCGGTGGGTGAACAGCAAATCTTCGCGGAAGCGGGCGCCGCTCGGGTTGCGGCCCTTCAGGGAGCCGGTTTCCACGTCCACCTCCAGCGAAACGCCGGCCAGCGGCACGAAAGGCGCCCATTCCTGGGCGTCAAACGTCAGCGGCACCAGCGCCGGGCGCGGATCGACCAGCTTCAGGCCGAAGTGCTTGGCGACGCGGTAGCCGAAGTCGGTGGCGCCGATCTTGGGGATCGACAGGCCGCCGGTGGCCACCACCACCGCGCCGGCGTGGACTTCGCCATCATCGGTCTGCAGCACGAAGCCGGCGCCATTCTGCGCCACGGCCTGCACCTTGGCCGGCATGCGCCAATGCACGCCGCCGTCGGCGCATTCCTGGCGCAGCATGTCGATGATCTGCTCGGCCGAGTCGTCGCAGAACAATTGGCCCTTGTGCTTCTCGTGGAAACCGATGCGGTATTTCTTCACCAGCGCCAGGAAATCCTGCGGCGTGAAGCGCGACAAAGCGCTCTTGGCGAAGTGCGGGTTCTCCGACAGGAAATTGGCAGGCCCGGCGTTGATATTGGTGAAGTTACAACGACCGCCACCCGAGATACGGATTTTCTCAGCCAGTTTTTCGGCATGATCGATCAGCACGACACGCTTGCCACGCTTGCCCGCAGTCGCCGCGCACATCATTCCAGCGGCGCCCGCGCCGATCACCGCCACATCAAATTCATTAGCCATAACCCGCCATTTTACCGCAGGCAAAAAATGTCCACCCCGGGGTCAGGAACCTAGGTGGACATTTTCCCCGCCGGGAAGAAATGTCCACCTAGGTTCCTGACCCCGGGGTGGACAAAATTTTTCCGGCGACATCTTTGCAGTGCGCGACTTGCTGGGCGATGGAGTCCGGCACCGGGATCTCGCCGCGCAGCACGGCCTGGATCCACGCGGCGGTGGACTCGGCACTCTTGTCTTCGGGCAGCGCGGGCAGGCTTTCGACCAGGGTTTGCTTCTCGACCAGCACCGTGCGTTCGCCGTCGTGGAACCAGTCGATCTTTTGCGCCTTGTTGGCATTGGCGACGGTCTCGCCTTCGGTGCCGCGCATCAGGAAGGCTTGGCCTTTGTTCAGCGTGAAGAATTCGCCCAGCGATTCGAGGTATTCGGGGTGAGTGTAGGAAACCAGGCGCAACGCAGGCCCCTCGAACGGCTGCATGATCTTCACCAGCGTATGGGTGGAGTTGCGCACGCCGAGGATGCGGCGCAGCGACAGCATCCACGCCAGCCGCGGGGCCAGCGCGTCGATGGTGATGAAGGCCAGCTTGTCGCGCGCCAGCGCCGCTTCGGCGGCGTCATGGTCGGCGGCGGCGTGCACGCCCAGTGCTTCGAATACTTCGGCCGTGGCGACGCGGCCAATGTCGTGCGCCACCCCGTGCACCAGCACCGGCACGCCTTCGCGTGCCAGCAGCATGGCCAGCAAGGCCGTCAGGTTGGGCATCTTGCGTGCGCCGTTATAGCTGGGGATCACGACCGGTGCAAAGCCGCCCGCCGGGGCGCGCAGCTTCTGGAAGGATGCTTCAGCCGCTTCCAGGAAGCCTTCCAGTTCATCCACCGATTCGCCCTTGATGCGCATCGACAGCAGGATGCCGCCCAGTTCCAGGTCCGATACGCGCCCATCGAGGATGGCGCCCCATAATTCGCGCGCCTGGCCGCGGTCCAGGCTGCGGGCGCCTTTCGCGCCACGGCCGATCTCCTTGATGTAGGGAGCGGCGAGGAATGGTTGTTTGCTCGTCATCCAGCCAGTTTACGGCATTTCGGCTACACTGTTAGACCCACCAAGCAAAAACACCGTGACTAGCAGGCTGAACATGATTGCCCAAAACCTTGAAAACATTAACGTTACCTCGTTCGCATCCATGCCCACCCCCGAGGCGCTGCATGCGAAACTGCCGCTGACCGACAAGGCGTCCGATACCGTCACCAAGGGCCGCGCCGACTTGCGCGCGATCCTGGAGCGCAAGGACAAACGCCTGTTCGTGGTGGTAGGCCCTTGCTCCATCCATGACCCGGTGGCGGGCCTGGACTATGCGCGCCGCCTGAAGGCGCTGCAGGAGGAAGTCAAGGAGACCATGCTGCTGGTAATGCGCGTGTATTTCGAAAAGCCGCGCACCACCACCGGCTGGAAGGGCTATATCAACGATCCGTTCATGGATGATTCGTTCCGCGTCGACGTCGGTATGGAAAAAGCGCGCCACTTCCTGCTCGATGTCTGCGAACTGGGACTGCCGACCGCCACCGAGGCGCTGGATCCGATCTCGCCGCAATACCTGGGCGACCTGATCGCTTGGACCGCCATCGGCGCCCGCACCACGGAATCGCAGACGCACCGCGAAATGTCGTCGGGCCTGTCGACGCCGGTGGGCTTCAAGAACGGGACGGATGGCGATATCGGTATCGCGATCAACGCCATCCTGTCGGCGGCCAATCCGCACGCCTTCCTGGGCATTAACAGCCAGGGCAATGTGTCGGTCGTCCGTACGCGGGGCAATCCGCACGGCCACGTGGTGTTGCGCGGGGGCGATGGCCGGCCGAACTATGATTCGGTGTCGGTGGCCATCGCGGAACAATCGCTGCAGAAGGCCAAGCTGCCGGCCAATATCGTGATCGATTGCTCGCATGCGAACTCGTACAAGAAACCGGAATTGCAGCCGCTGGTGATGACGGACGTGGTCAACCAGATCGTGCACGGCAACCAGTCGATCGTGGGCGTGATGATCGAGTCGAATATCGCGGCGGGCAATCAGAAGATCCCGGCCGACCTGTCGGAACTCAAATATGGCTGCTCTGTGACCGATGCCTGCATCGACTGGGAGACCACGGTGCACATGCTGAAGGAGGCGGACCGCGAGCTGCGCGCGCGCCCCTGAAACCGGCAAGGCAGGTGTCTGACCCATCGGGTCAGACGCCGGTTTACCGGTGTTGCCGGTCCTGATACCGCCAACTGCCTTCGACCAAAATCTCCGACTTGACCGAGCGCGCCAGGAAGCACGCTTCATGCGCTTCATGGTGCAGCCGGTCCACTTCAGCATCGGTCGGCGCCTTGTCGCCCGAGAAGCCTACCAGCGGTTTCAGCGTCACCCCCCCGATCCACCCATCCTTCATTTCCCCTTCGGCGGCATCGACATAGCTGTCCACCACATACCCATCGCGCGCCGCCAGGTTCAGGAACCACAGCATATGGCAGCTCGACAGCGCCGCCACGTACGCCTCCTCCGGATCGACGGCGGAAGGATCGGACAGCGGCACCTTCACCACATGCGGCGACGACGACCCCGGCACCACGGTGCCGCCATCGAAGGTCCACTTGTGCAGCCGGCTGTATCGGTTATCGGTGAATTTGGCATCATGCCGATGCCACGCAACTTCCGCGGTATGAACACTCATATCAAGCTCCTTTCAGTTTCGCGCAGATGCCGCGCCAGCATCGCGCACGCCCCATCCGCATCCCGCTCCCGCACCAGCGCAATCAGGCACTGGTGCTCGTCATTCCAGCCCGGCCGGCGCGCTTCGGGCCCCAGCCGCGCCAGGTAGAACCGTTCGACCGCTGCGCGCAGGCTGGCCACCATCTGCAGGCTGCGCGTGCGGCCGCTTGGCGCGTACAGTTCGTCGTGGAAGGCGCGGTCAAGCCGCAGCCAGTCCAGCGCTTCCATTTCCCCGTCCAGCTCATGCTGGATCGCTTCCAGCCGGCGCAGGCTGCGCTCCGTATGCTGCGGCAGCGCGCGCCGCAGCACGTCCACTTCCAGCAGCACGCGCAGGTCGAACAGCTCATGCAATTCTTCGGCACTGAGCGTGGTGACGAAGGCGCCGCGGTTGGGCTCGATCTGCACCAATCCTTCCGCCTGCAGCGCGTTGAGCGCTTCGCGCACGGGAATGCGGCTGGTGCCGAATTGCTCGGCCAATTCCGCCTGGCGCAGCACGGCGCCGGGGGCCAGTTGGCCGCTGCTGATGGCTTCGCGCAGGGTCGCCAGGATCGCCGGGCCGCCCTGGGCGCGGGGTGGTGGAGTCTTCATGCGATAAATTGTATACACGTATACCAACGAGCGCAAGCAAGCTTTCCATTACAATGGCGGATTGCCCTTTTCACCTTGTGCATTCCAATGATCGTTCTTGGCGTTGAATCCTCCTGTGACGAAACCGGCCTGGCCTTGTATGACACGCAGCGCGGCCTGCTGTCGCACGCCCTGCATTCGCAGGTGGCGATGCACGAGGAATACGGTGGCGTGGTGCCGGAACTGGCGTCGCGCGACCATATCCGCCGCGCCATCCCGCTGCTGGAGCAAACCCTGGCCAAAGCCGGCCTGGCCGCGCAGGACATCGATGCCATCGCTTACACCCAGGGTCCCGGCCTGGCCGGCGCACTGCTGGTGGGTTCGGCCATCGCCTGCAGCCTGGGCATGGCGCTGGACAAGCCGGTGCTCGGCGTGCACCACCTGGAAGGCCATCTGCTGTCCCCGCTGCTGGCCAGCGAGCCGCCGGAATTCCCTTTCGTGGCCTTGCTGGTGTCCGGCGGCCACACGCAATTGATGCGCGTCGACGGCGTCGGCCAGTATCAGCTGCTGGGTGAAACGCTGGACGATGCGGCTGGCGAAGCCTTCGACAAGTCGGCCAAGCTGCTTGGCCTGGGTTACCCCGGCGGCCCGGCCATCTCGCGCCTGGCGGAATTCGGCGATCCGGAAGCGTACAAGCTGCCGCGCCCCATGCTGCAGTCGAAGGACTTGATGTTCTCGTTCTCGGGCCTGAAAACTGCCGTGCTGACGGTGGTGAACAATAACGGTGGCGCCGCCAATGTCTGCGAGCAGGACAAGGCGAATATTGCGCGCGGTTTCGTGGATGCGATCGTGGATGTGCTGACGGCGAAGTGCCTGTCCGCCCTGAAGCAGACCGGCTTGAAACGCCTGGTGATTGCCGGGGGCGTGGGCGCGAATGCGCAATTGCGCGCATCGCTGGACGCGTCAGCCGCAAAAAAACGCTTCAAGGTCTATTACCCGGAACTCGAGTTCTGCACCGACAATGGGGCGATGATCGCCTTCGCCGGCGCCATGCGCCTGCAGATCAATCCGCAGGCGGCGCAGCGGGAGTATTCCTTCAATGTCCGTCCGCGTTGGCCGCTGGACGAATTACGCGTGGTCTAGTTCAAGCCAACAGCCAGGCGCTCAGGCCGACCAGGGCCAGCAAGCCGGCAGCAATGCCGTTACGCATGCTTTTGTGGCGCAGGTCGATTTGCTGACGCACGCGCTCATGCCGGTACTGCCTTTGGGTTGTTGCTTTTTCGCCAACGTCGTGCTGCTTTACCTTGGTGCTCATCAGGTGTCTCCATTTGTATAGACCACCAATGTAGCAGCAGACCCGGTCTGCTGCCACACTTTTACGCATTGCTATGCAGCAAAACGTTGTGCCGGACGGCCTTGCCGCTGGTAGAGGAATTCAAGCACGCTGGTCCGGTATTCCAGGTAGAGCGGGTCTTGCGCCAGCGCCAGGCGGTCGCGCGGGCGTTCCAGCCTGACCTTGACGATGTCGCCGATGGTGGCGGCCGGGCCATTGCTCAGCATGACGATGCGGTCGGACAGCAACACCGCCTCGTCCACGTCGTGCGTGACCATCACCACCGTGGCGCCCGTCGCGGCGACGATGCGCATCAATTCATCCTGCAGGTGGGCACGCGTCAGCGCATCGAGGGCGCCGAACGGTTCGTCCATCAGCAGCACCTTGGGCGCCATCGACAGCGCACGGGCGATGCCGACGCGCTGCTTCATGCCGCCCGAGATTTCGTTGGGACGCTTGGCGCCCGCGGCGGCCAGGCCGACCAGCTCCAGCGCCTGCCAGGTGCGTTCGTCGAGCTGCTTGCGCGACTCCTTCCCGCCGAACACGCGCTCCACCGCCAGGTGGATGTTTTCGAAACAGGTCAGCCAGGGCAGCAGCGAATGGTTCTGGAACACCACGGCGCGCTCCGGCGCCGGCCCGGTGATTTCGCGGCCGCTGCATATCAGCACGCCGCTGCTGGGACGCGTCAAGCCGGCGATCAGGTTGAGCAGGGTCGATTTGCCGCAGCCGGAGTGGCCGATCAGCGTGATGAATTCCCCCTGGTCCACGGTGAGGTTGATGTCGTTGAGCGCATGGAATTGGCCGAAGCGCATGTCGACCTTGCTGATATCGATGAATTTTGTGGCCATCTCATTTCTCCTCATAGCTGAAGGCTTTGGCCAGCGTGACCAGTGCCAGTTCCAGCAACAGGCCGACCATGCCGATCACGCCGATCGCGATCAGGATGTGCGGCACGTTCAGGTTGTTCCATTCGTCCCAGACCCAGAAGCCGATCCCGACGCCGCCGGTCAGCATTTCCGCCGCCACGATCACCAGCCAGGCGGTGCCGATGGCAAGGCGCACGCCGGTCAGCATGTAGGGCAGCACGGACGGCAGCAGGATCCTGGTCGCCACCTTCCACTCGGACAGGTTCAGCACCCGCGCCACGTTCAGGTAATCCTGCGGCACGCGCTGCACGCCGACGGCGGTGTTGACGATCATCGGCCAGATCGAGCAGATGAAGATGGCCCAGATCGCGGCCGGGTCGGCCGCCTTGAACACCAGCAGCCCGATCGGCAACCAGGCCAGTGGCGACACTGGCTTCAAGAGGCTGATCAAGGGGCTGAACATGCCGTAGGCAAACTTGAAGCGCCCGATCAGGAAGCCCAGCGGGATGCCCACCAGCGCCGCCAGGCCGAAACCGATCGCCACCCGCCGCAGCGATGCCAGCACGTTCCAGCCGATACCCTGGTCGTTCGGTCCCTTGCGGTAGAACGGGTCGGAGAACAGGTGCAGCGCTTCGCGCCAGGTTTCCAGCGGCGTCGGGAAGCCCGCGTTGCGCTCGGCCAGGATCTGCCAGGCCAGCACCAGCAAGGCCAAGCCCAGAAACGGCGGCAACACCTTCATCACGATGGGCCGCAAGCGCTCACTCGCCGGCGTCAACTGGATGCCCTTCGCTGCCAGCCGCGTGCGGCGCGTCGGCCGCCCCGGACCGTGCGACGGCGCCCCTGCCGCTGCCGCTGCCACTGCCGGTCCCGCCGCGTCGGCCAGGCCGTTACCTCCATCCGTGCGCGCTTGCGCCGTCCCGCCTACGCCCGCCGCGGCCAGTGCGGCGGCCGCCGCCTCGCGCGCCGCATCACGCACCGACTGCCCATCCTGCACTGCCGGCATGCCCGCACCCGCATCGGCGCCGCCGATCGATTGGTAGACTGCACTCATACGCCCTCCCTTTACGCCTTGATCTTGAACGAATCGGCATAGGCCTTGGGATTCTTGCCGTCCCACACCGCACCATCGACCATCTTCACGCTGCGCAGCGGCGATTTCGGCACGCTCACCTTCGCCATTGCCGCCGCATCCTTGAAGACGTCGATCTGGTTCACCTGGGTGGCAACGGCCAGGTAATCCGGCTCGGCCTTCAGCAAGCCCCAACGCTTTTGCTGCGTCAGGAACCACATGCCATCGCTCAGGTAGGGGAAGTTCACCGCGCCATCGCTGAAGAACTTCATATAGTTCGGGTCATCCCAGGTCTTGCCCAGGCCATTCTGGTAGCGGCCCAGGATGCGCTGGTTGATCACGTCGACCGAAGTGTTGACGTAAGCCTTGTCGGCAATGGTTTCCGCCATCTTCACCTTGTTGGACATGGACGCGTCGATCCAGCGTCCCGCTTCGAGCACTGCCGCCACCAGGGCGCGCGCCGTGTTGGGATATTTCTTCACCCATTCCGCGCTGGTGCCCAGCACCTTTTCCGGATGGTCGCGCCAGATATCCTGCGTGGTGGTGGCGGTGATGCCGATGCCGTCGACGATGGCGCGATGGTTCCACGGTTCCCCCACGCAAAAGCCGTCCATATTCCCGATCCGCATGTTCGCCACCATTTGCGGCGGCGGCACCGTGATCACCTTCGCGTCCTTCATCGGGTTGATGCCATGCGCCGCCAGCCAGTAATACAGCCACATGGCATGGGTGCCGGTCGGGAAGGTTTGCGCGAACGTGTATTCGCGCGGATCGCTGCGCATCAGCTTGGCCAGCGACGCGCCGTCGACCGCGCCCTTGTCGGCCAGCTTCTTCGACAGCGTGATGGCCTGGCCGTTGTGGTTGAGGTTCATCAGCACGGCCATGTCCTTCTTCGGCCCGCCAGCGCCCAAGTGCACGCCGTACACCAGCCCATACAGCACATGGGCCGCATCGAGCTCGCCGTTCACCAGCTTGTCGCGCACGCCCGGCCAGGACGCCTCTTTGCTGAGGACGATCTTGATGCCGTACTTCTTGTCGAAGCCCAGCACCGAGGCCATCACGACCGAGGCGCAGTCGGTCAGCGGAATGAAGCCGACTCGGACTTCTTCTTTTTCCGGCTTGTCCGAGCCTGCGGCCCAGGCGTAACTCGACAAAGCCGTCGCAGCACCTGCGGCAAGCAGGCGACGGCGGGTAAGGCTGAACGTATGATCCATCTCTATCCCCGTTGTGGTTAATGACAGGGATATTGCAAGCACCGTGCCACCCCCGACGCACAGGGCATGGATGTGGAAATCCGGCACCGCGATTGTGCGGTGCACCATTCCGGCGCCGTTAACGCACCGGGTGGAGCCTCGAATCGGTGCGCAGGCGCTCAGCCATCAGGTCCACGAAGCTGCGGATACGGGTCGAGCCCTGGCGGCTGTCGCGGTGGATGATATGGATAGGCACGGCCGGCGTGGCGTAGTCCGCCAGCACTTCCACCAGCTCGCCGGCATCGAGCAAGGCGGCCGCCTGGTAGGACAGCAGGCGCGCGATGCCGAAGCCGCTGCGCACCGCTTCGATTGCCGAATCGTTATTATTGACGCCCAGGCGCGCTTTCATCCGCAGCGATTGCGTGCTGCCCCCATGCTGGAAGCGCCAGTCCGGCGGCACGCTGGAGCCGGAGGAGGCGACAATGGTGTGCCGCTCCAGCTCCTGCGGCGTGCCCGGCGCGCCATGCCGCGCTATATAAGAGGGCGCCGCCACGATCATGCGCCGCACCTGGCCCACCGGGAT
>CBFGQI010000149.1:0-12480 GCA_965650885.1 uncultured Oxalobacteraceae bacterium
ATCAACTCGTCACCCGCCGCGTGGCCGCTGGTGTCGTTGATGATCTTGAAGCGGTCCAGGTCGAGGTAGAGCACCGCATGTTCGCCGCCGCGCCCCTGCCGCAGCGACGCCAGCAGTTCGCAAAGGCGGCGCTCGAACTCGCGGCGGTTCAGGATATCGGTCAGTTCGTCGTGGGTGGCCTGGTAGGTCAGTTGCGCCGCGTGGCGCCGCGCTTCGCTCGAATCGTGCAGCACGATGACCTGGCCGATGGCGGTGCCGTCCGGCGCGTGGATGGGCGCCACCGAACGCTCGACCGCCACCTGGACGCCGGTCGCCGCCACCACGTGCAGCGCGCCCGGTTCGCCTTCCAGCCGGCACACTTCGGCCAGCGGACGCCCCAGCATGACGCGGCCCGGCAAGCCCAGCATCTTTTCGGCGTTGCGGTTGCAGAAGCTGACGCGCTGGTCGCGGTCGGTGGTGATCACGGCGTCCGCGATCGAGGCCAGCGTCACCTGCACCAATTCCTTCTCGGCGAAGGCTTCCGCCTCGCTTTGCCGCAGCTGCTGCAGCAAGCGCTCACGGCGCGCGAAGGAGCGGCGTAGGTAGCTGTGGCCGCTCCACGCCAACAGCACGGCGGCCAGCAGCAGCACGGCCAGCAACACGTTCGACACCTGGCGCGCGGCATCGTTGATGGCGGCCGCGAAGCCCAGGGCGAGCGGGGTCAGGCGGCGGTCGAGTTCCTGGATTTCCAACAGCACGACGGGGGCGCTGCGCGCAGTGGGCGACATGGCGTGGACGTCCTGGCCAAGGTCGCGCAGGCGCAGCAAGTGTTCGTCGCTGTGCTCCCAATAGCGGATGGCGCGCGCCATCAGGTACATGTCCTTGAAATTGCGGTAGAGCCAGACCATGCCGCGGATATCCTCCTCCGCGTTGCGGCCGCCAAGGAAACCTTCGCGCACCACGTCCCAGTCCATTTCCTCCTTGTCCATCTCGCGCCGCGCGCGCAGGTCGGACAAGGGCACGGCCAGCTCGGACAGGAATTGGCGGTAATCCTGTTCGTCCGCCGTGACGAGATAGCGCTGCAGCGAGGCGATGGCCGCCTTCTGGCCTTTGGACCAATGGCTCTCCCCGCCCACGTAGGCGCGCAAGGTCGCCATGATGGACAGGTTGAAGACCGCCACCAGGGTCAGCGCCGCCACCGCCAGGGCGAACGGCAAGACCACGGCGGCATATCGTTCCTCGGGAGGAGCCATGAGCTAAGGCGGCAGGAATCAAAGGTTACATGATGGGGAAACCTGCGTTGGGGCGCAACGAAGCAAATGTATCGTGTTGTCAAACGGCAACACTAGTTTCCTGCAACCAGCAAAACCGGTAAACCGGGGTCTGGCCCTGAGGGCCAGACCCCGCCTCACCGGTTTCCGCCGCAGGCCACTCGATTGGCCGCAGGGCGCTAAGAAAAGCGATTAATTCAGCGCGAGAATCTGCGTTGCCTTCGCAGCATTGTTTTCAGCGTTCTTCAGCAAGCTCATCTGCGTCTCGAAAGAGCGCGCCAAAGTAATCATATTGACCATGGCGTCAATGGCGTTGACATTGCTGCCTTCCAGCGTGCCATCAACCAGACGGACGTTCTGGTCGGGATCCGCCGGCAGCCCGCTTTGCTGGCGGAACAAGCCGTCGGCCCCACGCACCAATCCCTTCACATCCGGATTGACCAGCTTGATCCGCCCCAGCACGTTCGATGGCCCGGGCTGGGTCTGGGTCGTGTCGATGGCCGACACCGTCCCATCGGCGGCAATCGCGACCTGGGTGTCGGGCGGAATGGCAATCGGCCCATTCTCCCCCACCAGGGTCAGCCCGGCGGACGTTTGCAGCATGCCGTTTTCGCTGACCTTCAGGCTGCCATTGCGGGTGTACGCTTCGGAGCCATCGCTCGACTGCACGGCAATGAAGCCATCGCCGCGCAGTGCAACGTCGAGCGCCCGCCCCGTGGTCTGCATCACCCCTTGCCGGAAATCGGAGCCGACCGTATTGTCGACCACGAAAGTGCGGGTCGGCAAACCTTCCGCCACCACGGGTACGGCGCGGAACGAGTCGAGCTGGGCGCGGAAGCCGTTCGTGGTCGCATTGGCCAGGTTGTTCGACGTCGTGGCCTGCTGCTCCAGGATGTGCCGGGCGCCGGTGGCGGCGGTGTAGACGAGGCGGTCCATCGCTTAACTCGCTTAGCGCAGGTTGACCAGGGTTTGCAGCACGGAGTCCTGGGTCTTGATGGTTTGTGCATTGGCCTGGTAGACGCGCTGCGCGGTGATCATGTCGACCAGTTCCTTGGTCAAGTCCACGTTCGACGTTTCCACCGAGGAGGAGCGCAACTGGCCCATATTGCCGTCGCCCGGCACGCCGATCTGCGGCTGGCCGGAGGCCGAGCTTTCAGCCCAGGCGTTGTTGCCGAGCGGGATCAGGCCGTCCGGGCTGGAGAAGTTGGCCAGCACGAACTGGGCCAGCGGGCGCGATTTGCCGTTGCTGTATTGGCCGATGATGACGCCGCTGGCGTCGGCCGAAAAGCGCTCCAGGCTGCCGGACGAGAAGCCGTTCTGGGTCGATTCCTTTTCGCTGGTCGGCGAACCGTACTGGGTGGTGCCGAGGAAATTGGTGGCGATCGTCATCGTCAGATCGGCGCCGTTATCCGGGAAGATCGGCAGGTTGATGGTGAATGGCAGGGTTTGCCCCAGCGCTGCCATTTCCGCTGCGCTGAGATTGCCGTTCTGGTCGAATGACAGGGTGCCGACTTTAACGGCCGGGACTTCGATGGCCGCCGCCAGTGCCGCGTCGATCTTGTCCGGGCTATAGCCAGCGATTGAGCCAACGCTGGTCGCTCCAGTGTACACGGCCTGCAACTTTGCCTCCTGGGCGGCAGTAGCATTGGCTGGCATGGCGTTCAACATGGCGTTGCCGGCTGCGGTGGCATAAGCTTGCTGAAGTAACAGGATGGCGGCCGGTGTGGCTGTACCCGACTCCACAGCAGCGTAGTAATTGTTGCGCGCGGTTATCGTGGGTCCATCAGTCACTGCGGCTTGCGCCACCTTCTTGGCATCGATTTGCACACCATCACTGCCGGCGTACACATCCCACACGCCACTGCCCTTGTTCACATAGAACATGGACATGGTGTGCGCATTGCCCAGGCTGTCGAACACGTCCAGCACGGTCTGCTTGCTGTAGGTCAGCGGGTCGGCGGCGTTGAACGGCGTCTTGCTCGGCAGCGGCGTGGTGGACGACAGGTTGATCTTGAAATTGGCCTCGGTGGTCTCGACCGGGGTCAGGTCGGAAGTATCGATCTTGATCGGGGTCGGTGCGCCTGACAGGATCACGCCATCCTTGTTGGCCAGGTAGCCGGTGATCGCATTGCCCTGGGCATTGGTGATGACGCCATTCTTATCGAGCAGGAACTGGCCATTGCGCGAGTACTGGACTTCGCCGCCGGGCGCCACAGTGCGGAAGAAGCCGCCGCCATTGATGGAGATATCGAGCGGGTTGTTGGTGGTCTCGATATTCCCTTGCGTGAATTGCTGCGCGATGCGCGAAATGCTCACGCCGATACCCGGATTATTGCCCGCCACGCCATTCAGGGAATTGGCATACAGGTCAGCGAATTGCGCCTGCGAGCTCTTGAAGCCCACGGTGCTCGCGTTGGCGATGTTGTTGCCGATCACGTCGAGCGACTTACCTGCGGCATTCAGGCCGCTGAGACCTTGTTGAAACATGGTATTTCCCCTATCAGGTTGGGCTTACAGAACTTGTTTGATATCGTCCATGGTCAATTGACCGATGGCTGGAACATTGAGCTTGACGCCGCCGGCGCCGGTCGACACGCTGGCCACAGTGCCGAAGGTCAGCGCCTGCACGTCCTTGACTTCCTTGCCGCCCGAGGTGCCGGTGACGCCGATGGTGTAATTGCCGTCCGGGGCGGTGGTGCCGTCGGCCAGCTTGCCGTCCCAGCCCAGCGGCAGCACGCCGGCATCGACGTCCTGCAGGGTCAGCGTATGCACCACCTTGCCGCTGGCATTGCGGATATCGATCTGCAGCGATTGCACCGGCGTTTTCAGCTCGACGCCGAACAGGCCCTTGCCTTCGGACAGCTGCATCTTGCTGCCGGCCGCCAGCACGCCATGGTTGATCAGGTTGGTCGCTGCCATCGAAGAGGAAGCCGCGTAATCGGCCTTCAGCGATTCGATGGTTTCGTTCAGCTTGTTGATGCCGGTGACGGTTTGCAGCTGCGCCAGCTGGCTGGTGACCTGGGCATTGTCCAGCGGGTTGAGCGGATCCTGGTTTTTCAGCTGCGTGATCAGCAGCGTCATGAATTTATCCTGATCGGCCGACACGCCGCTGCTGGCCGTGTTGCTGCGCGTGTTAACCGCGTTGAGCAAGGCTTGCGTCGGGGCGGGGCCGGAGGTGTTGGAGACTGCCATGATTATTGTCCGATCGTCAGGGTTTTCAGCAGCATGGTCTTGGCTGCGTTCATGGTTTCCACATTGGTCTGGTAGGAACGCGAGGCCGACAGCATATTGACCATTTCATCGACCACGTTCACGTTCGGCATCGTCACATAGCCCTTGTCGTCGGCCAGCGGGTGCTTGGGGTCGTAGACTTGCTTGAGCGGCGACGGGTCTTCCACCACCTGGCTTACCTTGACCGAGGTGGCGGCGCCATTGGCGGTCGGGGTGGCTTCGAACACGACTTGCTTGGCGCGGTAGGCTTCGCCGCTGGCGGAGGTGGCGCTGTCGGCGTTGGCCAGGTTCGATGCCACCACGTTCAGGCGCTGCGCCTGGGCGCTCATGGCCGAACCGGACACATTGAAGATGCTGAACAAGGACATTACTGGCCTCCCTGGATCGCGGCCAGCAGGCCTTTGATCTGCGAATTGATAAACGTGACGCCCGCTTCATAGCGCAGGGCATTGTCGGCAAAGTTATTGCGCTCGACGTCCATGTCGACCGTGTTGCCGTCGACCGCGCCCTGGGCCGGCGTGCGGAACAGCAGCGGCGTGCCGTCGGGCAGCGTGCTGCCGTCGTGCGGGGGGCGCGGGAAATGCTTGCCGGCCGTGGTGTTCAGCGGCTGCGGCGTGCTGGCACGCTGCATGGCGGCCTGCAGGTTGGCGGAAAAGTCGATGTCGCGCGCCTTGTAATTGGGCGTGTCGGCATTGGCAATGTTCGACGCCAGCACGGCCTGGCGCTTTTCGCGCAGGCTGAGGGCGGTTTCGTTGAACAGCAGGTAGTTGTCGAGTTTGCCTAACATGGCACTTCTCCGCTTGATGACAGGTTCGATGATACGGAGCAACGCCTTTGCTTGATCGGAAGAGAAAGGCTGGGTTTTTGCCCCTATTCCCGGCTTGCCTGCCTCGCGCGAGGGCTAAGATGTGCCCTTATGAAACATAAACTCATCACCGTCGCCCTGCTGTGGACCGCCGTTTCGGCCGGCACCGCCGCCCCGGCGCGCATGGAGCCCGACGCCCTGCGCCAGGTGGCCGAACAATTCCTGCAAGTGCAGACTGCCGGCCTACCGGGCAAGGTCACGGTCAGCGTAGGGGCGGTCGACCCGCGCCTGAACCTGGCGCCCTGCCCCGCGCCGGAAGCGTTCCTGATGCCGGGCGCGCGCGCCTGGGGCAAGACCACGGTGGGGGTGCGCTGTGCGGCCCCTTCTCCGTGGACGGTATATATTCAAAGCCAGGTATCGGTACTCGGTAACTATGTGGCTGCCGCGGTGCCGCTGGTGCAGGGCCAGGCCATCGGCGAAGCGCAGTTGGCAATGATGCAAGGCGAATTGACCGCCCTGCCCCCAGGCATTGCGACCGACAAGGCGCAACTGGTCGGCAAGACCAGCAAGCTGTCCATTTCGGCCGGCACGCCGGTGCGGGTGGACCTGGTGCAGGCCAAACCGGTGATCCTGCAGGGCCAGCTGGTCAAGCTGGTCTCCAAGGGCAACGGCTTTTCGGTGTCGGCCGAGGGCAAGGCTGCCGGCTCGGCCGCCGAAGGCCAGGTAGTGGCGGTCCGCACCGGCAATGGCCAGCAGATCAGTGGCATTGCCCGCGTGGGCGGCATGGTGGAAGTGGCATTTTGATAAGTTTTACGTCGCTAGCTAAAGTTTGGCGGCAGGCTGCCGTTAAAGACTCGTATGCCGGGGTAAAGCACTCCAACCAGACGAGGATAAAGCTGTGAAGATCAACGATACATTGAAGAACACGCCGGGCTTGCCAAGTTCGCCCGCGACGGGCTCGAACGCGCGTGGCGCGGAAAAGGCCGCCGCAGCGACGTCGACCGCACCGCAGGCAAGTACCGACAATGTGCGCCTGTCCGCGCAAGGACAGGCAATGGCGGCCAGTGGCGCCGCCGCCAGCAATGCCGTGTTCGACACCAAAAAGGTCGAACGCATCAAGATGGCGATTGCTGACGGCCAGTTCCAGGTCAACTCTGAAAAAGTGGCAGACGGTTTGCTGGAGACAGTCCGCGACCTGCTGCACGCACGTAAGCAACGCTAAGGATTTGCCATGGCCGTCGTCTCCCCGAAACACAGCCTGCAGGCTGAATTGGACAAGATCACTGAACTGCTGGCTGTGCTGAAGCAGGAGCAGCAGGATCTGGTGGCGGCCGATATCGACCATTTGACTTCGCTGACGCCGCAGAAGTCGGCGCTGGTCAATCAAATGGCGACGCTGGCGACCGCGCGCCACCAGGCGCTGGCCGAGGCAGGCTTCCCGGCGATGGAGCTGGGCATGGAGTCGTGGCTGGAGGCGCAGCATGATGATGCTGCCAATATGCTCTGGCAGCGCTTGCTGGACCAGACGCGGGAAGCGAAGGAATTGAATCGATTGAATGGGGTGCTGATCAATAAGCACCTGGGGCATACGCAAGGGGCGCTGCAGGCGTTGAGGCCGCAACAGACCACCGTTTATGGGCCGAGCGGCCTGACAACCAGCGGCACGCCTCGCCGCGGATTTATTGCGGGCTGAAACCGGTAAACCGGTGTCTGACCCGCAGGGTCAGACACCGATTTACCGGTTTTTTATAGCAGCACCCCCGCCTGCGGCATCGCCGAAATCCCAAACAACTCAATCACCAGATCCACATCAGGATCGGCATCCGTGCTGACACACAATTTGCCGGTTGCGAAATAGACCTGCCCCACCACAAACGCCTGATCCCCATCCTTCAACGGATCCGCATCGATACCAGACAAGTCGATCACCTCCCCCTCGCCGGCCCTGAAGTCGAACACAATATCCTGCCCGCCCAGGCTATCCGCACCAAAGACGAAGCTGTCAGCGCCGCTGCCACCGCGCAGCTGGTCATTGCCCGCGCCGCCTTCCCGCTGCCCACGATCCCGTTATCCAGCCAGTTGCCGATGCCTTCCCTGCTCACCTTCCGGCCCCGCAACGGTGGCAGCCATCAGCCAACGGCCATTGTCCTGCTGGAGGGTTTCCTTTGGCAGCGGCGTCGCACCGGCAGGATCGGGCATGCCGTCTGGCGTAATGCGCAGCATGGCCAGCTCCATTCCTTGCTGGGCCATGTGGGCGCCAAACAGGACCATGCTGCCATCGCTTTGCGGCAGCACTTGCACGGCGGCGTCGGGCGACCCGTCGCTGCCACCGCCGAAATTCGTTTGCAACTTGCCGCCCATGCCGAATGCCTGGCCGGGCGTGCCATCCGCGTTCGTCGGAAACCTCTAAACCGGTAAACCGGTGTCAGACCCGAAGGGTCTGACACCTCCCGACACGCGGCCGCCGCAGACCGGTGTCTGACCCTGCGGGTCAGAAACCGATTTACCGGTTTACCGGTTTTCAGGGACCAGGAATCTCCGTCACCGGATCCGGAATCCCCGACAAAATCGTCACCGCCACGCGCCGGTTGCGCGCCCGCGCCTCGGGATCGTCATTGGGCGCCACCGGCTGGTTGTCGGCATGCCCCACCGCCGTCATGCGCGAGGGTGCGATGCCGGCTTCAATGAACAGCCGCACCACGGTCCCCGCCCGCACCGCCGACAACTCCCAATTGGACGGGAACGCAGCATTCCGGATCGGCACATTATCCGTATGCCCTTCCACCTGCACCGCATGCGGATCATCCTTGAGCAGCGTCGCCACCGCCGTCAACGCCTCGCGCGATTCACTGGTCAAGCGCGCATCGCCCGGATTGAACAGCACGGATGCATTGATCTCCACGCTCACCCCGCGGCTATTCTGCGTGACGCGCACCTTGCCTTCCTTGACCAGCGGCGCCAGCGTGCTGGCCAGGTCTTTGGCCAGGCGCGTCATATGCTCCTTCTCGCGCTTGATCTGCTCATTGCGCTTGCGCTGCGCCGGGTTCGGGATCGGCAGGCTCTGCACCTCGGTATTGGTAGGCGGCGCGGCACCGGCGCCGCCGAAGGCATCGCCCAGCGCATCGGAAAACACCTTGTACTTGCCCAGGTTGACCGAGGACACCGCGTACATCACCACAAAGAAGGCAAACAGCAGCGTGATGAAATCCGAATAGGAAATCAGCCAGCGCTCGTGGTTCTCCGGCTCATCATCGAACTTGCGGCGGGCGCGGCGGTATTGCATGTCACGGCTCCCGCATCAGGGTCGCGATGCGTTCATCGATGACGCGGCTGAAGTCGCCGGTGGCGATATCGTAGAACACGGCCGCCGCCAATTCCTGCAGGTAGACCTGGCGCGTGACGATGGTCTTCAGCTTGTTGGCGATCGGGTAGAAGAACAGGTTGGCCAGGCCGACACCGTAAATGGTGGACACGAAGGCCACCGCAATGCCGGACCCAAGCTTGCTCGGGTCGGTCAGGTTTTCCATCACGTGGATCAGCCCCAGCACCGCGCCCAGGATGCCGATGGTCGGCGAGTAACCGGCGGCCGATTCCCAGATGCGCACGGCCTGGCGTTCCGCCGTTTCGAAGGCGGTGATTTCCATGTCCAGCATCTGGCGCATCTTGTCCGGATGGATGCCATCCACGATCATGCGCAAGCCCTTGGCGATGAACTTGTCCTTGGCGCTCAGCATGGGGCGCTCCAGCGCCAGCAGCCCGTCGCGGCGGGCCAGCATGCTCCAGTTGTTGATGTCGCGCGCCAGTTGCGCGCGGTTGTCCGGCGGCGGCTTGAAGACCCAGCGCACCATGGTCAGGCCGCGCCGCAGCGTGGGCAGGCGGGTTTGCAGCATGACCGCGCCAAAAGTGCCGATCACGACGATGGCGAAGGCGGCCGGCTGCAGCAAGGACGATACCTTGCCGCCTTCCAGCCCCTGGCCGACGATGATGCCGGCCAGCGCCAGCAGCACGCCGGCTACGCTGGACCAGTCCATGCCTGCTCCCGCAGCGAGGCACGCAGTCGCGCCACGGCTTGTGTATGCAATTGCGAAACCCGCGACTCGGATACGCCCATCACGGCGCCGATCTCCTTCAGGTTCAGCTCTTCTTCGTAGTAAAGGCCCATCAGCATTTTCTCGCGTGGCGGCAGCGCATCAATCGCATCGATCACAGCCTGGCGGAAGTCGGTGTCGAGCAGCGCGCGCAGCGGATCGGCATCTTCATCATGGGCATAGCGATCGAGGAAGCTGTCGTTGCCGTCTTCCTCGTGAAAATCTTCGTAGTACACCAGCTGGTGGCCGCCGCCTTCGGACAGCATTTCCTGGTAATCGGCCAGCGACAGCTTGAGCGATTTCGCCACTTCCGACTCGGTCGGCGGGCGGCCCAGGCGTTGCTGCAGCACGGCCATCGCATTTTCAATTTTCCGCATGTCTTGCCGCATCGAACGCGGCATCCAGTCGGAAGAGCGCAATTCATCGAGCATGGCGCCGCGGATGCGCATCACCGCGTAGGTCTCGAACTGGGCGCCATGGGTTTCTTCGTAGCGGCTGATTGCGTCGAGCAAGCCGATCATGCCGGCCTGTACCAGGTCATCCACTTCCACACTGGGCGGCAATTTTGCCTTCATATGGTGGGCCAGGCGCTTGACCAACGGCATGTGCTCCGTCAGCAAGGAATCCTTGTCCACCTTCCCTTTGACCGTGTACATAAAGGTTCTAATTCTTTTCAGGCTCTAAAATGATTGCAGCTCCCCATCGCAAAACGCCCGGCCAGCTGGCGGAAGGCCACAGAAGCACCGGCCAGCGGGAAGGCGTCGACCACCGCACGACCCAGCCGGGCTGCACGCTGCAGGTATTCGTCGGCTGGAACAGACCCCATGGAAACGAGGTTGACTGCCAGGTAACGGCTTGCCGCATGTGCCATATTATCGTAAACCACCCTCGCTTCGGCCTCCGAAGCGCCGGTGACGAGGATGCCAAAGGGACGGCGGCCCAGTTCATGGTTGAGCCGCTTGATCATCATATAAGCATTCTTGATCGAGCTTGCACTGTTGGAAACCTGCACCACGATCTCGGAACTGGCCATCAGCGGTACCGGGAAGGCATGGCCGTCGAACTCGCCGTCCACCAGCACGATGCCGCTCTGGCTGGCCAGCACGCCAAAGGCCTTGGCCAGGCGGCGCCCTTCATCCGGGCCGCGGCGCGCTTCGCCGCGCGTCATCGATACCACGTTAAAGCCTTGCGGCGCGGCATGGATCACCTGGTTCAGGCCGCAGCGCTGGCGCGCTACGTCGAGCAGGCTGGCGCCGCCGTCCAGGCCGAGGCGGGAGGCCACGCCATGGGCGCTGGCGCAGGCATCGACCAGCAGCACATCGTTGCCGGCTTGCGACAGCGAGGCGCCCAGGTTCACCAGCATGGCGCCTTTATCGTCCTGCGGCGTGGCCGACAGGAAGGTGACGATGCGTGGCCGGGGGCCGGCCAGCATCCGGCGCAGGCCTTCGGCCTGGTCGAAGTCGAAGTTAGCCAATTCGTACCTCGCGCAGCATTGGGTCGTGGGCGGCACCGGCTACCAGCAGCGGCAGCTCGGCATCGCCGAATTTCGGGGCAGCCTGGCCGCCGAAGGCGCGCTCCACCAGCGCGGCCGGGTCAGCCAGGTGCAAGTCTTCCGGCACGCGCTGGCCGTTGGACGCGTAGAACAGGCGCAGCTTGTGGCGGATCACCACGTCCAGGGCGGAGCCGATGGAGGCGGCTTCGTCCAGCTTGGTGACGATGGCGCCGGCCAGGCCGCTGCCCTGGTACGCGCGCACCACCTCGGACAGGGTTTCCTGGGTCGAGGTGGCGTTCATGCACAGGATGCGCTGCACGTCGGTGCCGACACCCTGCAGCATGGCGACCTGCTCGGCCACCATCTGGTCGCGCTGGCTGACACCGACGGTGTCGATCAGCACGGTGTGCTTGTTTTTCAGTTCGTTGAGGGCGATGCGCAGGTCGGCTTCGTCCTTCACCGAGTGCACCATCACGCCCAGGATCTTGCCGTAGATGCGCAGCTGTTCGTGGGCACCGATACGGTACGCGTCGGTCGTGATCAGCGCCAGCTTTTCCGGGCCGTGGCGCATCACGCAGCGGGCGGCCAGCTTGGCGGTGGTGGTGGTCTTGCCGACGCCGGTCGGGCCGACCAGGGCGAACACGCCGCCCTGCTCCAGCAGCGCGTCTTCATTGGCCATGGCGTTGATGTTGCGCGCCAGGACGGTGCGGGTCCATTGCAGCGCTTCGGCGGCGTCGCGGGTGGCGGGCAGCTTGTCGGTCAGGTAGCGCGCCAGGCTGGCGGAAAAGCCGGCGGCCAGCAGCTCGCGCAGGACGGCGGTTTTGTGCGGTTCGCGCTGCTGGGTGTTGGCGAAGGCCAGTTCGCTGAGCTGGGTTTCCATCATGCCGCGCATGGCGCGCAGTTCGCTCATCATGCTGGTCATTTCGGCGGCGGCGCTGGCCTTGGCGCTGGCCACGGCTTCGGCGACCAGGGCGGAGATGCGGTCCATGTCGACGCTTGGTGCCGAAGCCGGTGCGGCCGCTGCCGGTGCGGCGACCGCGCGCGGTACCGTTGGCGCGGGGCGCGGGGTGGCGCGGACTGGCGGTGCCGGCGGCTGGGCGGGTGCCAGGTCCAGCTGCGGCGCGGGCGCGGACATGGGGGAATCGGCGGAGTGCGGGGCAAGGGAGGCGGCATCGTCGCCGGCCAGGGCGAGGATTTCGACCGTGCCATCGACGGCGCGGTTGGACAGGATCACCGCATCCGGGCCCAACGCTTCGCGTACCTTGCGCAAGGCTTCACGCGATGTGGGGGCGGTAAATTTTTTGACGTTCATTTCCAGCTACTCCTGCTGATTCGCACATGGTCAAATTATTGACGATGCACGAGGGTAACAATCGGTGGAATAGCTTGGGAAATGCCCTCTTATTTGAGATGGTTGGAACCAGTCAACCGGTAAGGCGGGGGTCAGGCCCTCAGGGCCTGACCCCGGTGTGCCGGTTTTAACGGTGTTGGTTGTACGCCTTTGATCTTCGTCGAAAGTCAAAAGCCTAGAACCCACCCCAAGTCAAAACCGGTAAGGCGGGGTCAGGCCCTCAGGGCCTGACCCCGGTGTGCCGGTTTTAACGGTGTTGGTTG
>CBFGQI010000150.1:0-12429 GCA_965650885.1 uncultured Oxalobacteraceae bacterium
GCATCCTGCTTCACCAGGCGGGTCAGCGTGAAGCCATCCATCTCCGGCATTTCCAGGTCGGTCAGCACCAGGGCCACGCGGTCTTCCACGTTGATGCCTTCGGCCTTGCAGCCATCGGCGATGTGGTTCAGCTTATCCCAGGCTTCCTTGCCGGTCTTCAGCATCACGTAGGGCGCGTTCATCGCTTCCAGGCCGCGCTCGATCAGGTTGCGCGCCACCACGGAATCGTCGGCCGCCAGGATGAAGGTGCCTGGCTTCAGCGGCAGCTTGCCGATGGTCGCTTCGTCGATGTCCTTATGGTCGCTCGGGGTCAGGTTGCGCAGGATGGTTTCCACGTCCAGCACCTGCGCCAGGCGGGTGTTCTGCACGTCGCCATCGACGCGCGCGATGGAGGTCACCATGCCGCCGCCGTGGCTGCCTTCCGCGCTCAGCACCTGGCTCCAGTCCAGGCGCACGATCTCGTCCACCGACTCCACGGCGAACGCTTGCGTGGTGCGGGCGAATTCGGTCACCAGCATGATGTTCAGGCCCGTCTTGGGCTTGACGCCGACGATGCCGGGCAAGTCCATCACGGGAATGATCTGGCCGCGCAGGTTGACCACGCCCAGCATGTGCGGCTCCGAGCCCGCGACGGCGGTCACCGTCGGCATCGCCACGATCTCGCGGATCTTGAAGACGTTGATGCCGTACAGTTCGGAGTTGCCGCTGGTGCTGTCGACGCCGAGGCGGAACAGCAGCAACTCAAACTTGTTGGAGTTGGTCAGGTTACTGCGCTCGTCAACTTCTTGTTGAACGGAATTCATCTATCGCTCCAATCTTCTTGAACAGGCATTCCAGTTGGTATGGAATGTTTCAGCAGTATACCGGCCTTTGTTTGACAACCGCGAGCGATGAGGGGCAGAAACAACAAAAAAAGGACGCCCTTGGGCGTCCTTCCTGGAATTCTGGAGCGGGAAAAGGGTCTCGAACCCTCGACCTCAACCTTGGCAAGGTTGCGCTCTACCAACTGAGCTATTCCCGCTTGGGAGGCGTGATTATGACAGGCGCTATCCGGACTGACAAGTAGTTTTTCAATTGCTACCGACGTTGCCCCTATAATGCCCGCATGGATTCTATCGAGATAGTGTTGGCCATGCTGCTGGCGGTGATCGCCAGCGCCTACCTGAAGCGGATGCTGCCTGCCGGCCTTCCCCTCCCCCTGGTCCAGATCGGCCTGGGCGCGGGCATCGCGGCATGGTCCGGCCACGGTATCCAGCTCGACCCCGAACTGTTCTTCCTGCTGTTCATCCCGCCCTTGCTGTTCCTCGATGGCTGGCGCATCCCGAACACGGGCTTGTTGCGCGACCGCGTAGTGATCCTGGAACTGGCCCTGGGGCTGGTGATTTTCACGGTGCTGGGCGCGGGCTATTTCATCCACTGGATGATTCCCGCCATGCCGCTGCCGGTGGCCTTCGCGCTGGCGGCCATCCTGTCGCCTACCGACCCGATCGCAGTCGCCTCGATCGCGTCGCGTGCGCCGATCCCCAAGCGCCTGATGCACATCCTGGAAGGCGAAGCGCTGCTGAACGATGCCAGTGGCCTGGTGTGCTTCCGTTTCGCCGTGGCGGCGGCGCTGACCGGCAGCTTCTCGCTGACCGGCGCATCGCTCACCTTCGTCTGGCTGGCAGCGGCCGGCATCGCCGCCGGGGTCGGCGTGACCCTGGCCGTGGCATGGCTGCAGGGCCGGCTCACGGCACGCTATGGCGAGCCGTCCGGTTCGCCCATCCTGGTCAGCCTGCTGATCCCTTTCGGCGCCTACCTGGTGGCCGAGCGCATGCACGCGTCCGGCATCCTGGCCGCGGTCTCGGCCGGCATCACCATGAGCTATGTGGAACTGGGCGGCCAGGCCCTGGCCGCCACCCGCATCCAGCGCACCGCCGTGTGGGATACGGTGCAGTTCACCCTGAACGGCGTGATGTTCGTGCTGCTGGGCGAGCAATTGCCCGACATCCTGCGCGGCGCCAGCGAGTCGCTGGAGCAGAGCGGCCACCTGAATCCGTGGTGGCTGGTGCTGTATGCCTTCGCCATCAGCTTCGGCCTGATTGCGCTGCGCTTCGTGTGGGTATGGGCCACGCTGCGGGTGACGCTGTACCGGCGCGCCTGGCGGGCGCGCGGCAGCGCGGCGGCAGGCAAGCCGCACTGGCGGCTGCTGCTGGCGACGGCCCTGGCCGGCGCGCGCGGCGCCATCACGCTGGCCGGCGTGCTGACCTTGCCCCTCACGATGCCGGACGGCGCACCATTCCCGGCGCGCGACCTGACCATCCTGCTGGCCAGTTCGGTGATCCTGATTTCCCTGCTGGCCGCCAGCATCGGCTTGCCGCGCCTGCTGGGCGGCATGCACTTCCCGGAAGAGCCGGCCGATCGCCAGCAGGAAGACATGGCGCGGCGCCAGGCCGCGGCGGCGGCCATCGCCGCGATCGAGCGCGCCGAGCTGGCCCTGGCCGAAGGCCATCATCCTGACGTGCTGCCCCAGGCTGCGGCGCGGGTGATCGCGCTATACGAGCACCGCCTGAACGTGGCCTGGTCGGCGGAGGACCGGAACAAGGAACACTTCCGCCAGCTGGACCGCGCCGAGCGCGATTTGCGCCTGGCGGCCATGCAGGCCGAACGCCAGGCGATTTTCGAACTGGCGCGCCACCACCACATTTCCGACGAAACGGCGCGCAAGCTGGTGCGCGAAATCGATCTCGTCGAAGCGCGGCACCAGAAGAAATGAACCGGCGCGCCATCCTTTCCCTGGCCGTGGCCTGGCTGCTGTTCTGGGCCCTGATGGTGGCGACGGCGGTGCAGGACTTCCTGCGCCATGATGAGGGGCCGCTGTGGCAGCCTTTCCTGTGGGAGTCTTCGTCGATGGCGGTGGCCACGCTGCTGCTGGCCATGCAGCGGCTGGGCACGCGGCGCTACGACGGGCTGCTGGCGACGCCGGCGCGCTGGTTCGCGCGCCAGGCGCTGTGGCTGCCGGTGTGGTGGGCCTTGTTTACGCCGCTGGCGTTCGGCATCCGCCACGGTGTGTATGCCTTGCTTGGACTGACCTACGATCACGAGCCTTGGGCTGCGACCTTCCTTTACGAGAACGTGAAGATCTCGATCTTCGCGGTCATTTTCACCCTGATCGCCTTCGGCGTGCTGTCCTTTCGCGCGGCAGAGCAAGCCAATGCCCAATTGCGCACGGCCCAGCTGTACCAGCTGACGCAGCAGATGCAGCCGCACTTCCTGTTCAATGCGCTGAATACCATTTCGTCGCTGATGCACTCGGACGTGGAGCGCGCCGATGCCACCCTGGTACAGCTGGCCGAGGTGCTGCGCGCCACCCTGGACGTCAGCGGGCAGCAGCAGGCGCCTTTATCGACCGAACTGCGCCTGCTGCGCGGCTATGCGCGGCTGATGGAGGAGCGCTTCGCCGACCGCGTGCACATTGCGTGGGAGATCGATGCAACTTGCGGCGACTGCCTGGTGCCGGTGATGAGCATGCAGCCCTTGCTGGAGAACGTGTTCAAGCACACCGTCGAGCGGCGGCGCGGCGTGACGCACATCGCCATCAGCGCCCGGCGCGACGGCGACGGCTTGCTGCTTGCGGTCAGCGACGACGCGGGCCGTCTGGCCCCGGCGCAGCCGGCGGACACGGCAGGCGCCTCGGGCGCCGCCGGGCCGGCAGCCACCACGAGCGGCATCGGCATACGCAATTTGCGCGAGCGGCTGCAAGCGTTGTACGGTGACCGCGCCAGCCTGCAGCTGGTGCAGCTGGAGCCGGTGGGCGTGCGCGCGGAAATGAGGCTGCCATGCGTATCCTGATCGTCGACGACGAACGGCCCGCGCGCGACAAGCTGCGCCGCATGCTGGCCCAGGAGGCCGGCGTGACTGCTATCGAAGAAGCGCGCGACGGCGTGGAAGCCTTGGAAAAAGTCGACAGTTTCGGCCCGGATGCCATCTTCCTCGACGTGCAGATGCCCGAGGTCAGCGGGCTGGAAGTCGCCGCTTCCCTGCCCCAGCCCGGGCCGCTGGTGGTCTTCGCCACCGCCTTCGACGCATACGCGGTGCCGGCCTTCGACGCCAACGCGATCGACTACCTGCTCAAGCCGTTCGATGCCAGCCGCCTGCAGCGTGCCATGCACCGCCTGCGCGAGCGTCTGGCGATGCGGCAGGAGCCTGCGCCGCTGGCCCGGCCCGCCGCACCCGCCGTGCCGCCCGGGGCGCCGCTACGGCAACTGCTGGTCACCGAGCGCGGCGGCACACGCGTGGTGCCGGTCGCCGACATCCAATGGATCGAGACCGCCGACAATTATGTCGCGCTGCATACTGCCCAGGGCGCCCCGCTGCTGCGCCAGACGCTCACCGACCTGCTGTGCAACCTGGGCGATGGCTTCGTGCGTTGCCACCGCCGCGCCGCCGTCCGGCTGTCGCTGGTGGAGAAGATCGACCAGCGCGGCCAACTGGTGCTTCGCGACGGCGCCCTGGTGCCACTCGGCCGCAACTTCAAGGCCGACGTCGTGCACGCATTGGCGCGTCAGGTCACTTGACCGGCAAGCTCTCCGCTGCCACATCCAGCTGCAGCGCGACAATCGTGTCCATTTCATTGCGCGCCGCGGGCGCCACGGACAGCTCGGTGCCGTGTGCGGTCTGCGCGAAGCGCGCCGCGCCGCCGCCCAGCACGGACGCCTTCACGATCCTGGCCGGAATGGCGGGCAACACCAGTTTGTCCCCCGGCCATTGCAGGACGTGCACATAGATGGTCTTGCCCTGGCGCGTGGACGCGCCATACTCGCCCGGCAGGAAAGGCCCGCCGCGCGTGCCGTAGATGCTCTCGCCGTATTTGCCCAGCCAGGCGCCGATTTCGCGCAGGCGGGCTGCTTGCGCGGGGTCGATGCGCCCGTTGCGGTCCGGGCCGACGTTCAGCAACAGGTTGCCGTCGCGCCCCGCCACCTTGGCCAGCAGCTGGATGTAATGCTTGAGCGGCTTGGGCTGCATGTTCGGCTGGTAGCCCCAGGCACCGGCGATGGTCGTGCACAGCTCCCACGGGTGCTGGTTGTCGAAGTCGCCCAGCGCGCCGTCGCCTTCGCGCGAGTGGAAGTCTTCCTGCATGTCGGCGCGGCCGTTGTAGATTGCCTGCGGCTGCAGGCGTCGCAGCATGGCGTTCACCTTGTCGTGCTGCCAGCTGAAGCCGCCCTTGTAATGCTCGCCCGCCGGACGTTTCGCCCATTGCGCGATTTTCCAGTCGCCACCGAAGCTGAGCCAGTCGGTTTCGCCGCCGTCGAACCACAACAGGTCGATCTTGCCGTAATTGCTCAACAGCTTTTCCATCTGCCGATGGTACTGCTCACGCATTGCCTCCGCGCTGTCGCGCTGCAGGTCCGGCATGACGTAGCCCGGGAAGCGCCAGTCCAGCGGCGAGTAATACAGGCCCACGCCCATGCCCGCCTGGCGCGCCGCCTTGACATAGTCCGCCACGAAGTCGCGCTTGGCGGCCGTGTTCACGCTGGTGTAAGGGTTCGCCCCATCGTCGAACATGGCAAAACCATCGTGATGACGGGACGTGAACACCATGTACTTCATGCCGGCCGCTTTCGCCAGCTCGGCCCAGCCATCGGGATTGAAGCCGGCCGGATTGAACTCGTTGGCCAGTTTCGCATATTCGCGCGTGGGGATCTGCTCGTCCCATTGCACCCATTCGCCCCGGCCGGGGATGGCGTACAGGCCCCAGTGGATGAACATGCCGAAGCGCGCCTTGCGCCACCAATCGATACGCGTTGCTTGCTCCTTCTCCGCGACGGCCTGGCTGCCGCCTTGCGCAAACGATGCCGTGGGAAACATCCAGGCTGCCGTCAACGACAACAGGGCCGCGCCCGCAAGCAGGCCAGGTATGCGTTTCAACATCTTCATCTCTCCAGATTCAAACAATCTTCAGGGCGAATGCATAAGGCAGTGCGGGTGCGCTGCCGGGAAGCGTCACTTGCAAGCCATCTGCGGCCTGCTTGAAAGCCAATGCCTGCCCATTGCCCACCAATTCGACGCGGGACACATTCTTCTTCAGGTAACCGCCGCCGGCGCGCATGGACCTGATCAGGACCTTCCCTTCCGCCGGCCACCCCATGACGAAAGCGTAGACCGCGCCATCCTTGGCGGTAAAGCGGATATCCGCGGACGTGAAGGGTTTGTTCTTTCCCTCATTGAAGCCTTGGAAAGACAGGGGGGCGGCCGACGCCATTACCGGCCCTTCGCCGAACACTGCCCATGGTGTGCTGTCGTAAATGCCGTCGCTGTTTACCGACATCCAGCGCCCGATTTCCTCGACAATGGCGCGCTCCTGCTGATCGATCGTCCCGTTGCCGCGCACCGGCACATTCAGCAGCAGGTTGCCGTTCTTGCTGACCACGTCGATCAGCGTATGCACGACAGTCTTGGCACTCTTATAGCCCTTGCCTGCGTAGATCCGCTGGTCATAATGCCAGCCACCGATGCAGGTGCAGGTTTGCCACGGCAGCGGTTCAATCTCATTGCTCTGGCCGCGCTCGATGTCCCACACCATGCACTTGCGCTGTTGCGCATTCAGGATCTTGCCATTGATGACGGCCTCGTTGCGCCCATGCCGCGCAATGCTGCGGTTGTACATATGCGCCGCGATGCGAAGACCCGCCGCGCTGGCCGGCCACAGCGGCAAGGCGGTATCGTCGAAATAGACCAGGTCCGGGTCATACCGGTTGATCAGGTCGATCGTCCTGTCCTGGAATTTCGCGCAGTATTCGCTGGACGGGGTGGCAGCGCCATTGCCCCAATCCCATTGCCGGTGGATGAAGCCATTGTCGGCGCTGTTCTGGCTCAGCGCATGGTCCTGGGCGTAGAGCTCCTGCGGGTCCATGCCTTCCCACCATTTCCCCTTGCCATCCGCCTTGGTCAAGGTACCGTCGTAGCGGACGCCGGCCAGCGGGCCGGCTTTGTCCGCGCGTTGCGCCACTTCGTACCAGGTCCAGGCATGGGTCGCGTGGACGCTGACACCGAAACGCAGGCCGTGCTTGCGCGCTGCCTGGCTCCAACCGGCGATCAGGTCGCGCCTGGGGCCGATGCGCGTGCTATTCCAGGCCGGCTGGTACTTGCTGTCGTAAAGGTCCATGTTGTCGTGGTGATTCGCCATGGCGACAAAGTACCTGGCGCCCGCCTTCTTATACAGCGCAACCAGTTCATCGGGATCCCACTGGTCCGCCTTCCATTGCTGGATGACGTCCTTGAAGCCGAATTCGGAAGGATGGCCATACTTCTGCAGGTGATGCCGATAGGCGTCGCTCCCCTCGACATACATAAAGCGTGCATACCAGTCGCCGAATTCCGCTTGGCACTGCGGCCCCCAGTGCGCCCACAGGCCGAACTTCGCTTTGCGGAACCATTCCGGCGTTTCATATGCCGCGAGGGAATTCCAGTCGGCGCTGAAGGGGCCGGCAGCCAACGGTTCGCGCCCGCCTGCT
This sequence comes from uncultured Oxalobacteraceae bacterium, assembly GCA_965650885.1. Classification (GTDB taxonomy): domain Bacteria; phylum Pseudomonadota; class Gammaproteobacteria; order Burkholderiales; family Burkholderiaceae_D; genus Rugamonas. Next base: position 7,494 of record CBFGQI010000150.1, read on the forward strand.
TGCGCCAGTTCGGCAGCACCCGCATATCCGGCCAACGCAAGGGCTGGCGCGCCGGCAGCCAATTGTTTCAGAAGTAGACGGCGTTTCATCAATGGTCTCCTTTTTTTTCGCCAGATTGTACGATATATATTCAGCACAACGCATTGCGTTTTTGCGCGAAAGGTATTCCAAAAATGTCGTTCGTCCCAGCCAGGCGCCGTTCGCCACCCGGTGCTGGCCTGGCAGCGGGTGGCCCCCCTAAGCTGGGTGCATCCCAACCCGCTGTCCTGAACATCATGCAAAACCAACGCCTCTACTTCCTCGACTGGCTGCGCATCGCCGCCTTCTTCCTGCTGGTTCTATACCATACCGGCATGTATTACGTGACCTGGGACTGGCACGTCAAGGCGCCGCACCCGAGCGACGCCATCGAGCCCTTCATGATGCTGTCCTCGCCCTGGCGCATGTCGCTGCTGTTCCTGATCGGCGGCGCCGCGGCAGCCTTCCTGCTCGACAAGCTGGGCCGGGCGGGACTGGCCAAGGAGCGCAGCAAGCGCCTGCTACTGCCGCTCATCTTCGGCATGTTCGTCATCGTGCCGCCGCAAGCCTATTTCGAAGTGGTATCCGACGTGGCCTACCAGGGCAGCTATCTCGATTTCATGCAGCTGTATGTTCGCGCCTACGACGGTTTCTGCGACCACAATGGCTGCCTCGACCTGCCGACCTGGAACCACTTGTGGTTCCTGCCTTACCTGTGGGTGTATACCCTGCTGCTGGCTGCCATCGGCAGCCAGCGGCTGCAGGCCGCCGGCGCCTGGCTGATGCGCCAGCTGCAAGGCTGGAAGCTGTTCGTGCTGCCGGTCGCCTTCCTGGCACTGGGCCGCATCGTGCTGCTGCCGCACTGGCCGCACACGCACAACCTGACAGCCGACTGGCATAACCACGCCGTGAGCCTGCCGATGTTCCTGGTCGGCGCCGCCATGGCGCGCCAGGGCGCGTTCTGGCAGCGGCTGCAGGATGCCCGCTTCGCCGCACTCGGGCTGTTCCTTGCCAGCTGGGCCGCGGTGGCCTGGTTCAATGGCATGGATGAACCCTTCCAGCGCACCTGGCTGCCGCTGGCGCGCACCGTGTATGCCTTGTGCCAGTGGAGCGGCATCGTCGCCGTCTGCGGCTTCGGGCAACGCCACCTGGATTTCGACAGCGCGAAGCGGCGCTACCTGACCCGGGCCGTGTTCCCGGTCTATCTCCTGCACCAGACCCTGATCGTTTGCCTTGCGATGGGCTTGCGTGCGGCCGGCCTGGCGCCGGCCATCGAAGGCACGCTGATCGTGGTGCTGACGCTGGCCATCAGCTTTGCCGTGTTTGAAGTGGTGCGCCGCGTGCCGCTGATGCAGCCGCTGTTCGGGCTGGGGCGCGCGGCAGGCGGCAAGCCCGCCGCGAAAGAAGACTTAGTTCAACACCTTGCGTGAGCGCTTGGCGCGGTACATCTCGGCATCGGCAATCGCGAGGGCTTCCTCGATGTCGATGCCGGGCTTGCGCATCGCCATGCCGATCGACGCCCGCACATCGTAGCCGGCCAGCGTTTCCTGCACCCGCAGCAGCATGGCCTGGGCATCGAAGTAATCGCATTCCACCATCAGCATCGCGAACTCGTCGCCGCCCATGCGCGCCACCACGTCGGAACCGCGCGTGACTTCCTTCAGCGCCTTGCTGCAGCGGATCAACAGCGCATCGCCCGACGCATAGCCTTGGGTGTCGTTGAAGAACTTGAGATCGTCCAGGTCGAGCGACACCACGCAAGCCGGATGGCCATAGCGCTGGCAGCGCTCTTCCTCGCGCACCACCAGCATGTCCCAGCCGCGCCGGTTGTACAAGCCTGTCAATTCGTCACGCGTGCTGTCGACATCGCCGCGCTCGGCCTTGCGCGCCGCTTCGGTCCCGGCCAGCTCCGCCTCCAGCAGGCCGCCCAGCAGTTCGCCCATCAGTACCACCATGTCCTGGTCTTCACGGATGCGCTCCGGCTGCGGTTCCGGGTCGATGGCACACAGGGTGCCGAACAGGGTGCCGTCGGCGCGGCGCAGCGGCACGCCGACATAGGCGCCCACCGTCAACTTTTGCGTGACCGGGGCCTGGGCATAGCCCGGTTCGCGCGCCACATCGGGCGCAATGTGGGGGCCCTGCCCTTCCACCATGCGCGAGCACAGCGATTCGGCCCAGCTATACACCTGGCCAGGCTTGACGCCATAGCCCTGGTCGTCGGCAAACAGCACAATCCAGTCATTCCCGTCGGTGCGGGTCACCATCCACAGCTTGAAGCCAAGCCGCTGCCGCAGGAATTGCATCGTGGCCCTGGAAGCGGCCGCAAAATCGTTCATCATTGCTTGCCTCATCAATAGGGGGGTCCTGCATCATGTCGAAATGCCATTATGCACCCAAATAGCGGATAGCCGATAAGGATTTGCTTGGCAGGAGTAAGCGCGGTGCACGCTACACTGGCACGCTAACGGGTGAAGGTCAGGCTGTGCGCCGGCGGCCCCGGCAACAGCGGGGTCGCCTTGCCCGCCACCCAGTCGGCATGGCCGGCCAGGAAGAATGGCGAGAGCGGATGGCCGCTCTGGCCGCCCGGCATATTGAACAAGCCCAGTTCTTCGCGCCCGGGCGACACGGTCATGCGTTCCGATTGCCCAAAGGCAGGGCCGGCCACGCGCGGCATATTGCTATCGCCCGGCAACTGGTCGGGCGGCACGCTGAGCCAGTTGCGCAGCATCGGCACGGCGCCGGCGATCGGATGGGCGATGGCGGCGGTATTGCGCGCGCCCCAGGTGGCGGCCGCCAGCGGCTTGCCATCCTTGGCCATGTGTTCGATGGCGCGGTCGAGCGCCGCCAGCTGCAATGCCTTCCAGCTGGCGTAGCCTTGCGGCAGCCAGCCGCCCGGCTGTTCGTCCAGCAGGCGCGCCAGCACCACCGGCCAGCGGCTGGAGGCGGCGCGCATATTGGCATCCTTGTTCAGCTTGGCCAGTTCGATGTTGGCGCCGCCGTACAGCAACTCATAGAGCGACCACATGAAGGCGCGGCTGGCGCGGTAAGCCACCGAATCCACGCTGGCGCGGCCATTCCAGTTGTCCTTCAGCAGGCGCGCCAGTTCGGCGCGCTGCGACTTGCCCTGCAGCGCCTCGGCATCGAGCACGGCCAGGGCACGCTCACGCCATGGCGCGATGAACAGGGCGCGGTCATCCAGCATCACGCTATACACATCGTGCTCGCTGGCCTTGCCGCCCAGCGCGGCCAGCCCGTCGCGCGCCTGGCTGGCGCGCGCGCCAAGATCGAAGCCGCCGTCGCCCAGCTTGGCCGCGTCGGCCCCCAGCAGCTGGCGGCTGTTGGCCGTCACCAGCTGGCCCGCCGGCGGGTTGCGCACCGCGGGATAGGCCGCTGCCGCCAGCAAGCCCTGCCAGCCGCGCGTGCTGGCATTGGCCGACAAGGGGTAGCTGGCATCGACCGGCGCCGGCGGGCGCTGCGGAATCGGACCGGCAATGGTCCAGCCGATATTGCCGGCACTGTCGCCCACTACCAGGTTTTGCGCCGGCATGCCGACTTTGGGCGCCAGGGCCAGCGCCTGGTCCACGCTTTCCACCCCTTCCATCCGCCGCAGCGCCAGGTTGACGGCACTGGACTCGTGCGCCACCCAGTGCACCGCATAGTCGCGCCCGCCGGCCTGCATCACCGGCCCCAGCGTGGTTTCGCGCACCTTCAACGCCACTGCCGGTGCGCCCTTGACCAGGATGGTTTCCTCATGCACGACCGGCGTTTCCCAGCCGCCCGGCAGCTTGACTTGCCCGGGCCGCTCGCGCGCCGTGGCCACTTCCACCAGGTCGATGTAGTCGCCGTAGCTGTTGGTGAAGCCCCAGGCCACATGGCCATTGCTGCCCGCCACCACCGCCGGCACGCCCGGGATGCTGACGCCGACGATGCGCCGCGTGCTGCCATGCTGGCCCGGCACTTGCAGCAACAAACGGTACCAGGTGCTCGGCAGCTTGATCCCCAGGTGCATATCGTCCGAGACGATGGCGCCCCCGCTTTGGCTGCGCTGGCCGGCCAGCGCCCAATTATTACTCCCCACCCCGTCCACGACATTGGCGCCAGCCAGGGTGGCGGGTTCCTGCGCGACGCCCTTGCCCCACCAGTCCGGCGCCCGTACCGGAATCGGCGCATCCGGCTTGGGCGGACTGTCGGCGTCGAGTGGTGCATCCCACTGGCTGCGGTCGGGCAGCAGGAAGGCCAGTTGTTCCTGGTTCGCGTGTTCTTTCAGCCAGCCGCGCGCCAGCTCGCGGCCAATGCCCGTCACTTGCAGGTCAATATACATCGCCCAGGCCACCAGGAAGGAGTCTTCCAACGCCCACGGGCGCGGGCTGCTGCCCACCAGGCCATATTCGAACGGCCGGTTGCCCAACGCATTCAAGCCATCGTTGACGCCGGCCACATAGCGTTCCAGCAGCAAGCGGTCGGCCACCGGCATGGCGGCCACCGCTTGCAGGGCGCGGGCACGGAAACGGTGCAGGCGGTGGAAGCGGTCCGTTTCCAGGGCCTTTTCGCCAAACAGTTCCGACAATTCGCCGGCCGGCATGCGGCGCAGCAGATCCATCTGGAAGAAGCGGTCCTGCGCATGCACGAAGCCGGTGGCATAGGCGACGTCGTTGCGGTCGCTGCCGGCAATCGAAGGCACGCCTTGGTCGTCGCGCGTCACGGTGACGCTGGCGGTGAGGCCGGTGGCGCTGCGCCTGCCGTCGAGCTGGGCCAGGCTTCCGCGCAGGAAGAACCATAACCCCAGCACTGCCACCAGAAGCAGCGCCAGCAAGCCCAGGACAAGACGTTTCAGCCACAACCGCACCATCGGCACCCCCAATTTTTATTGTGTTGCGCTAAATCTTGCCAGAAATCCAAAAGGAACCCCAGCAAAAAA
>CBFGQI010000151.1:0-12125 GCA_965650885.1 uncultured Oxalobacteraceae bacterium
GCGAACCGATCCGCTACTACGCTTGGCTAAGCCTGGTGCCGGCCCACTTCATCGACGTGGCGGAGACTTGCCTCCATACCGCCGGGTCGGCCGGGCTGATCTTCGCGACGATGGCAAGCCAGCGCCTTTACCGCCGGTTCGACAACCGTTATTTCGCCCTGCTTGGCAGGCTCAGCTTCCCTATCTACCTCAGCCAGATACTGGTCATCGCCTCGGCGTCGTCCTTCTGCTACCTCGCGCTGCAGCGGGTCCAGGCGTCACAGGCCACCGTGCTGGCGCTCACCTTCCTGTGCACCCTGCTGGGCACGCTGGCATTGAGTTGGCCCCTGGAGAAGTTTGATGCGTGGTGGGTGGCCCTGGTGGGACGCCATATTGCCTCGGCCGGCGCCAGCGCCGAGCCGGCGCCGGCGCAACCCGAGCCCGGCGCACCTACTTGAGCCAGCCGCGCCGGCGGAAGTACAGCAGGGGTGCGACGGCGCTGATCAACATCAGGCCCAGGGCCCACGGGTAGCCCATATTCCACTTCAGTTCCGGCAGGATGTCGAAGTTCATGCCGTACACCGAGGCGATCAGGGTCGGCGGCAGGAAGGCCACCGAGGCGACCGAGAAGATCTTGATGATCTTGTTCTGGTTAATGTTGATGAAGCCGACGGTGGCATCCATCAGGAAGTTGATCTTGTCGAACAGGAAGGACGTGTGGCCGTCCAGCGATTCAATGTCGCGCAGGATCTGGCGCGCTTCCTCGAACTGGTCGGAATTGAGCAGGCGGCCGCGCATCAGGAAGGACACTGCGCGGCGGGTATCCATCATGTTGCGGCGGATGCGGCCGTTCAAGTCTTCCTCGTGCGCGATGGCGCTCAGGGCATCGGCTGCGTCCTTGTCGGTGAATTCTTCCTGCAGCACGCGGCCGGAGACTTCTTCCAGCTTCATATAGATGCCTTCCAGCGCATCCGCGGAGTATTCGGCATCGGTGGCGTACAGGTCGAGCAGCACGTCCATGTAGTCGGCGATCGAACCGGGGCGCGAACGGGCGCGCATGCGCACCAGGCGGAATACCGGCAAGTCGTCGGTGTGGACCGAGAACAGCATTTTCTTGGCGAGGATGAACGCCACGGTGACCACGCGCGACGGGCCGTCGTCTTCTTCCAGCAGGAAGTCGGTACGCAGGTGGAGGTCGCCGTTTTCCGCTTCGTAGTAGCGGGCGGAGGCTTCGATGTCCTTGACTTCATCTTCGCCGGGCAGGATCACGCCGTAGATGGTCTTGACCCAGGCGCGCTCGTCTTCTGTCGGATCGGTCAGGTCGACCCAGACCGGTGCCACTTGTTCAAGGTCTTCGCGCGTCTCAATAGGCACCTGGTTGAGCCGGCCATTTTGTAAAACGAAAACATTGATCATAGGCAATCTCAGCCGGACAGGGGGTGTAGAGCGCGGGGTCTAAAAAACTTCGCAAGTGTACCCGCAAAGGGGGGGCGGCTGCCAGCCTCCCGATGCAATTTTTTTAAACCGGTAAACCTGCAGACCGGGGCGCAGGCCCTAGGGCATGACGGGGCGGCCAACCGACCGCCTTACCGGTTTTAGCGCGTAGCCCGCTCGATCGCGCGGTCAGTCGCGCCCTGCACCGGTTCCGGCGCCGGCTTGGGCGGTGCCTTCGGCGCTTCAATGCCGCGCGTGTCGTGGATCTCGATCACCTTGCCCTGGCCCGCGCACTCGGTATTGGAAATCACGGTCTTGCCAGCAATAACACATTTGCGCATGGGCGCCGCCGGTGCGGCCGCCGGTGCAGCCACGGCGGCGGCTGTCGCGCCCACCTTGTCCAAGCCTTCGGCGAACAGGTTGCGCTCCTGCCGCATCGAGATCAGGGCGAACGCCGCCACCGCGCCCAGCACGCCCATGACGACCGCCACTGCGATCAGGCTGATTCCTTTTTGACGTTTCATGGTAGCTCCGCAGAATTCATACGCCGCAGGATGATGCCGGTGCGCCGCGCCAGGTAAGCCGATTCGCGGTGCGCATCATAATAGCGGGGACGCGGCAGCATCACCGCCAGCCGCGCCGCCTGTTCCGCTCCCAGCCGCGCGGCCGGAATGCGGTAGTAGTGGCGCGCTGCCGCTTCCGCACCGTAGATGCCGCGGCCAAACTCGGCCACGTTCAGGTAAATCTCGAAGATGCGGCGCTTATCCATCAGCATTTCGAGCATGTAGGTGATGATCAGCTCCTGGCCCTTGCGCAGGTAGCTGCGCGAGCCGGACAGGAACAGGTTCTTGGCCAGCTGCTGGGTGATGGTCGAACCGCCATGGACCTTGGTTTTCTTCTTCTTTTGCTGATTGTGCTCGTACGCCTTCTGCACCGCCTCCCAGTCCACACCCTCGTGGTCGGCGAAGTTGGCGTCTTCGGAAGCGATGATGGCGCGCTTCAGGTTGGGCGAGATGGCCTTGTAATCGACCCACATCTGCTTGACGCGCGCCTTCGGGTCCTTTTCCTGCATGGCCGCCTGCTGCTCGCGCATGAAGGCCGTCATGGTCGGATTATGGTCGACCCACCACCAGATCTGCACGAAGAAATACAGCTGCACCGCGAGGAAAATCGCGACCGGCACGATGATGAACCACTTCAGCTTCCGGATCATAGCTTGGCGCGCAATTGCTGCAGCACGCCGGCCGTCCGCGGCCGCACGCCACGCCACACTTCAAACGCTTCGGCGGCCTGTTCGACCAGCATGCCCAGGCCGTCGCGGGTGGCGGCGCCGTGGCTGGCGGCAAATTCCATGAAGACGGTCGGCTTGGCGCCATACATCATGTCCAGCGCCAGCGCGCCGGGCGCAAACGCACTGGCCGGCACCGGCGGCAGGTCGGCGCTCAGGCTGGCCGACGTGGCGTTGATGACAATGTCGAAGGCTCCGGTCACGTCGGCAAAGCCGCAGGCCGACAGCACGCCTGGCCCCGCCAGCGCGCCGAACTGTTCGACCAGCGCTTCGGCGGTGGCCACGGTGCGGTTGGCGATCACCAGGGCCGCCGGGCGGTGTTCGAGGATCGGCAGCACCACGCCGCGCGCGGCGCCGCCGGCCCCCAGCAAGAGCACGCGCTTGCCGGCAATCGGTACGCCGGCGTTGCGCACGATGTCGGCCACCAGGCCGGCGCCATCGGTGTTGTCGCCGGTGATGCTGCCGTCGGCGCCGAACACCAGGGTATTGACGGCACCCGCGGCCTGGGCCCGCACGGTCAGGGCGCCGGCCAGCTTGTGCGCTTCGAGCTTGAACGGCACGGTGACGTTGGCGCCCTTGCCGCCTTCGGCAATGAAGGCACGCACGCTAGCGGCAAAACCGTCGACCGGCGCCAGGCGTTTTTCGTAAGTCAGTTGCTGGCCCGTCTGGGCCGCGTAGGCGGCGTGGATTTCGGGCGATTTGCTATGGGCGATCGGATTGCCGAAGACGCAATACTTGTCCATCACTGGCCGCCGCCAGTCAGGTTGGCTTCCATCTTTTCCTCGCGGGTGAACTTGAAGGTGGTGATGATGACCCACAGGTCGTCACGGTCGTTGGACAGCATATTCGGCGGGAATTTGCCGAACGGCGAAGCGCGCCGCACGATGTTGACCGCCGCCGCGTCCAGGTCCGGGTTGCCGGAACTGCGCTCGACGCGGATGCCGCCTTCTTTCATATAGATGCTGCCATCCATGAAGATCGGGATGTAGAGCACCAGTTCGCCGTACATCTTCTTGCCGTTCTTCTGCGGGAAGTTCAGGGTGCCGATTTCTTCCACGCGGCGCTGGAAGGTCTTGTAATACATCGCATAGCCCACTTCACGCGTGCTGGGCGTGATCATGGTCTTTTTCGGGCGTTTGTTCTGGTCCTCGATGGTTTGCGTGATTTCCGCTTCCATGCGGGCGATGGCCTTGCTGCTTTCGATCAGGTCGGCGCCGGTGCGGGTCGGGTCGGTCTGTTTCTTTTCCGTCACAGGGGGCGCGGACAGCGGGCTCTTTTTCAGCTGGGTCAGGAGGTTTTTCTGGCGTTCCTCCAGTTCCTGCATGTAGCGCTGGGAGGCCTTGATGCTTTCGCCGGTGTCCATGCGGCGCATGTCGGGCAGTGGGGACTTGGCGCGGCCGGCGTCGGCATTGCCGCCGCCGTCGAGGTTGGCTTGCGCCAGGGCGTCGGCCTTCAAAGGCTTGGAGGCGTGCTTGGCGTTGACCAGGATGACTTCCAGGCCGGGGTCGGTCGGCTCGACCTTGAAGGCTTTGGGGGCGACGAAATGCACCATCAGCGCCGCGGCGTGTACCGCCACCGACACGGCGGAGGCGATGACAAGGAACTGGTTTTCTTTGAAATACTTCACGCGCTGGGCTTCTGGATGATGCTTTTGGGAGTTTGCATTCTACGACAAACCGGTAAACCGGTGTCTGACCCGCAGGGTCAGACACCCCAAGTGTTTACTGCGGCCCCGGTTCCGTCACCACCGTCTCGCTGGCCAGCGAGGCCTCCTCCGCATCCGCCTCGGTCGGCTGCGCCGGATCGGCCGGCACCTCTTCCTCGTCCAATTCCGCCTCCGGCTCGGCCGGCAAGGTCACCGACCCTTCCTGCAGTCGCGTCTCGATGGTCAAATCCACCTCATCCCAACGCAGCACATCCAGCTTGACGTGCGCGCCGCGCGCCACCGCCGGCATGCCCGGCAGGCGCACGATCAGCGGAATGTCCGCCAGCCGCAGCACTTCATCCTTCAGCACCACCGCCTCCACTTCCTTCGCGTCATGCTGTCCCAGCCAGCGCAGGCACCAGTAGCGCTCCATATTCGACTGGAAGTCCGCGTAGGCTGCATAGGCCGCATCGAAGGCCGACACGATGGCGAACAGGTTGGCATCCTTATGCTTGAACGGCGCCACCATCGGCGCCGTCACGCCATGCGAGGCGCAGGCCAGGATCTGCCATTGGTTGACCAGGTCCGTATAGCGGCGCAGCGGCGAGGTCGACCAGGCATACTGGTCCACCCCCAGGCCCTGGTGCGGCGCCGCCTGCGTCATCATGCGCACCTGCATCTTGGCGGCCCAGCCGCCCACGCCCTGCCCCTGGGTACGGTAAATGCCCGGCACGCCGTGGTCGTGCATCAATTTGCCCCAGGTGCTGTTGGCGAAGATCATCAGTTCGGCGACGATCTTGTCCAGCGGCGCGCCGCGCTTGCGGCGGCTGATGGTGACCACGTCGTCTTCCACGTAGAAGTTGAAGTCGACCCGGTTGTTCTGTTCCGGCCTCAGGCCGAACGCTTCGCGCTTGACCATGCGGCCCTGCTCCAGGTGCTGGGCCCAGCCCCACAGCAGGGTCAGTTCGGCCTTGCGCGGGTAGTCGCCCGCGCCGCTGGCCAGGGTTTCCTCATTGACCAGCTCATCGAGCGTGTTGTGGCGCAGGTTATTGGCGATCGGGACCAGTTCTGCCTTGGTTTCGGTCGACAGCACCGACCAGTCGGCCGGGTCGAGCACGGCATACAGCGACAGGGCCGGGCAAGTCTTGCCCTCGGCCAGGGTGAAGGCGTCGACAATCGCGTCCGGCAGCATGGTGATCTTGTCGCCCGGCATATACACGGTGGACATGCGGCTGCGCGCAATCTTGTCGATCGCATCGTCGGGCTTGATGCCCAGGCCCGGCGCGGCGATGTGGATGCCGACGCGCACCTTGCCATCGGGCTGGTGCACCACGGAGAAGGCATCGTCGATTTCGGTGGTGGTCACGTCGTCGATGGAGAACGCTTCCACCGCCGCCAGCGGCAGCTTGGCTGGCGCCGACGGCACCGGCAGGTCGGGGAAACCGTGGCCTTTCGGGAAATTCTCGAACAGGAAGCGCGACATATGCAAATCCTTCGGCGATTTGATGCCGCCGGTGGACAGCATCAGGCGCGCCGGCGTGGTATGCGCTTCGTTCGCCGCCTGCTCCAGCGCCTTGTATTCGATGGTGTTCTTGTCAGGCTTGAACAACAGCTGCTGGACGATGTTCTGCATCGACGCCGGCAGCTTGCCCGCCTTCAGCTCGTCGGCATACTGGCCCTGGATGATGGCTTGCTGTTTTTTCTTTTCGATGCCGGCCAGGGCGGCCTTCAGGGTCTGCTCCGGTGCCTTCTTGTAGCGGCCCCGCCCTTTCTTGTGGAAATAGATCGGCGCGGAATGCAGGCTCAGGATCAGGCCGGCCGCTTCCGCCGGCTGCGGCGCGTGGCCGAAGTATTCGGCGCCCAGTTCGGCGAAACCGAATTCCTCCTCCCCCGCCACTTCCCACAGGAAGTCCAGGTCGACGTCGGCGGCGATGGCCTTGGCCTGTTCCATCAGTTCGGCCGGCGACGGCTTGTCGAACTGCAGCATCACATCCTTGGTTTTCACCTTGTTGCGCTTGCCGCTCGCCATTTCGACCTGATAGGCCTCGCCCGCCTGCGACAGCACGCTGCCTACCTTGAAATCGCCGGATTCTTCAAAAAATACATTCATCGATCGTTGTTCCTGTGGAGCTTGAGCACCGCGGGCAGGAAGACCTCGGTCACAAGCAAAGTTCCTTCGCGGCGCTGGTACAGGCAACGCCGTGCATACAATAAAGCATCGTCCGGGACCTCGGCGCCCTGGGCCGCCAGGGCGGCGCGGGCCCGGCGGGCCAGCGGATGCGTGGCGCGCAAGCGCGCAAAAGCCAGTCCGCCGCGCCGCACGCGCGGGTCGCCGAACAGCGTACTGCCGAGCGAGCGTTCGCCCAGGGCGCTGAACAGCGGCCAGTCCGAGGCATCCGCCGACATCGGCACCACGGTGTGGGCGAAGACGACAGGCGTATTATCACACCGCAGCAGGACTTCCCTCTCCCACACGCGGCCGGGACGGTGGTAGCCGATGGCATTGGCTTCGTCGGCCAGGCAGATCGCCGTATCCTGGTGCAGCAATTGCACGCGGAAGGTGCTGCTGTGCGCCTTCAGCTTGTTGGTCAGCGAGCCGCCGCCAGCGAGCCAGTGGCGGTAAGGGGGCGGTGCATTTGTCGCGAGCACGTGACCGTGCCAGTTGGCCTGGCGCAGCGATTGTCCTTTCATCGAACCTCGCCCGTGATGCCGCCAAATGCCAGGACTTCATCCAGATAGTCGGCGTATTCGCTGATGGCATGGTCGCTGCCCGGCACCACCTTCTGCGTGGCGCCGGCGTAGTGGGCCACCATGTCGCGGTAGTCCAATACCTCGTCGCCGGTGCAGGCGAGCAGGAAATAGCGTTCCGGGCGCGTAATGCGCGGCACGGCCAGCGCCCTCAGTTCCTCTATATATTCACGCTTGAATTCGAATGGCTCGTCCGAATGGTAGGCGGTGGTGACGCCGACGTGCTGGTCGAGATCGAGCATCGGCACCACGGCGGGGTTCAGCAGGACGGCGCGGCAGCCCAATTGTTCCGCCATCCAGGTGGCGTAATAGCCCCCCAGGGATGAGCCGACGATCGTGAGCCGTTCGGGCGCGATGCCGGCGACCAGGCCGACAGCCAGCGCCATCGCCAGCCTGGGGCTGGCCGGCAGCTGGGGGCACAGGAATTCATCGCTACGGCCGAGCTGCGCCATCCGCTCCCCCGTCAGCCGCGCCTTCATCGACCGCGGCGAGGAACGGAAGCCATGCAAGTACAAAATCATTACTTCAGCGCCTCCAGCAATTTCTGGTGGACGCCGCCGAAGCCGCCATTGCTCATCACAATGATATGGTCGCCCGGGCGCGCTGCCGCAACGATGGCCTTGACCATCAGGTCCAGGTCGTCGAAGGCGGAGGCGATGGCCCCCATCGGCGACAAGGCTTCGCCCAGCTTCCAGCCCAGGGCTTGCTCACTGCCGAAGCCGAATACCAGGTCGGCCTCTTTCAGGCTGCCCGGCAGCGCATCCTTCATGGTGCCCAGCTTCATGGTGTTGGAACGCGGTTCCAGCACGGCCAGGATGCGGCCGGTGGCGCCGGTCGCGCGCAGCTTCTGGCGCAGGCCGCCCACCGTGGTTTCGATGGCAGTCGGGTGGTGGGCGAAGTCATCGTACACGGTGATGCCATTGACGGTGCCGCGCACTTCCATGCGGCGCTTGACGCTCTGGAAGCTGTCCAGTGCCTGGGCCGCAATCTCGATCGGCACGCCCACGTGGCGCGCGGCGGCGATCGCGGCCAAGGCGTTGGAACGGTTATGCCTGCCGGTCAGTTGCCAATTCACGGTGGCGGCCTTGGCGCCCTTGAACAGGACGTCGAAGCTGCCATCGGCATGTTCGGCCATGGTCCAGTCGGCGTCTTCGGCGCTGCCGAAGGTTTCCTTCTCGCTCCAGCAGCCGCGTTTCAGCACGCGCTGCAGGCTGGCTTCGTCGGCATTGACGATCACGCGGCCGATGCCGGGCACGGTACGTACCAGGTGGTGGAACTGGGTTTCGATGGCGCCAATGTCGGGGAAGATGTCGGCGTGGTCGTATTCCAGGTTGTTCAGGATGGCTGTTTTCGAATGGTAGTGCACGAACTTGCTGCGCTTGTCGAAGAAGGCGGTGTCGTATTCGTCGGCTTCGATGACGAAGAATTCGGACTGGGCGCCGGGGCCGGTAAGGCGGGCGGAGATGCCGAAGTTCTGCGGGATGCCGCCGATCAGGAAGCCGGGCGCGTAGCCGGCACTCTCCAGTATCCAGGCCAGCATGGCCGAGGTGGTGGTCTTGCCGTGCGTGCCGGCGACCGACAGCACCCATTTGTCTTTCAGGATGTGTTCGCCGATCCATTGCGGGCCGGAGATCATCGGCAGGTTGCGGTTCATGATTTCTTCAATCAGGGGATTGCCGCGCGAAACCACGTTGCCGATGACGTAGAGGTCGGGGTTCAATTCCACCTGCTCGGGGCCGAAACCCTGGATCAGCTCAATGCCCTGGGCTTCCAGCTGGGTGCTCATCGGGGGATAGACATTGGCGTCGCAACCGGTGACACGGTGGCCGGCTTCTTTTGCCAGGACGGCAAGTCCGCCCATGAAGGTGCCGCAAATGCCGAGGATGTGGATGTGCATGGTGGGGATGGAAAAGAATCAAGAGTGGGATTTTACCTGATTCAAACCGGTAAACCGGGGTCTGACCCGAAGGGTCAGACCCCGTCAGTTCGTCTGCCTGGGGTAAGGGTTGTGCGCTTTTGATCTTCGGCGAAAATCAACAGCCTAAAACCAGAACCGCAGACTTCCGTACCGTTGGGGGGTCGGACCCTTCGGGTCAGACCCCGGTTTACCGGTTTTAGGTATGATGTACCCATGAACACCGAAGTCAAAACCGAAATCGCCGCCGCCGCCGCGCGCATGATCGCGCAAGATGGCACCGATTACAGCAGTGCCAAGCGCAAGGCCGCCCGCCAGATCCTCGGCGAATCGCAAGCCCGCGACCTGTCCGACGTCCTGCCCGACAACGAACAGATCGAAGAGGAAGTCCGCCTGTACCACGCCCTGTATAACGCCGACACCCATCCCGCCCACCTGTTCCGCCTGCGCAGCCTGGCCTTGCAGGTGATGGAAATGCTGGAACAATACCAGCCCTACCTGACCGGCTCGGTCCTGGGCGGCAGCGCCGGCATGCACGACGACATCCACCTGCAAGTCTTCGTCGACAGCGCCAAGGAAGTCCACATTTACTTATTGAACAAGAACCTGCAACTCGAAATTTCCGAATCGCCCCATTTCCGCGGCCCCCGTTACGACGACGTCGAAACGGTCAGCTTCATGTGGAAAAACACTGGCGTGCACGTCGAACTGTATGAACAGGACGACTTGCGCGGCGCGAAAAAGAAAAGCGGCGACAAGCTGCTGCGCGCCGACATCGCCGAATTGCGCTCCATCCTCACCAACAGCTCACACCCCGCACAATGAAAAAATTCCTGATGTACGCCGTGGTTGCCGTCCTGTTCGCCGGCACCGGTGCCTGGTACGGCATGCATAAACAACAGGCCGCCGCCCCGATCACCACCACCGCCCCCGCCGGTGTCACCGGCCCGGTGGCCGCCATGCTGGCCGAGACCCTGCCGAACGACAAAGGCGTGAAGGAAGCGCTGTCGAAATGGCAAGGCAAGGCCCTGCTGGTCAACTTCTGGGCACCGTGGTGCGCCCCCTGCGTGGAAGAGATGCCGGAGCTGTCCGAACTGCAAAATTCCGAGCTGGGCAAAAAGATCCAGGTGATCGGCATCGGCATCGACTCGCCTTCGAATATTGCGGAATTCACACAGAAAGTCAAAGTCGCCTATCCCATCTACGTGGCCGGCATGAGCGGTACCGAGCTGTCGCGGCAGTTCGGCAACACCCAGGGCGGCCTGCCCTTCACTGTCCTGATCGGCGCTGACGGCGCGGTGAAAAAGACCTATCTGGCGCGCCTGAAATTTGACGACCTGAAGGCCGACCTGGCCGCCTTGAACTAGTTCAGCACGCTCGTTCTATTAACTTCCCGATAGATATTTTCTCTTGCCAATGCTCGTAGATGGCGGCAAAATGCGGAACTTTCGCGGAAAATGGTCAGGGAATCATGGCAAAGAACCTGCTGCTTCTTAATGGCCCCAACCTGAATTTGTTGGGGACGCGCGAGCCTGAAACCTATGGCGCCAGCACGCTGGCAGACGTAGAACAGGCTGCGCAGGCACAAGCCAAAGCAGCCGGTGCGCAGCTAGCCTGTTACCAAAGTAACCACGAAGGTGGGTTGATCGACCGCATCCATGCCGCCCGCAACGAAGGCGTGGATTTCATCGTCATCAACCCGGGAGGCTACACCCACACCAGCGTCGCCTTGCGCGATGCACTGGCCGGCGTGGCGATCCCTTTTATTGAAGTACATATATCGAATATTTATCGGCGGGAGGAGTTCCGCCACCATTCCTATCTCAGCGCAATCGCACAGGGGACGATCTGCGGGCTTGGTATCGAGGGATATCGTCTCGCCATCGACTTTGCGTTAAGAAGCAGTTAATCTACCGCGATCTGCGCGCATCTAACACGATGCCTCCCACAAGGCGGCATCGCAGAAACCGTCAACATAACAAGATAGAACAGGGAGCCAATAACATGGATCTACGCAAGCTGAAGACGCTGATCGACCTGGTTGCAGAGTCGGACATCGCTGAACTGGAAGTGACCGAAGGCGAAAGCAAGGTTCGCATCGTCAAGTCCGGTGGCCTGCCGCAAAACCAGGTAGTGATGATGCCGCCGCAAGTGCCGACGCACTACGCGCCAGCTGCCGCTCCTGTCGCCGCACCGGTGGCCGCGCCTGCCGCTGCCGCTCCGGCTGCCGCCGAACCAAGCGGCCATGTCGTCAAGTCCCCGATGGTGGGTACCTTCTACCGCGCTTCCGCCCCGGGCAACCCTCCATTCGTGGAAGTGGGCGCCACCGTGAAGGAAGGCGATACCCTGTGCATCATCGAAGCGATGAAGCTGCTGAACGAGATCGATGCCGACAAGTCCGGCACCATCACCCAGATCCTGGTCGAGAACGGCCAACCGGTCGAATTCGGCCAGCCACTGTTTGTGATCGGCTAAAGCCGGGCCATGGCCGCCGACGACATGACCGCGGCCAGCACAAGCAACTCATCCCACACCGAATCTGCCATGTTTGAAAAAATCCTTATTGCCAATCGCGGCGAAATCGCCCTGCGCATCCAGCGCGCGTGCCGCGAACTGGGCATCAAGACTGTGGTCGTGCACTCCGAGGCCGACCGTGACGCCAAGTACGTGAAGCTGGCCGACGAATCCGTCTGCATCGGTCCCGCACCTTCGGCCCAGTCCTACCTGAATATGCCGGCCATCATTTCCGCGGCCGAAGTGACCGACGCGGAAGCGATCCACCCTGGTTATGGCTTCCTGTCCGAGAATGCGGACTTTGCCGAGCGCGTGGAAAAATCCGGTTTCGTCTTCATCGGCCCGCGCGCCGACTCGATCCGCATGATGGGCGACAAGGTGTCGGCCAAGCAAGCGATGATCAAGGCTGGCGTGCCGTGCGTGCCAGGTTCCGACGGCGCCCTGCCGGATGACCCGAAAGCCATCGTGCAAATTGCACGCAAGGTCGGCTATCCGGTGATCATCAAGGCCGCTGGCGGCGGCGGCGGCCGCGGCATGCGCGTGGTGCACACCGAAGCAGCCCTGCTGAACGCGGTCACCATGACCAAGTCGGAAGCCGGCGC